>CAZFJU010000007.1:0-39633 GCA_964518995.1 uncultured Gammaproteobacteria bacterium
AGCGGGGTTCCGGCGCGGTTCAAGTCGATGCCCGAAAGGCCGCGAAAATCCTCGTGCAGCGACTTGCCCGCGTCCTCCTCGAGGTGCGCGCGCGTGATGCCGATCGTCTTGACCGTGCCGTCGTCGAGCACGATGTCGAGCGTGCCGCCGTGCACGATCGGCAGCTCGTACTGGCTGATTTGATAGCCCTTCGGCAGATCCGGATAAAAATAGTTCTTGCGCGCGAAAACCGAGCGCCGCGAGATCGAGCAACCGGTGGCGAGGCCGAATTTGATGGCCATGAGCACCGCGCTGCGGTTCAGCACCGGCAGCACGCCCGGATAGCCGAGATCCACGAGGCTGGCCTGCGTGTTCGGTTGCGCGCCGTACGCTGTAGATGCGCCCGAGAAGATCTTGCTCTCAGTAGCGAGCTGCGTGTGAATCTCGAGGCCGATGACGACTTCCCAGTCCATCCTTAGCACCCTCAATAGCCCGGCGGCACGCGCCGGTGCCAGTCCGTCGCTTTTTGGAACCCATGCGCCGCCTTCAGCAGCCGTCCCTCCTCGAGCGGCGGGGCGATCATCTGCAGGCCGACCGGCAGCCCGTCGACGAACCCGCACGGCACTGACAATGCCGGTAAGCCGGCGAGATTCGCGCCGATCGTGTAGATATCGTTGAGATACATTTGGATCGGGTCGTTCGTTTTCTGGCCGATCGGGAAGGCCGCCGTCGGCGTCGTGGGCCCGACGATCAGGTCGACCTCGTGAAACGCACGGGTGAAGTCGTCGCTGATCAGCTTTCTGACTTGCTGCGCCTTCAGGTAATAGGCGTTGTAGTATCCGGCGGACAGCACATAGGTACCCGTAAGAATGCGCCGCTTCACCTCCGCCCCGAAACCTTCGCCGCGGTTGCGCTTGTAGAAGCTGGCGAGGTCGAGCTTCTCGGCGTCCGGCGCGCGGTAGCCGAAGCGAACGCCGTCGAAGCGTGCAAGGTTCGATGACGCCTCGGCCGGCGCGACGACGTAGTAGGCCGGCACCGACAGATGAATATGATCGAGGTGCAACGGCTTGATGGTCGCGCCGAGCTTCTCGAGCTCCGCGAGCGCCGCCTTCACCGCATCGGCGTTGGACGCGTCGAGCCCTTCGTCGAAGAAGTTGTCCGGCACGCCGATCCTCAGCCGCTCCCATGGCGCGTCGAGCTCGGCGGAATAGCGCGGCACCGGCTCCTCGAGCGAGGTCGAGTCACGCGGATCGAAGCCGGCGATGACCTCGAGCAGCAGCGCCGCGTCCTCCGCCGTGGTGGTCAGCACGCCGGCCTGGTCGAGGCTGGACGCGAACGCAATCATCCCGTAGCGCGAGACCCGGCCGTAGGTCGGTTTGATGCCGGTAAGGCCGGACAGCGCGGCGGGCTGCCGAATCGAGCCGCCCGTGTCCGTGCCGGTGGCCGCAGGCGCGAGCCGCGCAGCGACGGCGGCCGCGGAACCGCCGGACGAGCCGCCCGGCACGCGCGTGCGGTCCCATGGATTCCGGACCGGCCCATACCAGCTCGTCTCGTTGGATGAGCCCATCGCGAACTCGTCCATATTGGACTTGCCGAGCATCACGGCGCCTGCATCGGCGAGCCGCTCGACGACCGCGGCATCGTACGGCGATACGAAGTTGTCGAGCATGCGCGAGCCGCAGGACGTCTTCACTCCGGCGGTGCAGAAGATGTCCTTGTGGACGATGGGAATGCCCGTGAGCGGTGTGGCGGCGCCATCGGCGAGACGGCGGTCGGCGTGCTCGGCCTGCTGCAGCGCTTCATCCGCGGTGACCGTGATGAAGGCATTCAGGTCGCCGTCGAGCTTCGCGATCCGATCAAGGTAGTGCCGCGTCAGCTCCACCGCGGAGATCTTGCGCGTGCGTAGCGCATCGGCGAGTCGTGCGATCGTTGAGTCGTGCATGAAGATTGGCTTTCGATGATGCGAATAACACCCAGCGCCCGCGCCGGGTCTTTTGGGACCCAGGGCTCACTAATGGCGAATGGTGAGGGCGGCGGCTCCCCGCAGTGTCCAGGTGCGTGGCGGGTGCGGAAAAGGGCGGTACCCTGCCCGCGTCACTCAATGACCTTCGGCACGAGATACAGGCCCTTCTCGACGGCTGGCGCATTGCGCTGGTAAAGCTCGTGCCGGTCTTCGTCCGTGACGACATCCTCGCGCAGGCGTTGCGGACGCTCGAGCGGATGCGCCATCGGCTCCACTCCGTCGGTACGCACTGCCGTGAGCTGCCCGACCATGTCGACGATGCCCGTGAGCTTCTCCGCAAGGTCCTCGGCTTCGCCGGCAGCGCTATCGAGCCTCGCGAGCTCACACAGCTTGTCGATATCTTTCTTGGCAACGGACATGGAGCTGCACCCGTGATGAAGTTCTCATTAAAATATACACGTCGCTTGCCGATTCTCCCACCCGTTGCTAAAGTCCCGCCACCCCACTCCCCGCGGTTTGTCGCTCGATGTTGAAGAGCTTTCTCGGGCATTTCTCGAACGATCTCTCGATCGATCTCGGCACTGCGAACACCTTGATCTACCTGCGGGGCAAGGGCATCGTTCTGAACGAGCCGTCGGTCGTCGCCATCCGCGAGGAGCCCGGCCGCGGCGGCAAGGTGCTCGAAGCCGTCGGTACCGATGCCAAGAACATGCTCGGCCGCACGCCCGGCCACATTACTGCAATCCGGCCGCTGAAGGATGGTGTCATCGCCGACTTCAACGTGACGGAGAAGATGCTGCAGTACTTCATCAAGAAGGCGCACGGTTCCCGCTACTTTCGGCCGAGCCCGCGCGTGCTCGTCTGCGTGCCGTATGGGTCGACGCAGGTGGAGCGGCGCGCGATCCGCGAGTCGGCCGAAGGCGCCGGCGCTCGCAAGGTCTATCTCGTCGAGGAGCCCATGGCGGCCGCGATGGGCGCCGGCATGCCGGTGCACGAGGCGCGCGGCTCGATGGTGCTCGACATCGGCGGCGGCACCTCCGAGGTCGCTGTGATTTCGCTGAACGGCATCGTCTATGCGGCGTCGGTCCGCATCGGCGGCGATCGTTTCGATGAGGCCGTTACGAATTACGTGCGGCGCAACTACGGCATCCTGATCGGCGAGGCGACGGCCGAGCGGATCAAGCATGAGATCGGGTCCGCCTATCCCGGCCAGGAAGTCAAGGAAATATCCGTCAAAGGCCGCAATCTTTCCGAAGGCGTTCCACGCGCATTTACTTTGAACAGCAACGAAATCCTGGAAGCGCTACAGGAGCCCTTGCAAGGCATAGTCGGAGCCGTCAAAGTCGCCCTCGAGCAGACTCCTCCGGAGCTTGGCGCAGACGTCGCGGAACGCGGCATCGTGCTGACCGGCGGCGGCGCGTTGCTGGCGGATATCGACAAGCTGTTGACTGAAGAAACCGGCTTGCCGGTCGTGGTCGCCGACGATCCGCTGACGTGCGTCGCGCGAGGCGGCGGGCGTGTCCTCGAGCTGCTGGACGAATACGGGCCGGCGGCGTTTTCGGTGGAATGACCCGCCGGAAGGAGAGCTGAACCGGGTAGGTTCCGAAACTAAACGGCTACAGAGACCTCGGGAGAGCAGCCGCACGAGCGGCATTCGAATGGGCACTCCAGGCACAGCATCGCAAGCGCTCGCGCTCAGGGTGATCACCCTCGGCGTCCGGTTCCTGCTTCTCGCCGCCGTCGCTTGCACGCTGATGGTCGTCGATCATCGCACGCCCCGTCTCGAGCCCCTCCGTGAAGCGCTGTCGTTCGTCGTTTATCCTGTGCAAATGCTCGTCGATGCGCCGACGCGCGGCTGGCGGTGGGCGCGCAGCAGCCTCGCGGAGCGCCAAGCGCTGCTCGCCGAGAATGCGGAGCTGAGGCGCGATCAGTTGTACGCCAATGCAAAGCTGCAGCGCATCGAGGCGCTCGAGACGGAAAACCGGCGGCTGCGCGAGTTGCTCGACTCGACGGCGCGCGTCGCGGACCGCATGCTCGTCGCTGAAATTCTCGCGGTCGATATGAATCCGTACCGGCACCGCTTCAATGTCAATCGGGGCGCGATGGACGGCGCCTACGTCGGCCAGGCGCTGCTGGACGCGAACGGCATCGTGGGCCAGATCGTCACGGTGGCGCCGATGACATCGGAAGCCGTGCTCATCACCGATGCCGACCACGCCGTCCCGGTGATCGTGACGCGCAACGGCCTGCGGACGATCGTGGTAGGCACCGGCGACAACGGCCGTCTGCGGCTGCCGTACCTTACCAACAGCACCGACATCGAGATCGGCGACCTGCTGTTGTCGTCCGGCCTTGGCGGCGTCTTTCCGGCCGGCTATCCGGTCGGGCGGGTGCTCGAAGTGCGGCGGCGTCCCGGTCAGTCCTTCGCCGAGGTGATTGCAGAGCCCGCGGCGGCGCTTGATCGAGAGCGCGAGGTGCTGCTCGTCTGGACCGGCGAAGACGCGCTGCCCGAGCTGGCCGGCGGCGCGGACGGGGACGCGGCTTCGAGCGAAGCGACGGCCGGGCTCGGCATGTCGTCGATCACGACGCGGCGCGCAGCGCCGCATATCGCGGATTTCACGGCGCGCGAGAATTCGCGGGCATTGCCGGAGTCGCCATGAGGTTCGCGCCGATCCTGTCGATCGTCGTCGCGTTTCTGCTGGCGGCGATGCCGCTGCCCGCGTCGATCGTCGCGTTCAAGCCCGACTGGGTCGCGTTGACGATGATCTACTGGACGCTCACGGCGCCGCCGGCCTTCGGTCTCGTCGGCGCGCTGCTCATCGGCCTCGCGCTCGACACGCTGGCCGGCACTTTGCTGGGTCAACATGCGCTCGGCCTGTTGCTCATTGTCTACGTCTGCGGCAAGTTCCGGCCGCGCCTGCGCGCGTTCCCGGCGGCGCAGTCGACCGTCGTCGTCGCGGCGCTGCTGGTCGCGAACGAGTTCCTGTTGTTGTGGATGGACGGCATCGCCGGCAGGACTGTGCCGATCGGCGAGCGGTGGCCGCCGGTCGTCAGCGGCACGCTGCTGTGGTTCATCGCATGGTCGACGTTCGACCGCGGGCGTGAGCACGCTCCGGCGCGATTGTGAAAAGGGCGCGAGTGGCAAAACGCTCCAACGCACTAAAGGACCATTGGCGGGAACAGCGCTTGTTTCTGTCGCGGGTCATCGCGGCTGCGGTGATCGCTCTGCTCCTGACCGGCGTGCTGATCGGCCGGCTCGTGCAGTTGCAGGTCGTCGACTATCAGCGCTTCAGTCAGCTGTCGCAGGACAATCGACTCCGGATCGAGCCGCTCGCGCCGACGCGCGGTCTCATCTTCGACCGCAACGGGATCGTGATTGCGGAAAACCTGCCGACTTGGCAGCTGGTGGCGATCCCGGAGCAGATCGCGGATCTCGATACGCTGCTCGGTCAGCTCGAAGCGCTCGAGCTGCTCGACCCGGCCGAGCGCGGCACGCTCGTCGATTTGATTAGGTCCCACCGCCGCTTCGAGCGGGTGAAGCTGCGCAATCTCTCCGAGGCCGAGGCGGCGCGCTTTGCGGTGCGCCGGCACCACTTCCCGGGCATCGATATCCAGGAAGGCTTGGTTCGCTACTATCCGTTCGGGCCGGTCAGCGCGCACGCGATTGGCTATGTCGGCAGCATCTCGAGCGCGGACCTCGAATGGATCGAGCGGCGCAACTATGCCGGCACACCGCACATCGGCAAGACGGGCGTCGAGCGCTCGTACGAAGGCACGCTGCACGGGCAGGTCGGCTACCGCCAGCAGGTGGTGAATGCGCAGGGCCGCATTCTCTTCGACCCGGCCGAGTCCGAAGGCGGCATAGCGGGTGTCGGGCTCGAGACGAAGTGGCCGGAGCCCGGCCGCAACGTCGTGCTGTCGCTCGACATGCGGCTGCAGCTGGCCGCCCATGAGGCCCTCGGCCCGGCGCGCGGCGCGGCTGTCGTCATCGATCCGGCGAACGGCGACGTGCTCGCGCTCGTCAGCACGCCGGCATTCGATCCGAATCGGCTCGCGGCCGGCCTGTCACGGTCCGATTACGCGGCGCTGATGGCGGACCGCGACAAGCCGCTCTTCAATCGGGCGCTGTCCGGCAGCTATCCGCCGGGCTCGACGATCAAGCCGTTCCTTGGGCTCGCCGCGCTTCAGCACGAGACGAAGGAGCCGCACGAGCACACTTACTGCCCGGGTTTCTATCGCTTGCCGGGCCACTCCCATCGGTACCGCGACTGGCGACCGCAGGGACATGGCAATGTCGATCTGCATCACGCGATCGTCCTGTCGTGCGATGTCTACTTCTACGACCTCGCGGTCGGACTTGGCATCGATCGGATCTCGGACGCGCTCTATACGTTCGGCTTCGGCTCACCGACGGGCATCGACGTGAATGGAGAGACCGGCGGGGTTGTGCCTTCTCGCGATTGGAAGCGATCCCGCTTTCAGCGGCCCGAGGATAAAGTGTGGTTCCCGGGCGAGACGGTGATCGCCGGCATCGGCCAGGGCTATACGCTGACGACGCCGTTGCAGCTCGCGCATGCGACGGCCGTGCTCGCGGCGCGCGGCGAGCGCTACCGGCCGCGCCTTCTGATTGCGGAAGAGTCGTTCGAAGGGGGCCTGACGTACCGCGAGCCGGATTTGCTGTCGCCGGTCGAGGCCGACGACAAGCATTGGCAGGCCGTGCACGAGTCGCTGGTCGCGGTGACTCAGGCGCCGCGCGGCACTGGGCGCACGCCGATGCTCGGCGCCCAATACAAGGTGGCCGGCAAGACCGGTACCGCGCAGGTGCTCAACATCGCTCAGGACGCCACCTACAACGCCGATGAGATCGATGAGCGGCATCGCGACCACGGGCTTTTCATCGCTTACGCGCCCGCCGAGGCGCCGCGCATTGCAATCGCGGTCGTTATCGAGAACGGCGGCGGCGGCGCCAGCGCTGCGGCGCCGGTCGCACGCAAGATCATGGACGCCTATTTTGCCGCGCAGCCGGCGCAGTCGATACCGAGCTATGTCGCTAACGACCGTTGAGTGGGGCGCGAAGCAGCGCAAGGTGCTCGGGTCGCCGCTGCTCGGCAAGCTCGTCATTGACCTTCCGCTGCTGCTGATGCTCGCGGCCGTCGTCGCGCTTGGCCTCGGCGTGCTCTATAGCGCCGGCGGCGAGGATACCGGCCCGGTCGTGCGCCAGGGCATGCGCGCCGCGCTCGGATTCGCTGCGTTTTTCGTGATGGCGCAGATTCCGCCGCGCTTGCTCCGCGTCTGGTCGCCGTGGCTCTATTGCAGCGTGCTCGGTTTGCTGCTCGCGGTGGCCGTCCAGGGCGAGATCAGCCAGGGCGCGCAGCGTTGGCTCAATCTCGGCTTCGTGCGCTTCCAGCCGTCGGAGCTCATGAAGCTTGCCGCGCCGATGATGATCGCCTGGTTCCTGCATGATCGAACTCTGCCGCCGAGGTTGCCGCATCTGCTTGTGGCCGTGCTCGTGATCGGCGCACCGGCGATCCTGATTGCCGAGCAGCCGGATCTCGGCACCGCGCTGCTCGTCGTCGCCGCGGGCGGGCTGGCGGTGCTGCTCGCCGGAGTGAGCGTGCGGCTGATGCTCGGCATGGCCGCGCTTGCGGTCGCGCTCGCACCGCTACTTTGGCTGTCGATGCTCGACTATCAGCGGCAGCGGGTGCTGACATTTCTGAACCCGGAGTCCGATCCACTGGGCGCCGGCTACAACATCATTCAATCGAAAATCGCGATCGGCTCCGGGCATCTCTTTGGCAAGGGTTGGTTGAACGGTTCGCAGGCCCATCTCGAGTTCCTGCCCGAGCGCTCGACGGATTTCATCTTCGCCGTGTTGGCCGAGGAATTCGGCTTGTTCGGTGCGGCCACAGTGCTCGTGCTGTATCTGGCGCTGATCGGTCGCGGGCTATACATCGCGAGCCAGGCCCAGGATACGTTCACGCGGCTGCTGGCCGGCGCGCTGAGTCTCACGTTCTTCGTGTACGTGTTCGTGAACGCGGGCATGGTATCCGGGCTCTTACCCGTCGTCGGCGTGCCGCTGCCGCTCGTCAGCGCGGGCGGCACATCGATGGTGACCCTCATGGGGTGTTTCGGTATCCTCGCTGCGATCCACGGTCATAGGAAGTGGTTGCCTGCATGAAGCAAAATCCCCGGCCGCTCGGCAGCATGTTGCTGATGGTTCTCGGCTCTGCGCTGCTCGCGACGAGCGTTTCTGCTGCCGTGGATACGGCGGCCGCGGAGCGCGCGAAGCAGGAGTTCATCGAGCGCATGGTTACGAGGCATGGTTTCGCGGTTGAGGACGTGGAGCGGACGCTCGAAGGCGTCGAGATCAACGAGCGCATTCTGGAGACGATTGCGCGGCCGGCGGAACGCGTGGCGCCCTGGCATGAGTACCGCGGTATCTTCATGACGCCCGAACGCATCGCCGGCGGCGTCGAGTTCTGGAACACGCACGGCGATAAGCTCGCAGCGACCAGCGCCGAGTACGGTGTGGCGCCCGAGGTCATCGTCGCCATTCTCGGCGTCGAGACCTACTTCGGGCGGCGGATGGGCAACTATCGCGTGCTCGATGCGCTCGCGACCCTCGCGTTCGCGTATCCGCCGCGGGCGAGCTTCTTTGCATCCGAGCTCGAGTCGTTCCTGCTGCTCGGCCGGGATGAGGGGCTCGGCCTGTTCGACCAGCTTGGCTCCTATGCGGGGGCGATGGGCGCCGGCCAGTTCATCCCGTCGAGCTTCCGCGCCTACGCCGTGGACGGCAATAACGATGGCAGCCGTAACCTTTGGACAGACTGGGACGACATCCTCGCGAGCGTCGCCAACTACTTCAAGGTGCATGGCTGGCGCGAAGGCGGGCTGGTCGCAGACCCGGTACGCCGCGGCGACGCATGGTCCGGCCACATGCCGGAGAGCGCGATGGACCTCAACTACACGGTCGGCGAGCTAAGGGCGCTCGGCTACGAGCTTCCGGCCGAGCGCGACGACGATTTGCCGGCCACCATCCTCGCGCTCGAAGGGGAGGGCGATACCACCGAATATTGGGTGGGCTATCATAATTTTCGTGTGATTACGCGTTACAACAGAAGCGTGAAATACGCGCTTGCGGCGCACCAGTTGAGCTTGGCCATTGCGGAGGCCTACGCGCGCGATGGGCGGGAATGATCCAAGCGTTGCTCCGGCGGAGCCGCCGGCGCTGAGCGCAGCGGTGCGGCTCGGCGCCGTCCTGCTCGGCGCGCTGCTGCTCGTGCTGCAGATCGGCTGCGGGTCGAATTCGCGCATGGCCGATAGCAGCGTGGCGCGGGAGGGCATCACGCCGGCGCGCAGCGCGCGCGGTAATCCGCCCTTCTACGAAGTATTCGGCCAGCGCTACTACGTCCTCGATTCCGCGGAAGACTTCGTCGAGCGCGGCATTGCTTCGTGGTACGGACGAGATTTTCATCGCTTGCCGACGTCGAGCGGCGAGCCGTACAACATGCATGCGATGACCGCGGCGCACAAGACGCTGCCGCTGCCGACATGGGTGGAGGTGACGAACCTCGAGAATGGCCGCAAGGTCATCGTCCGGGTGAATGATCGCGGTCCATTCGTCGGTGACCGCATCATCGACATGTCGTATGCGTCCGCGCAGGCACTCGATATGGTTCAGGCCGGCACGGCCCGCGTCGAGGTGCGGGCGCTCGGCGCCCCGGCGACGGAGCCGGTCATTGCCGAAGCCGACGCGCACCGTGAGCGCCGCCGGGCACGCGAAGCGAGGACTGCGACCGCCGCCGCGGCCGAGGAGCACGCACAGCGCGTCCGCGAGCTTTTCATCCAGGTCGGCGCGTTCTCCGAGGTCGGCAACGCTTCGCAGCTCGTCGATCGCTTGCGCAGCAGCGGCTTCGCCAACGCCTTCGTGATGTCCGACAGCAGCGATGCGCTGCATCGAGTTCGCGTCGGGCCGTTTTTCGACGTCGCGGAATACGATCGCGCGAGCGACGGGCTGCGCCGCTCCGGTGTCGCCGATCCCAGGCTCGTCGTCGGGCCATGACACGCTTCGCAGCCCTGCGAAGCGCGGCGCTCCTTTTGCTGTTTGCGGCGGGGCTCGGCTATGCGGCGGAAGTGGTTGTCCCGGTGCCGCCACAAATTCCGGCCGCGTCTCATATGCTCGTCGACCCGGTGACCGGGGCGGTCCTCAGCGAGCACGGCGCCGACCAGCCGCGCCCGCCGGCGAGCCTGACGAAGCTGATGACGGCGTATCTCGCTTTCGAGGCGCTGCGCGACGGCGCGCTGTCGCTCGATGAGGACGTGCTCGTCAGCGAGAAGGCGTGGCGAATGCGTGGCTCGCGCATGTTCATCGAGGTCGGCAAGAAGGTCGCCGTCGACGACTTGCTGCGCGGGCTGATCGTGCAGTCCGGCAACGATGCGGCGGTCGCGCTCGCCGAGCGCATCGCGGGCACCGAGCAGGGCTTCGTCGATCTGATGAATCAACGGGCGGCGGCGCTCGGCATGACGGCAACGGTATTCCGAAACCCCACCGGGCTGCCGGCCGCCGGCCACGTGAGCAGCGCGCGCGATATGGCGCGGCTCGCGGCGGCGCTGCTGGACGACTTTCCAAAGTTCCGCGCTTACTTCGCCGAGTCGGAGTTCACGTACAACGGTATTCGTCAGTACAACCGGAACCGTCTGCTGCGGCGCGACGAGTCCGTAGACGGGCTGAAGACGGGCTATACCGCAAGCGCCGGCTATTGCGTGGTCACCACGGCCGAGCGCTCCGGCATGCGGCTGATCGCGGTCGTGCTCGGCGCCGACACGACTGCGGCGCGGTTCACGGCTGCGCAACGGCTGCTCGACTACGGCTTCGACACGTTCGAGACCCACAAGCTGTTCGGCAAGGGGGAACCGATTCGCGCAGCGAAGGTCTGGAAAGGAGTAGCGGACAGCGCCCCCGTCGGTGTCGCTCGCGATCTGTACGTGACCATCCCGCGTGGAGCGTATGACGCGCTCTCAGCGGTGCTGAGCTTTCGCTCCGAGCTGGTGGCGCCGCTCGATGCGGAGCTCGAGATCGGTAATGTGAGCGTGGCATTTGGCGGGCAGACGGTGTCGACCGCGCCGGTCGTGGTGCTCGAAGGCGTGTCGGTCGGCGGAACCTGGAGGCGGGTGACAGACGAATTGAGGCTGCGGCTCCGAGCTCGATGAGCGATTCAGAATCATTGCTCCAATTTCCTTGCGACGTGCCCGTCAAGGTCTTCGGCCGCAACGAGACGGCGTTTCGGGATGCGGCGCTGTCGATCGTTGCACGTCACTTCGGCGCAGCCAGCACGCAAGAGGTCTCCGAGCAGCTCAGCCGCCGTGAGAGCTACGTCAGCCTCACGATCGTCGTGCATGCCGAAAGCCGCGAGCAGATCGATTCCCTCTACCGTGAGCTGACCGCGAGCGGAGATATACTGATGGTGCTGTGAGCACCGCAACGCCTTCCGCTGTAACGACTCCGGCGAACATGCCCTTGCACCGGTCTCCCGGGCTGCTCGTTCGCGATCTCGGCCGCCGGCCGCTCGATGCCGTGTGGCAGGAGATGCGCGAATTTACCGCGGCGCGCACCGCCGACACGCTCGATGAGCTGTGGTTTGTCGAACATCCGCCCGTGTTCACGCTGGGCCTGAACGCCGATCGTGCGCATCTGCTGGCGCCCGGAGACATCCCGGTCGTGCAGATCGATCGCGGCGGCCAGGTGACGTATCACGGCCCGGGCCAAGTCGTCGCCTATGTGCTCGTCGATCTGCGGCGTTTGCCTCTCGACGTGCGCGGGCTGGTGATGGCGCTCGAGAATGCGGTTATCCACACCGTCGCCGGCTACGGCGTCCCCGCGGCGGCGCGGCGTGATGCACCGGGGGTCTACGTCGAAGGCAAGAAGCTCGCCGCAGTCGGGCTGCGTCTGCGGCGCTTTTGCTCCTATCACGGCCTCGCGGTCAATGTCGCGTTGGATCTCGAGCCGTTCCGGCGGATCCATCCGTGCGGATTCGAAGGGCTCGAGGTCACGCAGCTTGCCGATCTGTGCCCCGTAGTCGACCCCGCGGTGTTCCGGCGTGATCTAGAGCCGCGCTTGCGTGCGGCGCTCGGGTTCTAGCGCGCCGTCCGGTGGCGCGCATTCGAGCTCGCGCTACTTCTCGGCTGCGGAGCGTAAGGCACGCCGCGAGTCATCGCCGCCAAGCTCGAATTTTTGCCGCCAATCGTCCAGCTCGCGCGTAAGTTTCCGGATCGTCGCTTCCTGCTCCTTGAGCTGGGCTTTCAGGCGCAACGTCTCGGTCTCGGTGCCGAGCAGCTTCGCTAGCCTACGCTGCTGCTCGCCGGCGTCGTCCTCGAGCCGCGTGACGACCTCGCGCTTGGCATCCAGGTCCGCGCGAAGGCGGGCGTTCTCGTTACGCAGGAGCTCGATCTCCGCGCCGTGATCCGT
This sequence comes from uncultured Gammaproteobacteria bacterium, assembly GCA_964518995.1. Taxonomy (GTDB): domain Bacteria; phylum Pseudomonadota; class Gammaproteobacteria; order Steroidobacterales; family Rariloculaceae; genus ZC4RG20. The sequence continues at coordinate 12,408 of CAZFJU010000007.1, forward strand.
GCGCACCTGCTGCAACGCTCTCGCCATTTTCAGCTCTTCCTCGAGCGATCTGATCCGCTCGAGCTGGGATTCGGCGCGCTGCTCGAGCTCACCGATCCGGATTTGCGCCGCCGTCAGATCCGCCCTCGCAACGGTCGACCCCGAGTGGCGCGCAATCGTCTCTTCCTGCTCCCGGACCTTCGCGGTCAGCTTGTCCATGCGTTTGAGCAGGTCGTGATGCTTGAGCTCGGCCGCGGCTTTGTAGGTGCGCAGGCCGTCTAGGCCCGCCTTCAGCGCGACGTTTGCTTTATGTTTTTGGCGGATGCGCTCGAGCAGCGCAAAGATCAGCTTCTTGCGCCGCTTGACGAGCCGTTCGAAGTGCTGAGCCTTGCCGAGTCGCCAGCGCGCCTCCTCGTAGCGCTCCTCGGCCTCGGCGAGCCTGTCCTCCAGGCTGGTGATGAGCCCGCGCCGCTCATTCGCGACCTCGCTCAAGTTGTCCGTGCACTCCCTTTCGTCGCGCAGCTCCTGCTCGAGGCAGGCGATGTGCTCGCGCGCTGCCGTGAGCTCGGTGTCGAGTGTTTGCCGGCTGCGCTCGAGCCGCTCGATGTCGGCCCGATCGCGCTGGCCTTGCTCGTGGCGCGCGGTGCGCTCGCTCTTGACGGCTTCGAGCTCCGCGACGAGTTGCATGATCCGCGCATCGCGGTCTTTCACGATATCCCGCAGCCGCTCGCTTTCCGCGCCGGCGAGATCTGCCGCGAGACGGCTCGTCTCCGCCACCTCGGCCCGCGCCTCGGCGGCGATGCGCCCGGCGTCGGCGATCGAAGCCGCAGCGCGCTTCTCGGACTCGCGCAGCGCATCTTCGGGCAAGGCGGAAGCCTGTTCGGCTAGTATCCGGGAGTCGGCCATGTCTTGGGTCAAAGCGTATAGGTTCCGAGTCGTTGTAGCGTACAAGCTTTACCGTTTCACTAGATGGTATTCAGTCACGTTTTGACATAAAAATCCATGGCATACTTTGATATCGGCCGGAGCGGAAGTGGGTGGTTGGCAGCTCGAGGAACGATTGCGCACGCGCTGATCGAAGGCGATGAGGCGGCTTTGGCCGAGGCCGCGTCGGGAATTCTCAAGCCGCTGCGCTGCAATTTCGTCGAACGCCCTTGGGGCGGCATGCGCATGCGCGAGTATAAGGGCGTGTGCGCGCTGCCGGACCAGCCCCGCGTCACGGGCATGGGGCTCGGCGAGGCTTTCGAGATTGCGGCTTTCGATGCGGACGACGAAGCCCGCGCGCATCCGAGCCGGGTGCGCTTCGCCGACGGCTCGGAGCTCGCGTTGCCCGCGCTGCTGCGGCGGCATGCCGCACGCTTTCTCGGCCCGGCGCTCGCCGATGCGCACGGCGGGGCGTTCCCGTTGCTGCCGAAGACGCTGGATGTTCGGGAGCTGCTGTCGGTGCAAGGGCATCCGGAGGGGCATACGGAGGCGTACGTCATTATCGACGCCGACCCCGGCGCAACGCTGCGCGTCGGCTTTAGCCGAGACATCGATCCGCAGGCCTTCGAGGCTGATCTTCGTCAGGGCCGCGCACGGCAGCAGCGCCTGCTCGAGCTCGTCGGCGAAGCCATCGATCCGGTGCACCTGCAGCGCTTGCTGGCGCCGTGGCTTGCCGATCGCGAGGCGTCTCACGCGGACCTGCCGGATGCGCTGCGCGACGCCCTCCTTCACCGCGGACAGGACGATTCACTCGGGTTGCTCGATCAGCTCAAGTCGGTGTACTGGCAGGTCCTCGATTCGATGAACGCGATCCCGGTAGTGCCCGGCATGGTCGTGCATAACGCGAATCCGAGTCGCATCGTCGCTGCGTCCGGGCGGGCCGCATCCGCCGAGGTTCATGCGCTCGGCAACCCCGAGGGCCGCGAGGTGCTCGCGCTCGAGATCAGACGTCCCGGGCCGACGTTTCGCGCGTGGGACAATGTGCGCTTTCCGCTGCGCCGCATCGATATCGGGGCAGCCGTGCGCGTGTTGAACCTCAAACGCGTCGCGCCGGATGAGCTGATTGCGCACCCTGAGGCCATCGGGGCCGGCCGATTCCGGTCCGTCCGCGATTCAAGCTTCGAGATCGAGCACCTGCGGCCGGCGCACGGCACGGCAGTCGAGGTCCCGCCTCAGGACGTGCACTGCCTGCACTGCATTGCTGGACGCGTGGAGCTCGAGGGGTCTCGCGGGTGCCGGCTCGGCTCGCTCGAGCGCGGGGAGTCGGCTCTGGTCCCGGTCGGCGTTGGCGCCTATCAGGTCCGCGCGGCGGCAGAGCGGGTCGAGGTCATCAAGGTCAATTTGTCGACGGTGCAATGACGGCGCGGCCAGAATTCGTCATGATTCCGCCCGCTTCGCGCCACATTCGGTCGGCGCCGAGTCCGATTGTCAGCGCAATCTGAGCCTGGGCCGCTTTCCGGCCCCGCCAGGAGTCATGACTAGTGGCCCACCCGCAGCCGTTTCTATCTATTCCGGGCGATCCCGTGCCGATCGCGGCCGCGCAGGCGCCGCCGCCGGGCATGCTCATCGTCGATCTCGACGCGCTCGCGCGCAATTTCCGCCGCATGCGGGACGTCGCCGCGCCTGCGGAATGTGCGGCCGTCGTGAAGGCCAACGCCTATGGGCTCGGCCTCGCGCCGGTCGCGGGACGGCTCGCGCTCGAAGGCTGCAAGCGCTTTTTCGTGGCGACGGTCGCAGAAGGCGTAGAGTTGCGCAGACTGCTGCCCGATGCGGCGATCTATGTGCTCGAGGGTGTGCCGGGCGCGGCCTCGCGTGCGCTGCACGAGGCCGGCCTCACACCCGTGCTCAACTCGCTCGAGCAGATCGCCCGCTGGAAAGAGGCTGGCGGCGGCGCGGCGATGCTGCACGTCGATACCGGCATGTCGCGGCTCGGGCTTTGCGAGCGCGAGGTCGAGGCCCTTGCGGCGGCGCCGGCGCGGCTGAGCGGAGTTCACGTCGAGCATGTCATCACCCATCTCGCCTGCGGGGATGTGCCGGAGCATGAGCTCAACGCCATGCAACTGATGCGCTTTCAGCGTTTGCGGCGCAAGTTGCCGCCGGCGCCGACCTCGATCGGCGCGTCCGCGGGTATCTTTCTCGATGCCGCGCACCGAGGCGATCTGGTGCGCGCGGGGATCGGGCTCTATGGCGGCAATCCGTTCTCGGCTCGCCCCTGTCCGGTAGAGCCGGTCGTGACGTTGCGTGCACGGATCGTGCAGATCCGCGATATCTCCTCCGCGTGCACCGTCGGCTACGGCGCCACTTGCGACGTGCAGCCGCCGTGCAGGATCGCCGTCTGTGCCGTGGGGTATGCGGATGGCTATCCGCGCGCGGCCGGTAACCGCTGCGGCGCCTCGTTCGCGGGTATCCGCGTGCCGGTCGTCGGCCGCGTGTCGATGGACCTGACCTGTGTCGATATCTCGGCCGTGCCCGTCGATGCGGTTCGGACGGGCGACCACATCGAGCTGATCGGCGCCGCCGTGACGCTCGAGGAGGTCGCAGCGGCTGCCGGAACCATCGGCTACGAGATCCTCACGCAGCTGGGCGAGCGGCTGGCGCGGCGCTATATCGGTGAGTTTTGAGCGAGAGCACGATGCGTAGCATGACCAGCGTCGACGGCGTCATCACGCCCACCGAGGAGGCGCGGGTCTCGGTCCTCGACCGCGGCTTCCTGTACGGCGACTCCGTCTACGAAGTCTTTCGTACCTATCGCGGCGTGCCGCTGTTCTACGAAGAGCACTGGGCGAGATTCCTGAACTCCGCCGCGTTGATCCACCTCGACCCCGCGCTCGACCTTGCGGAGCTCACGCGCAGAATCAAGGCGACGGTCGCAGCGACCGGAGCGCCGGCTTCACGCACGGACGTTTACGTTCGCTACACGATCACCCGCGGCGTGGGCGAGATCGATCTCTACCCTCGCTCGACGCTCGATCCGTGCTGCGTGATTATCGTCAAGGCCGTGCCCCGCTGGAGCGCGGCGCTCTACGAGCGCGGCGTGCGTCTCGCTGTCCCCGACACTCGCCGCAATCCCGGCAACGCGTTGGACCCGAATATCAAAGGCGGCAACTATTTGAACAACGTGCTGGCGTTGATCGAGGCGCGTCGACTCGGTGCGGACGACTGCCTGATGCTCGATGAGTCCGGGCTCGTCACCGAGGCGTCGAATAGCAATGTGTTTTTCGTGCTCGACGGCGAGATCGTGACCCCATCGCAGACCGCGCGGAACCTGAAGGGCACCACCAAGGCGGCCGTTCGGGACGCGTTTCGCGAGCACGGCGTGGAGACGTTCGAGCGCGAGATCGCCGAGGACGACCTGCCGCGCGCGTCGGAGTGTTTCCTGACCAGCGCTACGCGTGAGGTGATGCCGGTCGGCAGCATCAGGCTTTCCGATGGCCGTGAAGCGATATTTCCTCCCGCCGGAGGGGCGCGGACGCAGCAGGCGGCCCAGGTCTATCGCGAGCACGTCGACGCGTACGTCACGGCTCACGCACGCGCATCGCTGTTCGAATAGGCTGCAGAGGTTGACGGCGCGAACTCATCTCCGTCAGTCTCGAACACTATCTGGCATCGGGTTTCCAAGAACAAGAAGGGGAGGGGGTTATGAGTTTGCGTGTTGCCCTGATGAGCCGCTGGGGCGCGATTCCAACCGTGCTAATGCTCATGAGCCTGGCGGCCGGTCCCGCGGCGGCGCAGGAATGCGATCGCGCGTGCCTCGGCGAGATGATCACTCAATACGTCGACGCGCTGGTTGCGGGCGATCCTTCGAACCTGCCGCTGGCCGACGATGTGCGATACACGGAGGATTCGGCGCAGCTCGAGCTCGGCGAAGGCATCTGGGCGTCGGTCACCGGCAAGGGCGAGTTCCGCCACGATTATCTCGATACGACCAAGCAAATCGCGGCCTCTCATGTGCTGTTGCTCGAGGATATCAACCAGATTCTCTATTCAGTGCTTCTGTATGTAGAGGACAGCCAAATCACCGGCATCGAGACCCTGGTGCAGCGCATCACGCCGGAGTCGCGCTTTCAGCCTCGTGAGCTCGGCGGCCCGATCCGCGGGTTCGACGACCCCGTGCCGGAGGGCCAGCGCCAGTCTCGCGAGTCGCTCATCGAGACCGCGCTCACCTATACGGAGGGCTTGCGGATCGGCAATTTCACGGACGGTAAGACGCCGTTTGCGGCGGAAGCGTATCGCGTCGAGAATGGCGTGATCACTGCCGGCGACGGTTGCGGCCGCGATGACTGCGGCCTGTATTCGCAGCGGGTCATTCTGCATCCGGGTATCGTCGCCAGCGTGGCCGCGGTCGACGAGGAGAATGGCGTCGTCCTGCTGTGGATGAACTTCGGCTTCACCGATTCGTACGGTCCCGGCAACGCCCTGGTCACGTTCGAGGCCTTCAAGATCTGGGGCGGCGAAATCCAATCCATCAATGCGTTCTTCCGCACGATGCCGCTCGCGACGCCGCGGTTCTGGCCGTCATCCGATCCGCTTCCCTAACCCCGACTGAACCACCCTCCGCAAGCGCCTACGGCACCCGCCGGGGCGGCTGAGCGGCACTAACGCGCGACGGTGCTTGCCGCGCGCGGCCGGCAAAGAACTTGCATCGCTGCACATTCGCCGGAGCTTGCAGGAGGGGTTCAGTGAGCACTGATAAGGATTGTCAGACGTGCGGCGCTGCCGCCGCGCGCAGCATCGGCATCGTGGGCGCTGCTGCGCTCAGCATGACGCTGTCCGCCGCCGCCGCGGCGCAGCCGCCGCCGGAACCGCCGGCAGCGCCGCCTCCAGAGAGCGCTGGCCCCGAGAGCGAACGCGAGCAGAGCGGCGCTGACGAATGCGGCGCGCTGCCCGGTCACGATGCGCTCGGCCAAGCGCTCGCCGAGATCGTCGCGCCCGGCGATACCGACGCGAATGGCGGGCTGGGTAATCACGTTTGGGCTGCGCTGGTCGACCGCGGCGGCATCGTTTGCGCGATCACGCATTCCGGCGACGACGTTGGCGATCAGTGGCCCGGCAGCCGGGCCGTCGCCGCCGCCAAAGCCGTGACGGCGAACGCGTTCAGCTTGCCCGACTTCGCGCTCTCGACCGCCAATTTGTACTGGCTCGCGCAACCGGGCAGCAGTCTTTACGGCATGGAGGCGGCAAACCCGGTGGATGCTTCGGCGCTACTTGAGGGCGAGGTCGCCGCCTGGGGCAGCGCCGAGGATCCGCTCGTCGGACGCCCGCTCGGCGGCACCATCGTTTTTGGCGGCGGGCTGGCACTCTACACTGCCGACGGCGAGGTAATCGGCGGGTTGGGCATCAGCGGTGACGAGTCTTGCACGGATCACGTCATTGCGTGGCGGCTCAGGCAGAGCCTCGATCTCGATCACGTGCCCGATGGCGTCGCCCCGGGAGGCACCGACAACATGATTCACGATGTAGTAACCGACCCCGCTACCGGCCAGGACGAGAGCGCGAGCGGCTATGGGCATCCAACGTGCAGCGCCGCGGCCGAAGCGATCGTCGAGCAGTGGCATCAGGCCGCGCGCGCCGAGTCGGACGACTGATCGACCCGAAAGCGCGGAGCTCGGCCGGCGCGCCAGGCGGTCGCGGCTGCGGCGCGCGCGGGAGCGCGCAAGCCGCGCGCGTCAGCGCGGCGCGAACGACTGCATGAACGGATTCACGCCGGGCCGATAGTCGATGACGATGAAGCCGTGCTCCGTGGCTTGGTGGCAAGCATTGCACGCGTTTACGACATCGCCGAAAACGTCCGCGGCAGCTTCCCAGTCGCCGGGGCCGATAGCCGCCTCGAGCCGCTCGATCTGCGGCATCAGCAAGGAGCTGACTAACGGGCCGATCACGAGACCTTCGTACTCCGGGATCTCATCGATGATGCTTTCGGACGTTTCTTCCAGCTCGTGCAGATAGAAGCCGGCCAAGTCGCCGTTTTGCGCCTCGATCGACAGCGCAAGCTTGTGCGCGAACGTTTGCAGCTGCGACATTGGCGTAGCGAGCTCAGCATCCTCACCGTGCGAGTCCGCCTCGGGCTCCTGCGCGAGAACGGCTGATGACAACGGCACCAGCGCGGCAATCATGGCGGCCGTGCGCGCCTTCATGATAATCGGTTGCATCGGGCAATTCTGCCCGTGGAGCGGTGAACCAACAAGCACGACAGGGCGCAACTGCATCGTCTATCTGACGGACGGCGAACCGAGCGGCGACACCGGCCGCCAGCCAGACCAGTCTTTTACTCTCCAATGACAGCAACGTTCTCGATCACCATGCCGCTTCTCGGCAGTGCGGGTAGCCGCTTCATGTCGATCGTGAGATCTTGCGGCGGCGCGTCGAAGGTCATTTTCGTTGCGAGGAAGTCGGCGGCGCGTTTCATCAGCTCGATCGTCAGCCATTCGCCGGCGCAGCGATGGTGAGCTCGATGCTCGCCCCCGCCCTGCGGAATGAAGTTGTACGGGCTTTCGTTCCATTCTCGAAATCGCTCCGGGCGAAACGTTTCCGGGGACGTCCAGCTGCGCGGATCGTGATTGGTGCCGTAAAGATCGAGAAGAGTCTGTGTACCTTCGTCGATGATGTAACCGTTCCATTCGATGTCCCGTCTCGCGACGGCCATCACGGCGGGAAAGAACGGATAAAAGCGCCTCACCTCCTGCACGAAATCATGCAGGTCTTGATCGCCGCCGCTCTGCAGCCTCGCGCGCGCCTCCGGGTGCTCGTGCAGGGCGCAGGCCGCGAACGTGATGTACACCGCGACGGCGACGGTCGGCCGCAATACGTTCAGCAGTTCCACTGCGGCGATACGGCGCGGCAGAGGCTGACCATCCGCGTCCTCGTAGGTTGCGATGGCGTGAAGCGCGGAGTCGGCGGGCAGCTCGAGCTCGCCGCGCCGCACCTGCTCAATCAAGTCGCCCGCCCAGTCTTCGAGGCGCTTCCTGTCGCGCCGCCCCTTCCAGTGCTTAAAGCCGACGGCACCGGCACTCTCGAACAGCGACGTGAGCGCGTCGGTGCGTTCGCCGACCTCGGTCAGCGCCAGCGGCACTCCGGCCCATTCGCATACCGCGGCGCAGAGGATTTCGCGCGTTTCGCGGTAGAGCACGACGGGATGAGTTTGCGATTGCCATTTCTGCGCGTACTCCTGCCACTTCACCTGGCTGAGACGAGCAAGCCGCCGAGCGCGCTCCGGTGTCATGACGTCCACCAGCATGCGCTTGCGGTCGCGATGCGCGCCGTTATCGAGCCCCTGTACGCCGCCTCGCCCGAATAGCGTTCTCTGCAATCGGAGCGGAGCCGCGCCCTCGCGTGCGAAGCGCTCCGTGTCATAAAAGAGCTCGGCCGCTTCGACGCCCGTGAGGCAGACGGTCTTCCGGAACAGAATGCGCGCCTCGAACGCATCGGAGTCGAAGCGCCTCGCGCGTTTTTGGATGTATCGATACGGATCGTTGAGGAGCGCTAAGGTGGCATCCGGCAGGGCGTCCCTGGGCATACTTCGGCGCGGTGGAGTGGGCATAGAGAAACTCCGCGGGGGGTCGCCGTATGAGGCAAGATCCACGCCATTCTGTCGTGGCCGATACGGGCGGGGAGGCCGCGTGCTGCGCATGGTACGGTCCGCGCATGATCTATCGACTTCTCGCCGACGCGGTGCTTGTGCTGCACCTGCTGTTCGTCGCATTCGTGCCTGCCGGCGGACTGCTCGCATTGCGGTGGCCGCGCATGGTCTTCGCGCACCTGCCGGCGGCGGCCTGGGGCGCGTACATCTCAGTCACCGGGGGCGTGTGTCCGCTCACGCCGCTCGAGAACCGCCTGCGCCGGCTCGGCGGCCAATCCGGCTACGACGGCGGGTTCATCGAGCATTACCTGTTGCCGATCATCTACCCCGGCGGAATGACTCGCGAAATGCAGATTGCGCTCGCGGTCGTCGTCGTCGCCGTCAATGTCGGCGTGTATGGCTTGGTGTGGCGACGGTGGTCTTCCAGGCAGTGATTGTGAAACGCCCGTGACCGGATCGCGCTCAATCGACCGTTTGCGTATGCGGAACGGCATCCGAGCGCCTGATACCGATCGGATCGTGCCGGATGTGCTCGCCTTCCAATACGACGCGTAAGGTATGCGCCAGGATGCGCAGATCGAGCAGCAAAGAGCGGTTCTCGACGTACCACCGATCGAGGTCCATCCGATCCGGCCAGCTCAGCCAAGCGTTTCCGCTGACTTGCACCAGCCCAGTCATGCCGGGAGGGACTTCTAGTCTGATGCGCTCATGTGGGCCGTACTGCTCGGTCTGCTCGGGGATGATGGGCCGCGGCCCGACGAGCGACATATCGCCGCGCAATACGTTCAGCAGCTGCGGCAGCTCGTCCAGCTTATGAAGCCGTAGGAATTGGCCGAGTGGCGTGACACGGGGATCTCCAGGGCGAATTTCCTCATCCAGGAAAATCCCGTGGCGGTCTGAGAAGAAGGTTCGAAACTTGAAGATAGTGAAGGTTCTGCCGCCCTTTCCGACTCGCGGCTGCGTGAACAATGCGCCGCCGGGCGTTTCGATCCGTATGGCGATGAAAATCGCTGTCATGAGCGGCCCGAAAACGAGCAACAGCGAGGCCGCGGCGACCAAGTCCAGCAACCGTTTCGAGACAGAGTACGGCCACACTTTAGCAACTCATATTGAAATGAAGACGTGCGTCGCGACCGCCGGTCGTGCGGTAGAGGTCGCTGCTATGCGTATAGTACGCAATTCGCGCATGTGCCTGCTCCACCGCCTGACGCGCACGTTGGCCCGTCTCGACGAGCGACCGGGCCGGGTGGCGCGGACACCTGCGCGGACAGCTCGCCGTGTTTTACATGCCGGGCTCGGATAGAGGCTAAATCCGCAGTCCGCCTTTCAGAAGGACCCGATCGCCCGCGCGCTGCGCAGCGAACCCTTCGCGACCATGCAGCAGTGCGCTGTCGCGGAAGAAAACTGCATCGCCCGGTGCAAGCCGCAGCGCGCGCGGCAGTCCGCGAGCCGTGAGCTGGTTCAAAAATTCACGGAAGTGGCGGCACAGCTCAGCGGCGCGTGCCGTATTGCTTTCGCTCGCCGCGAAATAATTCCACGTTAGACGCGAGCCGGTAGCCGACGTCGAGATGATCGGAGTCTCCACTTCGCTGCCGCCTTTGCCGAATCGTATCGGAACCGTCCTGAGCCGGCGCAGCAGATCGGGCCGCTCGGATCGAAGCACCGTCTCGAGCACCGGCCCGTCGAGAAACACCGTGGCGCCCCCGGAATGCGCCTGCTTCTCGCAGATCAGGAAAACCGTCGGCGGCGGATCCGGCAGATACGAGCCGTCGGTGTGTAAAGGCTGCGGCGTGCACGAATACCTGAACCGATTCGATCGGACAGGATCGAATGAGACCGACGACCAGCCGGCGCCGGTGGCTTCTCCGGTATCCGGATCCTCGTCGACTGAGACCTTCGTGCCGAAAGCGCGGATCGCTTCGTCCCAGAATGCCTTCATATCCGACGAGCGAGGAGCGCCGCGAACATGCACTAAGCGCGCCTCCGCGCAGGCGTCGCCTAAAGTGCGACCGACTGCGTCAGGGGCCGACGTCGCCTCGACGCGGAGCTCAATGAACGGTCGCATGGCGATTGACGCAGTCGATGATCTCGCGCAGTTGCGCCGGCTGCACGCCAGCGTGCACGGGCAGCGTCAGCAACCGGCGGGCGAATGCTCTGGCGCCGCGAGTATCGCCGCCGGCCACGCGGGGCGCCGTGTCGGGGATCTCGTCCAACGTCTTCCGGTACATCCGCGACGGCCCGAGCCCCTTTTGCGCCAGCTCGTCATAGAGTTTGTCCCGGCTCGATTCGGAAGGCAGCAGCAGGGGGTAGCGCCAGATTCGTACGTCACGTGCATCGGCGCTGCATCGGCCCGCGTCGCGGCTCGCGACGAGCTTCAACAGATCGGCCGCGGGAGCGTGCAGCGCCAGGCTCGATCGAAAGACGTTCTGTGCAACGATCGTGGCACGCTCATAGTCTTCGATCGCCCGGATAAGGGCGGGGACGAGACTGCGCGGAAACGCGCCTATCGCGCTCAGCGGGCGATACCGAATCGCGTCGATCGGTACGTTCGTGTAACGCGTCACCAGCGCATAGAGACGCGGATCGCAGCTCAGATTGAATAGATGACAGCGGAGCCAATGCGTCAGGCGAAAGCCCAGTGCGCTCTCGTTCAAGCCTACATCCACGGCGCGCCCTCGAGTGGGTCGCGACCTGCGAAGCAGAACGCCGCCGAGCCGCAACGATACCGGCTTGCCGCGACCGAAGCTGAGCACGGCCATGTCGGCGCTCGACTCGACCCTGTTAGCGCTCGGGTAGGCGTGCGCCAGGTCTTCGATCAACAGGATGTCGTCGCGGTCCATGCAGCGGGCGATCTCGCGGTCATTCGCCGGCAGCCCAAGGAATCGAACGTAGATGACAGCGACCGTCCGCGGCCCGATCAACGAACGGAGGCTTGCCGGGTCGAGCCACGGTAGATCCGGTGAGGTGTCGGCGAGAACGGGGCGAGCGCCCGCGTGGACGGCTGCTGCAACGATGTCCGGGCATGCGTATGCGGGGATGATGATCTCCGGCTCCGACACAGGCCTCCGCACCACGGCTTCGAGACACGCTGCCGCGAGTGCGGACGTGCCGGAATCGAACCAACTTGCATCGTAATTCGGAAACGCCGGCAGCCGGGGCGCACAGTCCCGCGACACGCGGCCGATGCCGAGCGCTTCACCGATAGACATCGCAGCGACCTTATGGCCGACCGGACGAAGCCTGCGCTTCACGAAACGGCTGCTCATGCTCGATACGAAACCTCGGACATACGCGCGAGATCAATGCCGCCATATCCTCCATATCGCGTGTTGCTGCTTCCGGCAGCAACCGAACGTACAGCAGGCGGCTCGCGATCGACTCGGCAACCGGCATCGCCGAAGTGTCGCGCAAAAACGAATGCCGGTTCAGCGGTGGATCGCTGTAGGGCCTTGGATCGTAACCGTGGTCATCTAGCGCACCGATGATGTCGCGGGCCTTCGCTGCGGTCGGAGCGACGATGGCGAAGAATGCGTGACTCGGCTGGCTCTCCGCTGTCAGCGGTTGCATCGCAACGCTGCTCGAGCGCATCAGCGCCTCGCGGAGCTCGTGGGCCAAGCGTGCGATATGCGCCAAATCCGCGTCCACGTTGTCCAGCAGGCAGAGCCCTACCGCGGCATGCAACTCGCTGAGCCGCCCGTTGATACCGATACTGCGCACGGCGCGGGAGGCATCCATGCCGTTGTTCGCAGCCAGCAATGCACGCTCGTACGCGGCCCGCGTGCGCAGGATGACGGCGCCTCCTTCCACGGTATGAAATATCTTAGTGGCGTGGAGGCTCAGCACCGAGGCGTCGCCGTTGGCGACGATGCTCTTGCCTCGATAGGTGGCGCCGAAGGCTTGAGCCGCGTCGTAGATGGTGGCAAGGCCGTGTCGCTCCGCGATCTCTTCGAGCGCCGCGATGTCCGCTGGAACGCCGAACGTATGCACGGCGAGGATGGCGCTCGTCCGTGCGGACACCGCAGCTTCGATCCGCGAGGCATCCAAATTCAGCGTACCGGGCTCGATATCGACGAAACGGGGAGTCAGGCCGACCCATGTGAGCGAGCTTGCCGTCGTGATCCACGACAGTGGCGTGGTGAGCACCTCGCCGGTCAGCTCCAACGCATGAAATGCGATCTCGAGCGCCCGCGTGCCGCTGCTCGTAAGGACGATGTGCTCGACGTCCAGGTAGTCTCGGAGGCGGTCGGTAAGCTCTCGAGCTCGCGGACCATTGTTGGTCAACGAGCCCGAGTCGAGCACATCGGCCAGCAAGGCCAGTAATCGCGTTTGATCCGGCACGACGATCCGTCGCAAGGTCTAATCCTCAGTCTGGTGTAACGATTGGGGCGATCAGCCCTGGCATTTCGACGAGGCACTCATCCATCGTCGCACGATCAGGGAACGAGCAAATCGCGTACCCCAGCGCATCGCTCGACGAGCGAAACGGCTCAACGCTCGACGCGGCCGGAGCGAGCCACTCCAGCTGATGAATGAAGGGTTTAACGCGATCGTCGATGTGGATTCCGGCAAGACGCCCGCTCAGCCGCGAGTGAACGACCCAGGAGGCGTGAAACCCTTGCGGGCTAGCCGAATACTCGGCCGGGCGGATCACATCGCCGAGCGCCTGCCGCACCGCGATATTGGTCAGATCGACTCCGGTATGCCGTTGAATGACCTGCGGCAAGAAGTTGCCGCCGGCTCGCGGACCGACCTCGATCAGCATGATCCGGCCTTCGGTGTCCACCATCGCATCGAGGTTGAAAACCAGATCGCGGATCCCGAGTCGACCAAACAGGCGCGCCAGCTCTGCCGAGAGGGCGGAGCGGACGACAGCCGGGATCTCAGCCGGGAAGCTTTCGCCTACCGGTGCGTGTGCCGAGCACGCGAGGTCAAAGTGCTCGTCGCCGATGCACAGGAACACCACACGGCCGTCCACGACGAGCCCGTCGCCGGCGATCTGCCGCCCGCGCCTTGGCACGAACTGCTCGATGATCACCGTCCCGGAAAGCGATCGGCTCAGGGCGAGCGAGAACGCGTCGGGGAGCGCATCCGAATCATCCACCTTGGATACGCCCTTGCTTCCGGAGGAGTCGCTCGGCTTGACCATGACGGGGTAACCGAGCGCGTCCGCAGCGCCCAGCGCATCGCGGGTATCGGCGGGCACCGCGAAGCGAGGCGTACGGAAGCCGTGCCGCTCGAGCGTTTTCCTGAAGTGAGGCTTGCAGCGCAGAGTGTTGATGGCTTCGGGCGGCGAGCCGGGTAGCCCGAGCTCGGCTGCTACCGAGGCGGCTGTCGTTGCCGCGGGATCCGACGCGAAGGCCAGAATGCCGTCGATGTGCAGCCGTCGCGCGAGCTTTTTGACGCCGTCAATGTCTGTAGTGCTGACGTCGTAATATTCGTCCGCGAGCCGATGGCCTGGATTCGACGGCAGATAGTCGCAGGTGATCACGCGATGCCCGAGACTACGGGCTTCGGTAATAGCGGGGATCTGGAAGACCGTGCCTCCTAGGACGAGGAGCCGACCCACTTGGTCACGGGCCTCGTGCTCAAGTGCTCCGAAGAGCGTCCGAAGATCAATGGCTCCGCAACCGGAGGTTTAACGAACGACACTGGGTTGGCTTTCTAGGCTCAGGGAATGGATGAGAACGTTGCTCCGAGCCCGCAAGAATAATGCTTTTCGGGCCGTTGGACGAGCGTCGTGCACGCCCTACGGCGGTCATACGCCTCCCGCGCAGCGTGCGGGGCCCGTCAGAACAGCAGAATCGCCAGTATCACGAGAATGACGATGGCTATCGCAACCGCCGCCAGCGTGCCGAATTCAACACGCGACTTCTGCGGATGACCCGGACGGCCGCTCATCGCGTCGCTGGCCTTTAAGCCGCGCATGCCGCGGCCGCTCTCTGCGCGTTCGAGCTCCCGATTCAACGCCGCTGCGCGCGGAGGCGTGCCTGCAGCCTCGTCGTCCGTCCCCAGAGGCGCTGCCGCCGGCTCCTCCGCCGTGCTGACGCCGGGCGTTCGCCCGCTCGCGCGCGCGCCGCGCATTTGTGCGCCCGTAGGGTTCGCGGTCGCAGCCGCCTCTCGGGCGCCACCTTGTCGCGCGCGGTTCTTGCGCCGGAAGGCATGGTGCCGGTTACCGCGTCGGCGACGCCCTTCGATCGGCGTCTCCTCGGAGGGCGGCGCTTCGCTCCGATCACTGACAGGCGAGTCCTCGTCAGGCGGGCGGTGATCTATAGCCATGGCTGCCTCGCGGGCGCGGGTGGTGGGCCGCGCTCCAGTTGTGGTACGGGCGACCGCGACGCCTCGAGCGTGCGGCCCGAGAGCAATCAGCGACGAGTGAACTTATTGAATGTGCTGAGCTCGCCGTCCGCGGTGCGCTCCTGGTAAAGGAACGAAAGATCACTTTCGTCGAACTTGCGGAAGAAGTCGTCCCACTCGATCGGCTCGAGGTTCTGGTCGTCCTCGTCGTCGAAGCCGGGGAACGAGATTCTCAGCAACCCGGCGTCCTTGCCTTTCGCGGTGCTCTTCACGTGCGCCGGCTGGCCGCCCCGCTCCTCGACCCACTTGCGAATCTCGTCATGGTTGGTCGTCTGCTTCGACTCGCTCATGCTCCGTCTCCTAAGCCTATGAGCAGCCGGAGCAAGATCCATGCCGCATCGGTTCGGCGCCGGCTCGCGTCTCCCCAGTTAGCGTTGTCCTAAACAGGCCGGGAGGGCGATCATACGTGCCGTTGGACTTGGGAGGTTACGAATGAAGCTTTACTACACGCCTGGCGCCTGCTCGCTTTCGCCGCACATCGTTGCTCATGAGGTCGGGTTACCGCTCGATCTCGAGAAGGTCGATCTGGCCACGAAGAAAACGGAAAGCGGGCGCGACTACGTCGCGGTCAACCCCAAGGGGTATGTTCCCGCGCTCGAGCTCGACAATGGTGAGTTGCTGACAGAAGGGCCGGCCATCGTGCAGTACCTCGCGGAATTGAAACCGGAGTCGGGCCTCGCGGCGCAGAGCCCGATGGAGCGATATCGCTTGCAGGAGGCACTGACGTTCATCAGCGCCGAGATCCATAAGGGCTATGGCCCGTTCTTCGATCCGCGGCTAACCGCGGAGGCGCGCGAAGCGCGTGTCGCATACATGCACAAGCGCTTCGGCCTGGTCGAGCACATGCTCGAAGGGAAGGAGTTCCTGCTCTTCGACCGCTTCACCCCGGCCGATGCCTATCTCTTCGTGATGATTGGCTGGAAAGACTTCCTCAAAGTTGATCTCTCTGAGTTCACCAACGTGCTTGCGTTTCACGGGCGCATCGGCGCGCGGCCGGCCGTGCAAGCGGCGATGCGCGCGGAGGGCCTCATTCCTTAGCCGATAAGAAGGCGGGACCCTAGGGTCCCGCCGAAGTTGACGCTACACGGCACGTCTCGCTAGAACGAGATGGTTGCGCCTAGATATGCGCGACGGCCGTTGATGTCGTAGTTGTTGGTATCGAACCCTCCTCCGGGGAGGTTTATGCCTGTGGCGGCCGGGTTGCGGCCCGTAAGCGGAGGGCTTTCGTTGAACACGTTCTCGATGCCGAAGCGCAGCGAAATGCTGTCTTGCAGTTGATACCGCCCTAGGAGATCGAAGACGTTGTAGGCCGATGCGCCGGTGATCGTCGTGCTCGGCACGGTGGCCGCAATCTCGGCGTCGATGCTCGGCAGGTGCTGCCACCTGAGGCCGATCTCCAGGCGATCGAGCATATAGGTGAACGAGGTCAGGGCCTGGTAGTCGTAGGCGCTGCCGTTTAGGCCGTTTTGACTGGGCCCGAACGTGCCCTTGTAGTCGACCCATGGGTCCGTCGCGAGTTCCGCTGACTCCATGTCGAGCAGCACGTTGAGCAGCGAGCTGACATCGATCTGTCCGGGGCCCACGTCGAAGCGCCAGTTCACTTGCAGATCGACGCCCGACGTTCGGAAGCGGCCGTTGTTCAGGAACGTGCGCTGTAGATTGCCGATCGCTCCGGACGCGGCGCGACGGAAGCCGTCGCAGAACGGGGACGTCGGATCGAACGTCGGGTTGAACGCTGCGTCGGTGCACTGCCGCATGACAATGTCTGCGGACTGCTCGCCGATCGCGTCGGAGACGTCGATGTTGTAGTAGTCGACCGACACCCGCACGTCGGAAAACAGGCCGGTCGGGGCGCCGAAGTCGATCACCGCCCCGACAGACCACGTGTCGGCCTTCTCGGGCTCGAGGTTCGCGTTACCGACCGTTGACGGAAACAGGAACGCTCCGCCTGCTGCCGATCCGCCGGGATTGGTCACCAGCGCAGCCAGATCGCCGGGGTCGGCATTCGCTAGTACCTCTGCCGACGTGCCGTAGAAGCTTTCGTCGGCGGCGAGATTACCTGTAGCGTGCATCAGCGCGCCGCATAGACGCATCACGTCGCGCCAGTTGTTCGGGTTCTGTGCAGGGTTCGCAGACCACGGCTGCGCGCTTCCGATCGAGCAGACGTCGCCGCCCGCAGCAAACCCAAACGTTTGCTCAGGTGCCAGGAACAGCTCGGCGATGTTCGGCGCACGCTCCGCCCGGTTGAACCCGCCGCGGAGACGCAGATTGTCGTTCACACGCCAGTCCGCGAGGATCTTGTACGTGCTGCTGCTGCCTGTGGTGTTGTAATCGGACCAGCGAGCGCCGAGCTCGAGGTCGAGCTGCTGAACGGCCGGCAGATCGGACAGGACCGGAACGAGGAACTCCACATACGCTTCCGATACGTCGATCGACCCGGCCGAGTTGCCGGCAGGATACAGGCCCGCCGCCTGCTCGAGAAACGACGTGCCTTGCGAGACCAGCGTGTCGTTCTGGAAGGTGTACTCGTTCTCGCGATAGTTTGCACCTACTGCTGCAAGCACTTGACCCGCAGGCAAATCCGCCACCGGGCCCTGGAGGTTGGCCTGCCAGATGGTCTGCTTCATGATCTGCTTCGTGGCGATGTTGGCGTTTACGGCGTCGAGGCAGTCCTGGCTGGCGGTATGCCACGCGAACGGGTTGAGGCCGGTCGCGCAGGTGGCGCTCGCGGCGCCGAAGCCGAAATCGGGCGGGCCAGCATTGCCCATCGCCTCGAAGCCTTCGCCGAAATTCGGCGCCTGCATGACGGCCCGTAGACGTTGTAGTGATGCGAAGCCCTGCTGCAACACCGTCGTCTCGGTCTCGCCTTGTGACGTAAAGAGTTCCCAGCTCCAGTCACTGCCGAAAAAATCGCCCTCGAAGCCGAACGTAAGGTTGTACGTTGAGACGTCAGTGGACGAAGTTCGGTTGACGGGCAGCAGCCCCCGCAGCTCGAAAGGGGCGTCGGGGTCAGCTCGCGAATCGAGAATGTCGAGCAATCCACCGGGAATCACGCCGCGATTGATGCTTGGGTCGACAAGCACGCTCCAGCCGCTCGTGATCGGCGCGGGTTCTTGCCTTGTATCCGTGCTGGTCCGGCTGAAGTAGCCTTGCGCGAACGCGCTGATCGAGTTCGTGATGTCGTAGTTGCCCTGCGCATACATATTGTGGCGCCGGAGCGGTAGGATCAGATAGTTCTCGGTGTTGTTCACGCCGATTTGACCGTTGTTCAGGCGTACATACTTCTCACCGTCGATGAACTGCGCGCCGGAGGCGCCGGGAACACCGGCGGCGTCAAAGCCGGAGAAGACATTCCCGTCGAAGTCGCTATAGATCACGGAGCCTGCGGGCGAAGCCGTAAAGCTTGCGCCGTTGATGGCCTGATTCAGAACGTTGGGATCCGGAAGATTGGTGAACCCGGTGTAGACGCCCGAGAAATCGGGAAAGAACTGGGTGCCGCCGATGCTTGGATTGGCCCAAAGGTTACGGTACCAGCTGCGATCGCGTTGCAGCGCTGCCTCTCTCTTATTCGTAGAGAATGCGACGCTGACGTTGCCCCGGCCCCCTGCGACATCACTGCCCATGATGCCGGAAACCTGATACTCGAAGTTGTCGCCTTCTTCAGTCGTGCCCGTTTGCACCGAGAGGTCGAACCCCTCGAAGTCGTCGCGCATGATGAAGTTGACCGCGCCGGCCACGGCATCTGCGCCGTAGGTGGCCGACGCCCCGCCAGATATCGCTTCGACGCGTGCCACGGCCGCGGCTGGAATGGTGTTGATGTCCATCACCATCGAGGCGTTGGCCGGAGTGCCGCGTCGCCCGTTGATCAAAACCAGGCTGCGGTTCGGGCCAAGCCCGCGCAGTGCGATCGTCGCCGAGCCCGGCGTGTTGCGCGCATTCGGCTGGATGTCTCCGCCCTGTGTGGGGTTATCGGCCGTCGGCGTGAATTGAGGTAAACGGTTCAATTGCGTTTCAATAGCCGACGTGGTGGATTGCTCGAAGAGATCCTGATCGACAGTAACGATCGGGCTATTCGCTTCGAAATCGCGCCGGCGAATCAATGAGCCGGTGACGACGATTTCCTCCAACGCGGTGGGCTCATTGCTCGGCTGTGCATAAGCCGAAGTTGCAAAGAAGCCCGAGAAGCCGAGTGCCGACGCCACTGACGCCGCCACCAACATGGGCTTAATCGTGTGTGTTCCTCCAGACATATGATGCTCCCTCGCTCAATTGCTTTCCCTGTCTAAAAACCATCGCGGATTGTCTGGGTGTCGATGTTGCGCCAGCGTAACAAGTGGCTTCACATATAGCAAAATGATCGTATCTAATTCGCCACAGATTCGGCATAGGGGGTAACACCACCTGCAGTTCAGTCGTAGGTCTATGGTGACATCGCCTCGAGAAGATGCATCGCGGTCGAGAGGGTAGCGTGAGAAGGTCCTCGGTCTGGATGCCACGCTTGCATCCCGTACGAACTGGGTGTGTTCCTGCCGGAAACCAGACGCGTCGACGAGGTCAACTTCGAGCGCTCGTCTCCCGAGGTGGCAAGCAAACCACGTGCCACACATCGTCAGGACGCGCCTTCTGCAGCACCGGCGCGTTGCATAAATGTAAAGCCGCACTACGCCACAAGTATCAACTTCGCTATCCTCTTAAAGACGGCGGCTGAGCGGTCACGGGTTTCCATTCGGCGCGGGCACGGATAGGCGGGCTCGCGCGTCGCGTACGGGAGTAGCCGAATGCGGGTGATGACTACGGCGTCGGTGTTCGCGTGCTTCCTGGCGCAGGGGGTTGCTGCGCAGGACATTGAACGGCCGATGGAGCAGATCGAGGTCGTGGGCTCGACGCCACTCGGCGCACCGGCAGATCCAAGCCGTCTCGCGTCGAACGTTCAGACGGCTACGGCGGAGCAGATCCGTGCTCGTGGTGCGCTCGAGCTCGCGGATTTCATGCGCCGTAGCCTAGCGAGCGTTTTCGTCAATGAGGCACAAGGCAACCCGCTGCAGCCCGATCTGCAGTATCGCGGCTTCGTCGGCTCACCGCTGCTCGGGCTGCCGCAGGGTATCGCTGTTTACCAGGATGCCGTCCGCGTCAACGAGCCTTTCGGCGATACCGTGAATTGGGCCGTGATCCCCGAATCTGCAATCGATACCGTGTACGTCATGTCCGGCTCGAATCCGCTGTTCGGGCTGAACGCGCTGGGTGGAGCGATTGCGATCGAGACGAAGGATGGTTTTTCTCATCCCGGCACCAGGGCCGAAATCTACGGGGGCTCCTTTGCCCGTGTCGGCATGCAAGCGGAAACTGGCGGGACGATGGACGACCGGCTCGGCTGGTTCGTCACCGCGTCTCGATTCGAGGAGGATGGCTGGCGCGACTTTTCGCCGACGGACGCAACGCAGCTGTTCGGCAACGTCGGCTGGCAACTGGAGCGCACCAAGCTCGGGGTGAGTTTGACCTATGCCGACACGGACCTGATCGGGAATGGCACCGCGCCGACGCAGCTGCTAGATGCCGACCGAAGTGCAATCTTCACGCGCCCCGATCAAACCCGCAACGAGCTCGCGCTCGTCAGCGTGCGCGGCGAGCACACCTTCGACGAGGGACTGATTCTGGTCGGCAACCTCTACCAGCGCCGCAGCGACATCGCAACCTATAACGGAGACGATTCGGATTTCGAAGAATGCGATGATCTTCCAGCGTTCATGTGCGAAGAGGAGGGCGATGATGAATCGCTGATCTTGGCGCCTGATGGCCAGCCCATCCCGGCGACAGACGATATCGAGGGTGCGACCATCAACCGAACGAATACGAGCCAGGATGGGGCCGGCTTTAGCCTCGAGGTCGCCTGGTCGGGTGGACGCGCAGGCCGCGAACGCCACCTCGTCGCCGGAGTGGCATACGACGAGAGCGATATCGCGTTCGATGCAAGCACCGAGCTCGGTACGCTCGACGCGACCCGGCTCGCGATTCCCGGTGGCGTGCTCGTCGCCGATTCGTTCACGAGCATGCAGGCGGACAACGATAACATGGGCCTCTATGTGTCGGGACGGATCGGCCTGGCGCGCATCGGCTTGACGGTTTCCGGACGCTACAACTCGACGGAGATCACGTTGCGGGATCGGCTCGGTACGGCGCTCAACGGTCGTCACCGATTCAATCGTTTCAATCCGTCGATAGGGGTCACGTATGCGCTATCTGAGCGCGTTACCGTCTACGGGGGATACGGCGAGTCGAACCGGGCGCCATCGCCGGTCGAGCTCACCTGCGCGGACGAGAACGATCCTTGCCGGCTACCGAATGCGTTTGTTGCTGATCCGCCGCTCGAGCAAGTCGTCGCCAAGACGCTCGAGGCGGGCGTCCGCGGTGTAACGGCCGCGCTGACATGGCATGCCGGTGTGTTCGGGACGACGAACCACGACGACATCCTATTCATCAGCGCAGGGGCCCTGACGAATCAGGGCTATTTCACGAACGTCGGCCGTACGCGCCGTATCGGCCTCGAGCTCGACGTGAGCGGATCGCTAGGCGACCGATTCCGCTGGTTCGCCAACTATACTCGGCTCGAGGCGACCTTCCGTAGCGCCTTCCTCGTCGCGAGCGATCATCATCCGCTCGCTATCGATGGCGAGATTCTAGTCGAGCGCGGAGACGACTTGCCGCTCATTCCGGATGAGATCATCAAGGTCGGGTTCGCGGCAGACGTCGGCTCGCGTTGGATGATCGGCGCAGATCTCTTCGCGAGCGGGCCGATACATCTGCGCGGCGACGAAGGCAATCTTCTCGATAAGATGGATGGATTCGTTACCGCCTCCGTGCGCGCGGAGTACGGTGTCGGCGCCAACGTGCGTATTTTTGCACGCATCGACAACGTGCTGGATCGGGAGTACGAGACCTTTGGGGTGCTTGGTGATCCGGAGGAAGTGCTCGGCGCAGCGTTCGATGATCCGCGGTTCCTGTCGCCCGGCCCGCCGCGGGCAGGCTGGGTCGGCTTTCGTCTGACGTTCTAATCGGCTATGGACGTCTGCGCGCCGATGCGGCTGACGAACGCGCTCGCGTTCATCCAGTAATCTGACCATGGCCGCTAACAATGCTGCCCTATGAATTCGTACGGACGACGCGGTCTTTGCCAACGCGCAATCGCACAGGCCCGGACATCTTGATCACGCCACCATATCTGATAATGTGTTGATGCAGAGGGTCGGCTCGGGCGCCTGCGCGTTGCAAGTCGTTCGCTGAGTATGCCGGCCAGGATAGGTCGAACGAAAGGCGGGCGCCGCAGCCAAGAGACGGCCTGAAAGGTCGCAGCCGAGAGTATCTACCCACTCAGCCGCACGAAGAGAGCAACAGGGAACATAGTGAGACCTGTGAGCCTCGAAGCCATGCGTCAGCATGTATTGACGCTTCTGCTGGCCTTGATTGCAGTCGAGGGCGGCGCGCAGCAGGCCGAGCCGGCCGTCACTCGCGGTCAACTGTCTGCCGGTGCGGCCATGGACGTGAGTGTCGGATACGACGACAACGTCTTTAGAAGTGCGACCGACGAGCGGTCATCGTGGGTGTCGAGGATCGATCCCGAGATTTTCCTGGCCTTCTCTCCGTCGACTTACGATTTTTCTTTTCACTACTCTGGCGAATATTCGGATTACAAGCAGGCGGAGCGGGCTGACTACCGAGATCACTCGATGCAAGGCGACGCCTCGATGCCATTTCTACGTCGCGGCCAATTGGGGCTCACGGTCGCGCGACACGACGAGCATGACGACTTCGGCGCCGGCCTCACGGAAGGGTTACCGGCGGAGCTGTTGCCGGACGAGCCCGATCGATTCACGAGCACGATCTATGCGGCACGCGCTGCGTACGGGAAGGAAGAGTCGACACTGCGAGTCGCTTTGGAAGTTGGGCGTCAAAATCAAGCCTATAAGAACAACCTTGCGAGGACTCGGTTCTTCGACCGGGAAGAAAAGTACGCGGCAGGCCAAGTCGGCTTTCGCGTGTCTCCCAAAGTTTCACTGGTCCTTGATCTGACCACGACGGCGATCGATTACGACCGCGTAGAGCGGCTCGATAGCGGGCGCGACAGCCGCGAGCACGAGTACAGACTCGGCGTCGAGTGGCAGGCGTCGGAGGTGACGTCGGTCGCCGTCAGCGGCGGCTACCTGCGCAAGCATTTCGATGATCTCGCTTCGTCTGGCCCGGTGTGGGACGTCTTCGTCGATTGGTCGCCTCGCGATGGCATGCGCTTCGAGTTCGGCTCGCAGCGCACCGCCGAGGAGGCGACCACTCTTACGGCATTTGCCATAGATACGACGGTGCATTCGATGGGCTGGCGCCAGGTTTGGCCCCGGCGGCTCGTATCTGGGGTCGTGGTTTCGAGGTCGGACCGCAAGTTTGTAGACGGCGGCAGAGCCCCCAGCGAGGACCTTTTGCAAATCGGCATCGAGCTCACGTACGACGCGCGGGGGTGGCTGATCTGGGCGCTCGGCCTGAGCTGGGACGCCGAGCGAAGCACTATCCAGCTGTCTGATTACCATCGCCGCTTGATCAGTATTGGCGCCAAGGCTCGCTTCTGACGGCCGACATGGAGAGACGATGAGCCATTCACGCCGGATCGCGATGCTCGTGCAGGCGGCGGTAGCAGCGTCTTTGTGGACCTTAGGCGCCGCCGCGCAGCAAGCGGACGAGGACTACCGACTCGGCCCCGGCGATCGCTTCCGCATTAGCGTGTTCGGCGAAAGTGACCTCACCCTGGATGTGATGGTCGGCGACAGCGGACGGATTTCCTATCCATTTCTCGGCGAGCTGATCGTGGAGGGGCGGACTCCGAAAGAGCTCGAGACGCTGGTCGTTCAAGGGCTCAAGGGGCCTTATCTGGTCGATCCTATTGTCACGGTCTCGGTCACGGAGCACCGCCCGTTCTTCGTGCATGGCGAGGTGCTTAGGGCGGGCGGAATACCATACCAGCCGCGCCTTACGGTAGAGCGCGCGATCGCCCTTGCCGGCGGCTTCTCCGAGCGTGCATCGCGCCGCAAGATCGAGGTGATTCGTGCGTCGAATCCGAACGATGCGGCCGTCTCGGTGTCGCTCTCGGATCCGGTACTCCCAGGCGACATCATCATCGTGAAACAAAGTTTGTTCTAGCTGGTTTTCCATCGCTCGTGGGCGGTTACAGGCCACTAGTAGGAGGCGGGATGGCGGAGCAGGGAGCAGGGAGGGTCACCGAGGGAGCCTGGCAGTCCTCGCAAGAACTCGACTTGGCCGCCATTTGGCGGCTGCTGCTGCGGAATAAATGGCTCATCATCGCGATTGCATTGGCCTGTGCCGCCGCTAGCTTGCTTTACGCGCTATCGATGACTCCGATCTATCGCGCGACCGCGACCCTGCTCATCGATACGGGGGAGGCAAACATCGTCTCGATCGAGCAAATTTATAGCGCCGAGCTGCGCCGTCAGGAGTATCTGCAGACGCAGTACCAAATACTGAGATCCCGTCCTCTGGCTGAATCGGTAGTCGAGACGCTCGGCATGATCGCGGAGCCCGAGATCCATGAAAGCGGTGAACGGCTCGGTATGCCTGCGTGGATCCGATCATTGCTGTCCGGCACGGAGACACGGAGCGCGACAGCGCGTGAGCGGGCCGTTGAAGGGTATCTGGACGCGCTATCGATCGAGCCGGTCTTTGGCACGCAACTGGTGCGAATCGGCTTCAGATCGGAGGATCCGGAGATCGCAGCGCTCGCCGCCAACCAGCATGCCGATCGCTATGTCGAGAATCTGCTCGAGTCGCGGTTAGCGATGACCCGGTCGGCGGCGAGCTGGCTGAGCGAGCGCGTGGAAGAGCTGCGACAGGAACTCGTGAGCTCGGAGCGGCGCTTGCAGGAGTATCGTGAACGAGAAAGTATCGTGGACTCGCAGGGGCTTCGCTCGTTGCCGACTCAGCGAATCAATGATCTGAGCACGAGGCTGGTGGAGGTACGACAGGTGCTGTCTTCGGCCGAGATTGCTTACCAGCAGGTGGTGGAGGCTGCCGACGACCCTGAGCGACTACAGAGGATACCGCTGGTCGCCGCGGATGAGAACGTCCAGCGCGCGCGAGACGCGGTCGCTCGGGCCGGGCAGGCCATCGCGGAGCTTCAGCAACGCTATGGGCCGCAGCATCCGAGCATGATTGCCGCACAGGCGGAGCACGCCAGCACGATCAGAAATCTGCACGAGCAGCAGGAAAGTGTCGCGGCGCGGATCCGTACGCGATTTGAAGTAGCGCAATTCGAGGCAGCGGCGCTCGCGGCAGAGCTCGACGAGGCGCGCGCGCAGTATCAAACTGTCGGACGGAAGGAGTCCGACCTCAACAGTCTGCAACGCGCCGTCGAAACGAACCGGCAACTCTATGAGCTGTTCTATAACCGCTTAAGCGAGACCCTTGCGACCGACGATCTGCAGACAGCCGCCGCCCGTATCGTCGAGCCCGCGTTGGTGCCGCGCGCGCCGGCTGAGCCGGATCGGCGTTTAGTCGTTGCACTGGGATCCTTCGGGGGGCTCGCTCTAGGTGCGCTAGCGGCATTTGGTCTGAGCCTGCTGAACAGCACGATCAACAGCATGTCCGAGGCTGAACGCAAGCTCGATCTGCCCTTGCTGGCCGCGGTACCGGCGCTCGGCGGCGCTGCAAGACAGAGACGCCGTGGTTGGAGCCGCGGGAGCGGCGGGCAGGCGGTCGACGAATGGCGCTTTCGTGAAGCCTTCAGGGCGCTCCGCACGAGCCTCGCCGTTTCGGAGACCGACGGTCGGGGGCACCGTATCATCGTCGTCACTTCGGCCATTGGTCATGAGGGAAAGTCGACCGTCGCGCTGAATCTTGCCAAGGCGTTTGCTTCAGCGGAGCGGACGCTGCTTATCGATACGGATATGAGGCGGCCCTCGATTGCGGGTCTCGCTGAAGTGCGCCGTAACGGACCGGGTCTCGCCGAGCTGCTGGAAGGTCGCGCGACGCTGCGGGAGTGCATACGGCAGACCGGCACGGAAAACCTCGACCTGATCCCCACGATATCGGTTCCGCTCGACCCTCTCCAGTTGCTTTCGTCAGCCACGTTTACCGAAACCCTGGCTGTTGTCGCGGAAGAGTATTCGCGCATCATAATGGACAGTGCGCCGGTGCTTTCGGTTAGTGATGCCGCGCTGCTTTGCAGCCAAGCCGGGGCTGCCGTCTTCGTCGTCAAGGCGTCCTCGACGCCTGTCGCGCAGATTAGGAGTGCGCTGTCTCTGCTCGAGCGTGCAAGCGCGCCGATTGCAGGGGTCGTGCTCAATCAGCTCGATTTCAGAATGGCGCAGCACTATGGGGACTACGGCTACGAGATGTATGCCTATAACCACGCGTCGCCCAGCCGACGCGGAATGTGAGTCAGGCGTGACACCAATGCCGCACCCGAAAAGTATGGCGTGACTCAACCGTCGCTGCTACGCCGTTGGCGGATGAGGCGCGCCGGGTTCCCCGCCACGACGGCGTCCGCCGGGACGTCGCGGATTACGGTGCTGCCGAGCCCTATCAGCGCTCGCGCACCGATGCGAACGCCGTTCTTGATGCTGCTGCCGCTGCCGATATAGCAGTTCTCGCCAATCTCGACATTGCCCGCGACGCATACGTTGGCGCCGATCAGCGTGAAGCTTGCTATCGCCGCGTCATGATGGATGACGGTATTCGGCAAGAGACAGATGTGGTCACCTATTCTCGCATTGCTCGTGATAACGACACCCGCCATCGCGACAACGTTGTAGCCGAGGGTCGCCAGCGGAGAGACGACGGCGCGCGTATGAATGACGCGCGCGTAGCGCTCTGGCCCGAGCTCGAGCCGCCGAATCAGCTCGCGGCGAGAAGTGTAAGACGTCGGGCTGCCGGGCACTGCAAGCACCTGCACGTTACGGTGTTCGTTGAAAGCCGCCCGCGACCAGACCGGAAAGGCGCCGAAGCCGCCTGACTGCTTATCGCGAGAGTCGTCGACGAACGCTAACAGCCGGTAGGCGTCGCCGACGCAGTCGAGCGACTCGAGGCCGTTACCGTTAGCCGGAAAGATCAGCAGCGGCGTGGCCGCAGAGCGCTCCGATCGCATGATGTGGCGCTCATCCTCGGCTGCCGGGACGGGGAGGCGGGTCATGAACGCGACTGCGCTGGTTGAGACGCGCGTCGCGTATCGCCGATCACACGGGCCGGTACGCCAGCGACGATTGCATAGTCAGCGACGTCGCGCGTGACCACGGCGCCTGCTCCGACGAGCGCCTCGAAGCCAATCGTGACACCTGCCACAAT
>CAZFJU010000008.1:0-33579 GCA_964518995.1 uncultured Gammaproteobacteria bacterium
GCTTCGAGCAGCGGGCTCACCGAGATCGCCGCGCTGCTGATCGAGCGCGGCGCCGACGTCAACGCCATCGAGACATTCAGACACCAGAACGCGCTGATGTGGGCGGCCGGCGAAAATCATCCGGAGATCGTCGACTTGCTGCTCGCCAACGGCGCAGACGCGGACCTCAACCGGCGGGCCGCACATGATGACTGGCCGCGGCAGATGACGTCGGAGCCGCGCGCGCAGTTTCGTTCGACCGGCGGGCTGACCGCCCTCCTATACGCTACGCGCTCGGGCTGCTACCGCTGTGCGGTATCGATCGTGGAGGCCGGCGCGGATGTCGATCGGCCGAACCCGGACGGCATCACGCCGCTGCTCAACGCGATCGACAACAGGCACTTCGATATCGCGATGTATTTAATCGACCGCGGCGCGAAGGTCGATGTGTGGGACATGCATGGGCGCACGCCGCTCTATATGGCGATCGACATGAATTCGTTTCGCGGCGGCGGCTTTGGCAGTTTCGGCGGCCGCAACGCTGCACCCCCGGCAGATCGCGCCGCGAGCCTCGATACGGGCGCGTTAGACGTCGCGCGCCGTCTGCTCGACATCGGTGTCGACGTCAATCACCAGCTCACCCGCATGCGCCCGAACGGACCCGGTCGCGGCCGCTTCGCGGACTACATGATGCGCGGCGGCACCGGGCCGTTGATGGTCGCCACGCTGAGCCACGATCACGAAGCGATGGCGCTGCTGCTCGAGCATGGCGCCGAGGTCGACTTACCGAACGTATTCCAGATCACGCCGCTGATGGCGGCCGCGGGCATGTCCGGCACCGTCCGGGCAGGCGGCGGCCGGGGCGGGCCCGGTGCGAACATCGAAGCGAACGCGGTCAGGAGTCTCGGCCTGCTGCTCGACGCCGGTGCGGACATCAACGCTCAGGTCATCGACAGCCACACGAATACAGCGATGCAGGATTCGTACATCCCGGGTGCCGATAACGAGGGCAAGACCGCCCTGCACGCGGCGGCCGCGAACGGCTGGGCCACGGTGGTCAGTTACTTGCTCGAGCGCGGCGCCGACCCGACGATCGCGGACGCCTACGGCAATACGGCGCTCGATCTTGCGAGCTCCGATGAGCGAAGCGCGCGCCGGTGAGCGCTGATCTTCCCCGGTCAGTTCGGCGGCAACAAGTACCCGTGATTCGTCATGCTCGTCTCCGGGTATTCGACGCACGGCACGCAATCCGGCCAGTACCGCTCCGGCACTCGGCCTGAGACCGGGTTCCGATAATGGAACCACATCGGCAGAATCGACGGCCAAGCCAGAGTCGTGCCGGTGCCGCCGCGAAAGCCGGCTTCGCGTTCGCCGAGATCTGTTAATGGAATATCCGGCGGATAATCGCTCGACGTTGCCCCGCCCCGTCGTTGCAACGAAGCGGGATCGGCAGGTTCTACGCCCGACCAGCCGCCGTGGTAACCCGCCGACTGAAAGTAGTGCTCGTCGATAGCAACACTCCACAACCGCCAGATCCCGTCCTCGAGGACCGCCTGATCATGATACATGCCCGACCCGAAGCCCATCGCGCGCGTGAGGCTAGACTGCGGCTGGAATAGCCGCGTGCGGATCGCGGCCGAGCGTCCATCCTCGGCGACGAGAATGACAGGCTGCGTGCGCAGGTGCAGCGGCAAGCTCGTACGCGGCCGCGGTTCGCTGGACCGCGCGACCACCCCGCGGCTCTGGTCGCGGGCGGCGATACTTGCACGCGTGACATAGAAGCCGGTGAACGGGATCTGCTTATTGCCCTCGACCGCGAAAATTTCGGCAAGAGGTCCGAAATCGAGATCGTCGAGGTAGTCACCGTACGCGGCCGAAACGTTCTCGACCCCGTCCCACGCCTTTGAAACCGCGAGGCGGCGCTCAGCCTCGGCGATCCGCTCGGCGAGCGGGCCTTCAGGTGCAGGCGCCGCCTCGCCGCCTGGCGCCGGTAACAGGCGCTCCACCCCCACGACCTTCGCGCCTTCCGGCAACCGAACCGCCTCGCCCGTCACCGGGTTGGGCGCGAAGAATACCGGGATGGCGCCCGCCGTCATGCGGTCTGCCTCCGGCACCGGACGATCCGGCGCATGCTGCTCGGACGGCGGCGAATCGACGACCGCGCTGTTCGCCCAGCCCCGGTAGTAGTCCGTTTTCATCAGCGGAAAGATGCGCATCTCGCGGATGTGCCAGATGCCGCCTTCCTTGACGTAGCGGTTCGTGAACACGGCTAGCGTGAAGAAGGCAGTGCCTTCGTCCGCGTCGCCGAGCATGCCGAGCTCGATGCCGCGCGAGCGGGCCTCCAGCCCGCTGCGTTCGATGGAGACGATCATGTCCAGCTGCATGTGATCGTTCAGCTCGCCATGCGCGAGACCTGCGGGGCCGTGCCGCTCGAGCCCGCGCCGAATGCCTTGTGGACCGTCGTAGACGCCGACATCGGCGATCTCGAGGACGCCATCGGCCGTGAAGAGGTCCGTCACGTCGTCCCACATCTTGCGGTCTATGTAGTAGCCGTACGCATTCTGCAGATTCCGGATTTGATCCTCCTCGTTCATGACCATCACCCGCTGCTCCAGACCGGCAAGCCGCGCTTCCGGATCCGATACGGCGTCGAGCACCGGTGCGGCGGCAGGCAGCTCGGGCACCGGTATGCCCGTCTCGTCCGTCGTGAAGTGGTACGGCACGATCTTCTGGTCGTCGTCGACGTTGCGCCAGCCTGTCTCGTACGGGCCGGCGAGCATCGGGTAGTAGTGCATGCGCGCGAACTTCCAGATGCCGTCCTCGCGCACGTACTCGTTCTCGTAGATGCCGCCCGCCCATCCGGCGTCGCCGCCGAAGCGGCCGGTCATCGACCACTCCCACCAGCGGCCTTTGGCCGAATCGCCGTCGGCCGATACGTTGATCAGCGGCCTGAAGACGAGCTGCGTATGGAGGCCTCCCGGCGGCAGCCCGTGGAGCCCGCCGCCAAAGGTCTCGAGGAAGTAGTCGCCGATGGAGCCTTGCCCGGTGACGCGCTGATCGCCGCGAACGAGCTCGGCGTCCTCGGCGAACAGGGCCGCCATTTCGTCCCAGAGCCCGAACTGCGAATACTGCGCGTAGGTCTCCTGCAGCCGCTTGACCTGCCGTACCGATTCCGCGCGCTCGATGTTCTGAGCCAGCCGGTCGACGCGGACCACTTCCGCGGAGGGTTCGGTCTGCGCATGCGCGGGCGCGCCTACTCCAGAGACGGCCAAGAGCACGGCGAACGTGGCCGCGGGCAGAGAGAATGAGCAGTGTCCCCAGGTCATGTCGTCCCCTTAAGACTATCGTCCCTGTCGGAACTATAGCGGTATCCTTGCAGTTGCGTCAGCAATTGATGTTTCAGCTACTCAAAGGAGAAATGATGATCGGGTGCGTCCGCTTTTGCTCGCTTGCAGTCACCGCGCTGGCGGCTTTTCCGGCCGCCGCGCATCACAGCCCGGCACAGTTCGATCTCAGTCAGGATGTGATTCTCGAGGGCACGATCCGCGAGTTCTCGTGGCGCAACCCGCACGTCTACTTCGAGCTCGAGATTGCCGGAACGAACGGCGAGCCTGTCATTCAGCGGATCGAGGCCGGAGGCGCATCGAACATGACGGCGCTCGGCTTCGGCGCGGACTCGCTCGCCGTCGGCGAGCGGGTCGCGGTTCAGGTCAAGCCCAACAGGCGCGGCGGGAACCTGATCGCACTCGGCTGGCTGCTCACGAAGGCCGACGGCACGGCAATTCCGCTCCATGTCAGAGCGATGCCGCCGACGACTCCAAGTGCCGTTGCCGCATCGAGCCTGGCCGGCACCTGGGTACCGCAGGCGACGGGCTTCGCGGAGCTCGCACGGGCGGCTCGCGAGTGGCCGCTGACCGAAGCGGGCCGCGCCGCGGTCGAGGCGACGCGCGAAGCGCGTGATGCATCGCGGTCGGCGTGCGTGCCGTTCGGTCCACCCGCGCTCATGCTGCTGCCGTCAGCTGTGCTCATCGAGCAAACCGACACCGAAGTCACCTTTCGTCTGGACGTCATGGGCGCCGAGCGCGTCGTCCATCTCGGCGAGAGCGCACATCCGGAACGCCTCGAGCCGTCGCTGCATGGCCACTCGATCGGGCGGTGGGACGGCGACACCCTGGTCGTCGACACTATCGGCTATGAAGCTCACCCCGATGGCTATTCGTTCGATCTGCCGTCCAGCGCCTCGAAGCGCCTCGTCGAGCGGTTCACGCTAGCGGCCGACGGCCGGCATCTCGACTACGAGGCCGTCGTCGAAGACTCGGAGTATCTGGCGGCACCGGTCACTCATCGCGCGCGTTGGGATTACCGCCCTGAGCAGATGCCCTCCAACGTACCGTGCGATGTCGAGGTCTCGGGGCGCTTCACTCAAGACGAGTGAGCGCCCCGTCCCCAGCATGCCGCTCGAGCCGCGCGGCTGGGCGGGCCGCCTACGCCCTTCTGCCGCCGGGCACGAACAGCTTCGCCGCGGTATCGTAGAAGAGCGCGCTGCGATCGGCCGGCGTAAGACCGGCGGCGGAGTCGAGCGCGTGCTGCACGAACTCCAAGTCATCGACTTCGCTGTTGCCGATATCGGATCCCCAGATCATATGGTCGGCTCCGAACGTCTCGACGCAATACTCGCAGAACGCCGCCAGCGGGGTCTCGTCCGAGAGCAGCATCTCGATGAGGAATGTCGTGTACTTGTAGTTGATGTTGTCGATCTCTGCGAGCGCAAGATGCTCTTCCGTGAAGCCGAAGGTCTCGGGCCTTCGCGAATATGTCGGAAAACCAATGTGGTCGAGAACAACGGCGACGTTCGTAAATCGCTGCGCCAGCTCGCCGACCCGCGGCAACGCGGCACCCGGCGCGCCGCCAAGCGGCATCAGCGTAATCGACAGCCCCAGGGTATCGCACGCTTCCCAGGCATCGAGTGCCGCATCGGTAAGATAAGGAAAGTTGCCGGTCGACCTATCCGCGCCGCCCATGAACCGCACGCCTGCGATCCCGTTCTCGCGCGCCATGCGCTCGAGCGTCGCCGGAGTCGCCTCGGCCGTTGCATCGAGAATGACGATCGGAATAATGCGCTCCGGGTGCTGCGCGGAGATATCGAGCAGATAGCTGTTATCGGTGTAATAGGTGCTCGAGTACTGCACGCCGAGACCGCGCTCGATGCCCGCCTGATCCCAAAACCGAAACACCGCCTCGGGCGTCATCGGGTTCGCCATGGCTTTCGCGATCATACGCTCGGGCCCATAGCGCGCGCTGCGCGCATCGAACGGGTAAGCTTCCGTATCGTTCGTATAGAAATGGCCATGGCAGTCGAAAATCTTGAGATCCCCGGCCAGCTGCGCGAGGGTTCTCGGCGGCAACGTGCCGACGGCAGCCGCGGCCAGCGCGGACTTCAACAGCGTGCGTCTTTTCAGCATCGATATCCTCCCAAAATGCATTCTTCGTGATTCGCACCGGGTACGCCACGCGCCCACTCTCGCAACGCGTGAGACACTCCGGTACTAAAGATTAACTGATTGGAGCAGATACCGTCATGATCGAGGAAGTGAGTCGGACTCGTGTGCATCGTCGTCGAGTCATCAAGGCGCTGTGTAGTCTCGCCGCCGGCAGCGCTCTGCCGCTTTTCGGTCGCGCGGCCGCGCAAAGCGCCGCGGAGCGCATCATTGTGTCCGGCGCATCGGGTCAGCTCGGCGGGCTGGTCGTCACGGAGCTGCTGGCGCGGGCCGTGCCGGCCGAACGGCTGATACTGGTGAGTCGCACGCCGGACGAGCTGCAGCGCTATGCGGCCCGGGGCGCTTCCGTTCGTTATGGCGACTTCACCGAGCCGGGCTCCCTTGGCGCCGCGTATGCCGGCGGTGCACGCATGCTGCTGATCAGCATTGGCAACACGGGGCTGCCGAGGCCCGAAGCGCATGCCAATGCGATTCGCGCGGCAGCACAAGTCGGCGTGCAGCATATCGCCTACACCTCGTGGATCGGCATCAGCCACGGCGAGACCGGCGGGCTCGCGCCGGATCATGCGGCCACCGAGGAGATACTGCGCGACAGCGGCGCTGCTTGGACGATGCTTCGAAACTCTATTTACATGAATGGAGTCGTGGCCGATGCGGCCCGCATGCTCGCCGCCGGGCGCGTCACGGTGCCCGGTAACGCGGATCGCATCGCCTATGTCACCCGTGAAGATTGCGCGGCCGCGGCCGCCGCGGTGCTGATTGCGGCCGGGCACGAGAACCAAGCCTACGACATCACGGGCCCCGAGGCGGTCGGCCCAGCCGAAATCGCCGCGGCGGCGAGCGCGGTGGCAGGACGGCCGATCGAGATCGTGGACGCGCCGGCCGCGCCGCCGTCGCCGTTTGCCAGCCCAGGAGGCGGCGTCGTGAGCGCGGATTTCGAGCAAGTCGTCGGGCGACCGCCGACGAGCGTCCAGCAGCTGCTCGAAGCGAATCGCGAGCAACTGCTCGGCATGGCGGCACCGCTCGGCTAAAGCCGCCCGGCAATCGAACCTCCCGCCGGGACATGCAGTAGAATCGCCGGTGCCGCGACCGCGCAGGGGGCAACGTCGCCGCATCCTGGATCAATGGAGTGAATGAAGCGTGGTGAGAAATCTCGAAGAAGCCATCCAGAAGGCCGGCAGCCCAGTCAAACTGCTATGGGAGTCGAGGACCCCGCCGGCCGTGGTCCCGCGCGTCGTGCAGGAGTTCTCGAACTGGCGCGACGAGCAACTGGCGTGGCGCCGCACCGCCGTGCTGTTCGATCAGTCACACCACATGGCTGACCTGAATATCAAAGGGCCGGACGCGTTACGGCTGATCAGCGACCTCGCCGTGAACAGCGTCGCCAAGTTCCCGGTCGACGTGGCCAAGCAGTTCGTCGCGGTCAATTACGACGGCTACGTCATCGGCGACAACATTCTCTTTCATCTCGAAGAAGATGAATTCCAGGCAGTCGGTATTCCGCCGTCCATCAACTGGATGCACTACCACGCCGCGACCGGCGGCTATGACGTGCGCGTGTGGCGCGACGACAACTCGCTTTACCGCAGCGGCGACCCCGTCCTCTACCGCTACCAGGTTCAGGGGCCGGGCGCCATGAACGTCATTCGCGAGGCGACCGGGCAGGAGCCGCCGAAGCTGCGGTTCTTCCACATGACCCGCTTGAAAATCGGCGGCAAGGAAGTCCGCGCGTTGCGTCACGGCATGGCGGGCGAGCCCGGCCTCGAGCTGTGGGGCCCGTGGGAAGACAACGATGCCGTGCACAGCGCATTGCGCGAAGCCGGCGAGAAGCATGGCATGGTGCAAGTCGGCGGCCGCGCGTACCACACGAATGCGCTGGAGTCGGGCTGGCTACCGCGCCCGCTGCCGGCGATTTACACCGGCGAGAAGATGAAGCCGTACCGCGAATGGCTGGCCGAGAGCGCGTACGAGACGACCTCACCGCTCGGCGGCAGCTTCCACTCGGAAAACATCGAGGACTACTACTTCACGCCCTATGAGCTCGACTACGGCCGCATCGTCAGCTTCGATCACGAGTTCATCGGCCGCGAAGCACTGGAGAAGATGGTCGCCGACGGAACGACCGAACGTCGCAAGAAGGTCACCTTCGTGTGGAACGGCGACGATACCGCGGCAGCCTACGGCTCCATGTTCCATAAAGGCCCGGGCGCGAAGTTCATCAATCTGCCGATGTCGCTCTACGACACGTTCCACGCGGATCGCATCGAGGCCAACGGCAAAATCGTCGGCATTTCGACGTGGACGGGCTATTCGGCGAACGAGCGCGCGATTCTGTCGCTCGGCACGATCGACGCCGAGCTTGCAGCGCCCGGCACCGAAGTCACTCTGGTCTGGGGCGAGGACAAGCGCTCCGCGAAGGTGCAGGTCGAAGAGCACGTGCCGGTCAAAATTCGCGCAACGGTGATGCCCGCGCCGTTGGTTGAAACAGCGCGCACGGTTTATCGCTCGGATGCCGGTGTGAAATAACCGCTGCCAAGACCCAGGCGCTCCGCCATGATCCGGCAGATCTCCGTCGCCGGAACATGGCGGGTAACACGCAGCTGCCGAGCGGTGCGGCCATGCTTCGGTTCAGCGGCAGACGTAACTCTCGGCCGCGTCCGGTTCGCCGCCGTCGAAATGCGCATATTGTGGCCACGGACATAATGGCCGGCTTTGCCCGGGCATCGAGCTGCCGGTCGCAATCACGGCTTCCGGTGCATCGCCCTCTTCGACCCAGCGGACGATCGGAGTCAGCAGGTCGAATTGATCGAGTGTTTGTTCTCCGCCTGAGCAGTGTCCCATGCCGGGCACCAGGTACAAGCGGGCGTAGTCGTCGACCGAGCGGACGTTCGCGTTGGCGGCCGCCATCCGCTCGAAATAGCGGACGGTGTCGTTAGCAGAGAACCAGGCGTCGGCCTCGCCGTGGAAAAAGATGTGCTTGCCGTCGTTGACGATAAACGTGCTGACGCCGTAATGCGTCGCCGTATTGCCGATCGACTGATCCGTCGCCAGCGCATGCTGATACTCTGCATCCACGTTCTGGCTCGGCATATCCGCGCCGCTGCCGCCTTCGGGCGGACTGCCGCCGGCGAGCAATAGGCCGGGCAGACCGCCGGAGTCATCGAGCCCCGAGTCCCATGGAAACGGCACGTAGACCGGCAGCCCGGCCGCGTTGACCGGCCCGCCGATCGCGCGAGCGAGCGCTTCGGCTTTGTCGTCGGCAAGGCACGTGCTGCCCGCGTCGCCGGGCAGCACGGAACAGGCGATCTGCCGAGGATCGAAGTCGCACGCGTTGCGGTTGAAGATGAGGCCATCGGCGTACCCATCGAGCGCATCGCAGCGATCGAGCAACGCGCCCATGATTAGCCCCTCCTCGTCCGGCGTAAACGGATCACGCGGGTCCTCGACGGCTTTGCCGAGCTCGACGCTGATCCAGCGCAGCGCAAGGTTGCTGATCCCCGTTTGCATCGCCGGCGCGCCAGAGACGATGCCGTCGAACAACGTGGGAAAGCGCTGCGCCATGATCATGCCTTCGCGCCCCCCGGTCGAGCAGCCGACGAAATAACTATGGCCGATGGCCGCGTGATAGTAAGCCTCGACGAGCGGCCGCACCGCTTCGGTGACCTTGGCATTGGCCTGATACTGGAAATTCAGCATCGCCTGCTGATCGGCCATGAAGCTCGCGTCGAACCCGCTGCCGACGTGCCCGCTATCGGTGCTGGCGACCGCGAAGCCCTGGTCGAGCGCCGTTTCGGCGCCGGCCCAGCGAGCGCCGAGCGGCTCGCCGAGGCTGCCGTTCAAGCCGCCGCCGCCCTGGAACAGGAAGCGGCCATTCCAGTGATCCGGCAGATTGACGGCAAAGCGAATTTCGTAATCGCGGCCGTCGCTGCCGGTGCGGCGCTCGAAACTGCCGACGACTTGGCAATGCGGCGGCAGCGGCGCCGACGCGCCGCGACCGGCCGCACTGCGCTCGGTCGCGTAAACGGCGGTCGTGATCTCGAGATCAGCCGGGCCTGCAGCGAAATCGAGCAACGCAGCGCAAGCCGCCTCATCGGCCTGAGCCGGGAGGCCGACCAACGCGAGGCCGAACAGAGGAAATGCTCGTACCAGCCTCATGCGCGCTCCTCGGCTCATTCG
This sequence comes from uncultured Gammaproteobacteria bacterium, assembly GCA_964518995.1. Lineage (GTDB taxonomy): Bacteria > Pseudomonadota > Gammaproteobacteria > Steroidobacterales > Rariloculaceae > ZC4RG20. The sequence goes on from CAZFJU010000008.1 coordinate 9,654, forward strand.
CCGCGGTTGATATCGAAGACCCTCGTGCCCTCGGGCGGGGCGTCATACACCTCGAGCATCGTCGAGCGGCGCGGAATCGGCAAACCGTTCGCGATCGCCTCCTCGACCTCGCGCTCATATGCTCGCTCGCCGCTCAACCCGGCGCCGACCGCGCTGTTGCCCTCATGACAGGAATACTCGTAGACGCGGTAATCCGGCTGGGTCGTCCACATGCTGCGCACCGTGAATGGCGCGGTATACGTCACGGGATCGTCGATCGTAACCCGGTATTCGATCGCGTCGGGATCGACTCGGCGAATCCGCTCCGTCGTGCGCATGCTGGTGCTGTTCGGCGCGCCGCCGGCGACGCTGGTCTTATCCGTAAAGCCGACCGTCTCGACGACCAGCGTGTCGCCTTCCCAATAGCCGCGAGAGTTGCCGTTGTACTGGATCACGGCGCTGTCGAGATGCGGCCGGTTATCGAGCGGAATCACGCGCGACTCGTGCACCATCTCGTACGTGATGGTGACGTTGTCCGGGCTTTGCGTGATCAGGATTCCGTTGCCGTACAGCACGGCGCCCATGCCGGCGCTCAAGCCGCGCGCGATGCAACGGTCGTACAGCGAAAAATCCTCGAAGGTGTCGAACGGGCCCGGCCCGAACGTGCCTTGGCGGGCGGCGACTTCGGCTCGCGCCTCTCCAATAGCCGTCAGCGCCGGCGTACGGCCGTTCGGTGGATCGACGACGAGAGACGTAAAGCCGAAACTGCGTGTACCCCACTCATTCCGATGAAAAGTCTCGACGTTCGCCGCGTGCTCTCTGCCGGCCTGCTGGCGCCTTGCCCGGTCGACGAACTGCTCGTCGTTCAGGAACTCCTGCCCAGCCAACTCCTGCGGACGGTCGAACGGAATACCGCGCATGTCGTCGGTCGCCCAGGTACCGGCGAGGCTTGGATGACCCCACGACGTCTGCGGCGCCACCCAGTCCGGATCGCTATAGGCCGCGATCTTTCGCTCCGCCGGCGTGCGCCGCTCTTCGGGTATCTCGAGGTCGTCCGGCACTGGCGGATTCAGCGCAGCAAGCTCCCGGGACAGGGGGCGAGGGGCGTCTTCCGATGCTTGAGCGAGCACTGCCGACGGGGCGGACGTCGCGACGAGCGCGATGGCCGCATGAACTACCGTACCTTTGAACGACATCGATGGTCTCCGGCTTCCTGGGACTTCAAGCGCGGCCCGTACGCCTGTATGCGGCCTGGCCGGCGGACGGAGCATATCATCGAATGGCTCCGACGTTCGTCGAGCGGAGCGCATGAAACTCGGACGCACGTCCGACAGACGTCGGGCATAAGACGGAGCGCTCCACCCCGCGAGGGCGCGTGTCCGCCGCCGTCGCCGGAAACGGGTGTTTTTGATCCTACCATTTAATATACATGGATATTGCCCTGGCGCTTATTCCACAATGGGCGGGACTATTGGGCAACAGTAGAGCTTTCGCGAAAACACGCTGTTGCCGCGGCTGTATACGAATCACAAAACAGACAGTATTTTTTTCGCAACTCATTTGGGGAAGAGTGAGATGACCACGATCGTCAAGAAGAGCGCGGGCCCGCGCCTTAGCGTTTTAGCCACTACCGTCTCCGGTGCGCTCGGCACGACGATGGCGGTGGACCAAGTCCAGGCGCAGGAAGGCGTTGTCGAGGAAGTTACGGTCACGGGCTCGCGCATCATCCGTCGCGACCTGTCCGCGCCGAGCCCGATCATGACGGTGGATACCACGCGGCTCGAGCAGTCGAGCACGATGAGCATCGAATCCGTGCTGAACCAGATGCCGCAGTTCACGCCCGCGGGTACGCAGTTCGTGTCCGGAGGCCAGGGCAGCTCTACCGTCACCCTCGGAATCGCGAGCCTCAACCTCCGCGGCATCGGTACCAACCGCACGCTCGTTCTGGTGGACGGACGGCGGCCGCAGCCGGCCAACGCAGCGTTGGTCGTCGATATCAATACGATTCCGGCGGCCGCGATCGAACGCGTGGAAACGATCACCGGCGGCGCATCGGCCGTATACGGCCCAGACGCGCTCGCGGGAGTCGTGAACTTCGTGCTGAAGAACGACTTCGAAGGGGTCGACTTCGACTACCAGACCAGCGTCACCGCCGAAGGAGACGGCCAGGAGCGGCGGTTCACGTCGCTGTTTGGCGTCAACTCGGCGGACGGGCGCGGCAACATCATGGTCGGCCTCGAGTACTACGATCGGGAGGTCGTGTGGCAGCGCGACCGCAAGTTCTTCAAAGAAGGCTGGTACGAGCCGGGCACGGTCGCCGGCGGCTTCATCTTTGCGCCCGGCTTCTCGTTCGCCGGCGCCAACCGGCCGAGCCAGCAGGCCGTCGATCAGATTTTCGCGCCGTACGGCATCGCGCCGGGCACGGTCAACGTGACGCCGGGATCGCCGGGGCTCGTCAACGAAATCTACTTCAACCCGGACGGCTCGCCGTTCACCATTCAGGGCGCGCGCAACTACAACGGCCCGTTCGCCAGCACGGAGATGGGTGATGGCTACGCCGGCATGCGCATCAACCCGAATGGCAATCTTGGCCAAGTATTCGAAGGCCTGATGGCGTCGACGCCGCAAGAACGGCGCGCGATGTTCGGCCGCGCGCGGTACGACGTGACCGACAATCTCACCGGTTTCGCGCAAGTCACCTATAGCAACAATTCCGTGACGACGACCGGCGGCATTCCGCCGGCAATCACCGTCTGGCAGGCCTTGGCCCCGAACGACGGCCAGCGCACCATCCCGCCTGCGCTGCAGACCCTGCTCGACTCGCGACCCACGCCGGACGCGGACTGGGCGCTGTTCCGCGGCATCGATTTCTACGGCGGTAATCCGCTGACCACCGACAACTCCAACGACGTCTATCAGCTGTTGGCCGGTCTCGAAGGCCGCTTCCCGAACAACGACTGGACCTGGGAGCTACATGCGTCGACGGGTGCGACGGATACGCGCAACGACTATCACTCGCTGCCGTCGCTGCAGCGCTACCAGATGCTGGTCGCCCGGCCGAACTTCGGCGAAGGCCGGCAGGTCATCGGCCGCAACTACGAGCTCGACTGCCCGACCGGCCTGCCGATCTTCGGCGGCGGCGCGGATGTCCACCCGCGCTGCCTGGAGTCGATGGACGTGCGCGGACGCGCATCGTCGCGGCTGACGCAGGACGTCGTCGAATTCAACTTGCAAGGCAAGATCATGGACATGGGCGCCGGCGAGCTGCGTTTCGCGGCTGGCGCGGCGTATCGCGACAACACGTTCAAGTTCGAGCCGCTCAACGACGACGTGAACGTCAACGATCATCCGGTCGGCATCTTCGTGTCGAACAACACGGCCGGCGAGATGACGGTGCGTGAAATCTACGGCGAGTTGCTGGTGCCGGCGACGAGCCGGCTCAATATCGAGCTCGGCTACCGCTACTCGGAGTTCAATACGGAAGCAGGCGACGTCAACACGTGGAAGGCGCTGTTCGACTATGCGGCGACCGACGCGATCCGGCTGCGCGGCGGCTTCCAGAAAGCGACGCGCGCGCCCAATACGGCGGAGCTGTTCCAAGGTCCGACGATGCTGACGGTCGGATTCGCGCCGAGCGACCCGTGCTCGTACACCACATCGGCGCCGTGGGGTAACGCAGACGGCGTCTACAACCCCGCCGTTCCGGCCAATCCGCGCCGTAACGAAATCCAGCAGCTCTGTATCGACCTGATCGGCCCAACCGCCGGGGATACGCCGTTCGGCGATACGCCGGGCGCACCCGCCGCAAACACGTTTGCGCGGCCGGGTGCACCGTTCTTTGCGCTCGAGAACGTCATCGAGCGCGGCAGCCCGCTGGTCGGCGCGGAGACGGCCAATACGTGGACGTTTGGTGCCGTGTTCGCAGGCGTCGGCGGCCTGGCCAATCTGACGGCGTCGATCGATGCCTACAGCATCGAGATGGAAGACGCGATCTCGACGGTCAGCCCGGTGTTCGTCTACAGCCAGTGCTTTAATGCGGACGGCGTCAGCAACCCCACGCTGTCGATCAACGACCCGGGCGGATACTGCGCGATGATTGGGCGCAATCCGTTTACCGGCGAGCGTGATACGGTGCAAGCGCCGTTCGTGAACCAGGGCGCGCTGAATACCGCCGGCGCGGACATCGCAGTGAACTGGGCGAAGGATCTCGACACCGGCGGCACGTTCTCGCTGAACTCGGTGCTGAGCGTGCTGAGCAAGTTCGAGCTGCAGGACTCGCCGACGGAGCCGTTCCTGGATGCGAAGGGCACGCTCGCGCAGGGCGGCCAGTTCGATTACCGGCTGAACACGACGGTGGGCTATGCGTTTAGCGGCGGTAAAGCAAACGTCGCGCTGCGCTGGATCCATCTGCCATCGGTCGACGATGCGGCGATCATGCGCCAGCCCACGGCAACACAGCTCGGCGTCGGCTCATACGATCTCTTCAGCCTGGTTGCGGGCTACCAAGTCAATGACCGCATGGCGCTGCGCGGCGGCATCGACAATCTATTCGACAAGCAGCCGCCGGTCGTCGGTGCCAACCCGGCCGCAGGCAACAATAACGCCGCTTCGACGAACGCGCAGTACTACGACATCCTCGGCCGACGCGCGTTCGTGGGTATCAAGATGAGCTTCTAGAGCGTCAACGGCCAGCTCGACGGCGGGCTTCGGCCCGCCGTCGCGCTTTCGTAAGCTACGCTTGAAGACCTCAGCGAATGCTCAGCTGATGCAGCGTGCCGAAATCGCCCCGGATGAAGACATTGAATGCGAGGCAACACCGCTCCACGTCCGATTCGTTCGGCTCAACCGAGTGCGAAACGATGGATGGGAACAAGCAGATGTCGTTTGTCTTCGGCCGATAGCTCCAACTCTTGCAGTTGTAGATATTGAACGAATCCATATCGACATCGAGCGATGGCGGAAACGGGATGAGGCTCAGCACATCGCGATGAAACACGATGTCGCCGCTCAGCTCCCCGGTCTTCAAGTACAGAACGCCCGAGAACAGTGAGTTGTGGTGCACGTGCGCCCCGGCTGACTGGCCGCGGCGATGGATGTTGATCCACGAGTTCGTGATGTAGAACTCGACCTGGCGGCTCACCGAGAGCAGCTCCCGCGTATAGCGATCGATCTCGCGCATGACGATCGCGTGAATTGGCCGAAACTCGGGACGATCGAGCACCCGCTTGTCGACGGAGCTGAGGAAATTGTAGGCGCCGCCGCCCGGGAGACTCGACGCATACTCCAGAGCACCGAGATCGGGTTTTGCGAAGTCGCCCACGTTATTGACGTACAGAGGCGTCGAGAACAGCGGATAGATCGCCGGCTTGCTCATGACGGGAAGAGTGGTCAATTCAAGCCGCATCGTCAATCTTATACGGGTACCCCTCGGTCGCAGGTCAAGACCGCCTATCACCGCTACGCGCGGTACCGTTCAGCTCAAGCCGATCCGCGGCCGCGCGGGGCGAGTCCTTCCGCCGGCCGCTATACAAGAATGTCGCGCTGCCGAGGGTCGAATGAACCAGCAATCCCTCGACAGCGAAGAGCGTCGACAGCGCGAAAGCTTCCCACGCCAACACTCCGAACAGGCCGAGGAACGACACATGAGCGGCCTGAATCAGCCCAAAGTCGGCCACCGACACCGGCACCAGCGCGACGATCCGCGTCAGCGGCACGAGCATCATCCAGACGGTGAACGGGAGATCGATCCCGACGGCGTGCGCGGTGACCGCAAACATTGCACTCTGCGCGAACACACCCCCCGCGGCGATCAGAACCAATAGCGGAAACCGGATCCGCGTGTGCCTGAAAACCAGCAATGCCTCCACGAAGGACGCGAGGGCTCGTCTGAGGCCAGGCCAGCGCTTGACCGCCCGGTCGAGGAGCGTAGTGACCCTCGAGCACTGTGCGGCAAGCAACAGGTACGTCACCGTCAGCGCGGCCAGCACGATCACGAAAAACAGCCCTATCCCGTTCAGCGCGGCCGGCAGGCTGTACTGAGTAGCGAAAAGCACTACTGCGACGATGCCGACGATGCAGCCGGCAAACCAGCCGAGCGCATTCAATGTCACCACGGAGGCGGTGCATGCGGGCGCGTGCCCGCCGACACCCCGCGTCGCGAGCACGACGCGGCATGCGTCGGTGCTTGCTGACGACGGCACGACGGCCCCAACGAACCCTCCCGCGAAGAACCACCCGACCACCCGCCGGAAGGACAACGACACGGCATGATCGTCGAGATTGGCATCCAACATCTGATGCCAATTCCAAGCCTTCATCACGCCGTCCATGGCCAGCAGCGCGGCGGCTGCGAAGATGAGCATGACGTTAGTACTGGCGAACTGACTCAAGATCGTTGCCGGTCCGATCTCGTTAACGAGCCACGCGACCAACGCGACTGCGGCTGCAGCGCGCAATAGTGGGCGTATCCGTGGCGTAAAGCTCATTCCCTATGCGGTCCATCGCCTCGGTGCCACACGGGCAACCGGCGGGCCATCACCTCTCGTGTATGTTGAAGAAACGAGCTTGTTTGCATGCATCGCGCCAACGGCAACCACCACAGTTGCGAGCAAAGCCTCGCGGCCTCGCCCGTTGGTCACCATCTTAGATCATTGGTTAGCGCTTACAATAACCGTCCCCATACGGCGACAGCTCAGGCGCAGGACTACAACGCAGGTAGGCGATAAGATGCGGGCGCTGCAGAGTAGATCGCCCGGAGGCGCTACGCCGAGCGAGAAATTGTATGGAAGCGGCGACATCGTGCCGCACACCTATTGACCGCCGCCGGCGCCTCCGCTAAAGACGCCTAATACGCTTAGACGATGCATCGGCTCGAGCATCTGCGGCGATTACTCCACCCTCGGGAAGGCCCAGGCTCCGGAAACGTGCACCTCGGAGACACTTACCGCCCTGCCCGTCTCATCGACGTTGAAAACCCACCCCAGCCCGAAGCTGCTATCGAAAGCGTTGGTGGACTGCGGAATGAGGCGTGAGGTGTCGGAATCGGTATTTCCGCCGGTATCCGAATAGCGCGGGCTGCGCGTCAGGAACAGCTCGCCGTTCTCGAGCGTCACGGTCGCTGTAATCGTGTTGCCGAGCCACACACCGCGATATGTGCCGACATAGTTGCGCAGGATATCCTCCGGAATCTCGACTACCTTACCCTCGGCCTGATCAATCTCGCCGCTGTAATGACGGCGGCTCGTCTCGGATTCGTTGCAAATCACTTCGAGCATCGCCCCATCCGGCCGCAACACGAGATCGACCGTCGCGTGCACGGGCTCGGTAAAGGTACCGGCATCCTCGTAGGTGATCTCCAGCGCCATGCGGCCGTAGTCGATGCGCGTGTAGCGCTCGGTGATACGGAGCTGCTCGGTGTGCGGCAGCCCCTCGCGGGTGAGCCAGGTCTTGTCGTTATAGCCATTGCTCTCGACGACCAGGGTATCGCCCTCCCAGCGGCCGGTTGAGTAGCCCATCCACGTCGGCAGGAGCGGCTCGGGCTCGAGCTCTCGGCCATCCATGAAGATCTCCCGATAGGTCATGTCGGGATTGAGAACGGCGACGAGATCCGGATGCTGCACGATGCGCCGAATGCCGCCGACGGACATACCCGCCGGATACGAGCTCGGCCCGCTCGGCAAGCAATGAAAACGCGGGTCTGTAGTGTAGAAACGCCGCTCCGCCTCGGCCATCGCATCGAGCGCCCAACCTCGAATCTTCGACCTGTCGAAAAGGCTGCCGCGCGCATCTGCCGGCACCCATAGCCCCGACAAATCGACGTTGCCGTCCGCGGTCTCCGGCACGGGCGCCGCGAGATCGGCGCGGCCGTCTGCCCCGCGCGGCACGAGCGGCGACTGCCAGTCGAACCACTGAGCATTCAGGGGTGCGCTAACCAACACCAGAAGAAGCGATGCCGCCGACTTATGCATGATGCCCCCGCAATGTTCCGCGATCCGATATTTGCCGCGTTCGCCCGGAAGTATAGTATTGCCGTCACCGCAGCCAAAGAATGCAGTGACAGAGGGCTATTCATGACGGCGAGATTCGCGACGGCGCTGAGGTCAGCGAGCGTGGGCTTGGTATCAGTGTTCGCTGCAACACATGCGTATGCGCATCATTCGTTCTCGGCTGAATTCGATGTCGGCCGCCCGATCGATATCACGGGCACGGTCACGCAGATCGAATGGACGAATCCGCATGCCTGGGTGCATCTGGAGACCGTGAATGAGCAGGGTCAGCGAGCGCAATGGGCCGTGGAGCTGCTCGGGCTCAATTCGCTCGTGCGCAGCGGCATCAATCCCCGAACGGTCAAGGCCGGCGATGTGCTGACGGTAAGCGGTTTCGGCGCCCGTGACGGCACCAACACCGCGAATGCGTCGTCCGTGACTCGCACCGAAACCGGCGAGCGGCTGTGGTCGAGCTCTGCCACGCCCGAATAACCCTCCTCCCGGGGCCGGCCATGCATGACCCGGGCCTTCCCGCACGCTACACTTGGCCGGACGTGACTAGGATTGTCTTGATCACCGCTAAGCGCTTCGCAACGGGTTGACGTGCGCACGCAAGTCGCAATTGTTGGCGCAGGTCCGGCAGGTTTGCTGCTCGGCCAGCTATTGCACAAAGCCGGCGTCGACGCGGTTTTGCTCGAGCGCCATACCGCCGACTATGTGCTCGGCCGAATCCGGGCCGGGGTGCTCGAGCAGGTCAGCGTCGGCCTGCTCGAGGAGGCCGGCGTCGGTGAGCGCGTGCATCGCGAAGGGCTCGTGCACACCGGCTTCGAGATTCTCGCCGACGGCCGGCGCCACCGGGTCGACCTGCCGGGCTTGAGCGGAGGGAAGCATGTCACGATCTACGGGCAAACGGAGCTGACGCGCGATCTGATGGAAGCGCGCGCCGCCGCCGGCGTACCGACCATCTACGAAGCACTCGATGTCGCGGTGCACGATATCGACCGCACCCGCCCTTACGTCACCTTTCTCAAGGACGGCCGCGAGCAGCGGCTCGATTGCGACTTCATCGCCGGCTGCGACGGTTTTCACGGCGTCTGCCGCGCCAGCGTGCCGCGCGGGGCGATTGTCGAATACGAGAAGGTCTACCCGTTCGGCTGGCTGGGGCTGCTCGCGGACGTACCGCCGCTCGCCGACGAGCTCGTGTATATCAACAGCCCGCACGGCTTCGCGCTCTGCTCGATGCGCAGTCGCTCGCGCAGCCGCTACTACCTGCAGGTTCGGTTGACCGACGAGCTCGACGCCTGGACGGATGACATATTCTGGCAAGAGCTGCGGCACCGTCTCGACGACGAAGGCCGGGAGCATCTCATCACGGGCCCGTCAATCGAGAAGAGCATCGCGCCGCTGCGCAGCTTCGTGGCCGAGCCGCTGCGGTTCGGGCGGCTGTTCCTCGCGGGCGACGCCGGGCATATCGTGCCGCCGACCGGCGCGAAGGGCTTGAACCTCGCGGCGACGGACGTGAAGTTCCTCGCGAGCGCGCTGATCGAATTCTATCGCGACAGTAGCGAAGCCGGCATCGACGGCTACTCGGCGCGGGCACTCCGGCGGATCTGGCGCGCGGAGCGCTTCTCCTGGTGGTTCACGATGCTGACCCATCGGATCGCCGACGACGGCCCGATCGGCGCAAAGCTTCAAGCGGCAGAGCTGGATTATCTCCTCCACTCCGAGGCCGGGTTACGCACGATCGCGGAGAACTACGTCGGGCTGCCGCTGGACTTCGGCGAAGGCGCCTGAAAGCGCGCCGCTCAGTCGGTTTCCCAGCGGCCGAAGCGCTGATTCTCCAAGCACACGAATTCGATCAGCTCCTGATCGGGCATGAGCTCCTGGTTGACGCGCACCGTCCACGGGCGAGTGTAGGCCTTCGGGTCATCGATCGTGATGTCGATCGACATCGTGCCGAAATTGACCCGCGTAAAGCGCTCGGTAATCTTTGCGGCATCCGTAAGGGGCGTACCGAAGATGTCGAGCCAGCCGCCGTCCCGAAGCCGCGTCGTCTCGACCACCAGGGTGTCGCCCTCCCAACGGCCGACGGAGTAGCCGTACCACCAAGGGAACGCGTCTTCCCCCGGGGGCTCGCGCCCATCCGTGAAGATCTGGCGGATGCCCATGCTCGCTTCATACAAAATCACGAGCAGATCCGGCGTCTGGACAAACTTGCGCGGAGCTCCCTGTGTGTGGAACTGCAGAATGCCCATCGGCAGGCAGAACGCTTCCGGGTTCTCCGCGCCGTCGTTCGCGCGTCTCGCCTCGAGCAGCGCCCGCGCTTCCGGACGCAGCGGCGCGCCGCCTTCGATGTTCTGACCGATATCGGCGAAACCCGCGACCGGCGGCGTGTCGGCACCCGCCGGCGCCGTACCGGCTGCCGGCGCACTCGCCCGCTGCCAAACGCCGGTCAAGTCCGGCGTGCCATCAGGCGTGCGAGGTGTTGGCGCTTCGAGATTCGGCTGCCCTGCGGCATCCAACGGCGTACCGGCCGGCAGGCGCGGAGCCCACTGACTCAGGACTACAGGCGAGATCAGCACGCTCACCAGCAACAACGAGGACTTTGCACGCGCGTACGGAATCATGCTCGATCTCTTGATAGCGAGAACACACCATAGATTATCATTCTCCCGAACCTGGCGGCTCAACGACGACGAAAAACCAAGGGGGCACCATGCGTATCCGGCTCGCCGCTCTCATCGCAAGCTGCGCCATCGGCGCCGCTGTCTCTGCACAAGCTCATCATTCCTTCTCCGCAGAGTTCGATCGGGACCAGCCGATTACCTTGACCGGAGCGGTCACGAAGATCGAGTGGACCAATCCTCACGCACGCATCTATATCGACGTCGAGGATGAGGACGGCACGGTCGTCAACTGGGATTTCGAGCTCGGCCCGCCAAACGGCCTGATGAGGCTCGGCTGGAATGCGCGCTCGCTGCAGCAAGGGCAACAGGTGACGATCGAGGGTTTCCGGTCGAAGCGCGAGGAGCACGTCGCTAACGCGCGCGCGGTCCGACTCCCGGATGGGCGGCGCGTGTTCGCAGGCTCGTCGTTCGAGACATCACAATAGCACCTCTACCGATCCAAGCGGCCGATTTTCTAGCTCAGCGGCAATCAAGGTATAAGTGAGCGCGCAACGACGCATTGGGAGCAACGAACGATATGCAACTCAGAAGAGCATGCTTTGCAATGATTTCGCTCGGACTGGCAGCGGGGGCCGGCGCAGCCGCGGCACAGGAAGCCGCGAAACTCGAAGCGCAGGACCATCTGGACATTCGCCAACTGATCGACAGCTACACGCACATCCTTGATACCTGCGTCGGCAATGGCTACCGATACGCCGATCTGTTCACGGACGATGGCACGTTCGGTGTCTCGTCCGAATGGGGCGGCGGGGCCAAGATCTGGTTTCGCGGGCGCGAGCAGCTCGCCGCCGTCGGCGGCGGGACGGACGGCTGCCGACCGCAGCTGGAGCCACGCGCTTACCACCTGAATATCAACCCGGTCATTACCCCGACGCCGGAGGGTGCGCGCGCCATCTCGACACTGCTTACGATCACGAACGACACGGACCGCCGCGGCGATATCGTGCATTGGGAAGGCGGTTACGAAGATACTTTTGAAAAAACGGCGGACGGCTGGCGCTTCAAGTCACGCGTGCACGTTTGGCCCGAGATCGACTGGACCGATCGGCCAGAAGACATGCCGCCGCGCAACCGCGCCGAAGAGTAACCGAGCACGGCACATTGCCGAATCCAGCTCCAGGCGCGCTGGCCGCCGAGCGGCGGCCAGCGTCCACCCGTAGCGGAGTTTAGCGGAAGAACCAGCGCCCGCCGATGCTCAGCACATCGAGGTCGCCGGCAAACTCGAGACTCAAGCCGACCGAAATACGGTCGTTGAGATAGTAGTCGCCTGCAAGCTCGAGATAGGTATCGCTGTCATCCAGGCGCTGATGGTGCACCGCACCGCGCCATTCAACGACGGGCGACAACCAGTGTCGAAAGCCGGCCGTCAATCCGAGCCCGTTATCATCGCCGCTAACGAACGGCCCATCGACGTCGACGTCGATGTACTTGACGGCTCCTATCAGATCCAGGCCCGGACGATATTTCCACGCGTAGCCGGCTCCAAGCTCGAGCTGTCGGCCGTCCACCGGCCCAAAGTCAATCTCACGCCACGCGCCGAGCACGAACCAGTTCTCGTCGAGCGAGTACGAGCCGCGCAGCTCGAGGCCGTCGCCGTCATTGTCGGTGTCGAGCAGCCGCAGCTCGGCGATGTTGTAATCGAACGGTTGCGACGTGCTCGGCGCTTGGGCGACGCCGAGCCCCGGCAGCAGCAACATCGATGCATAAATTAGTTTGCGCAATGTGACCTCCTTGTCGCCGTCCCACCCGGGACGGTTGAACCGTAAAAGTGTTGCGCATCGTACACACAGTCGACGGCCGTTGTCCAACCGTTACGGTTCAGAAGGGATGGTGCCCTCCAGAATGTGTCGCCTACATGCCACACTGGTATCCGGACTACTATTATCAAACGGTGCGACGCGCTCCGCGGCGCACACGTAGCTTCTCGCTGGATGAGTGCTAGTCTTGCTCGGCGGGCTGGCCGCCGCGAAGGAGCGCGTGGTGCACGCGCTGCTTGAACCGCCACCCGTCCGGCGTACGCACGTACTCGTCCTCGTAGTAGCCGTCGTACTCGATTTTGTTCGGATCGCCGCCGAGGCCAATCATCAGCATGTCCACGTAACCGGACGCGCCTTCCGGGGTCGGCGTAATGACGTGGTTCGTGTAGATATGCCGGACGCCTTGCGCGATCCACGGCACGTTCTCGCAGCCGTTACTGCCGCCGCCGGAGATCTCGGCGAGCCGCTCGCGTCCTTCGATCCGTGCGCCGGGCCTGCCGTCGAAGGACGGTATGAACGCGCCGTCCGGCGTGAAGAGGTCTGCATAGTCGTAGCCATTGTTGGCGCAGGTGTCGATCGCCACCGCATAGCGAGCGACGAGTTGTTGGATTTCGATGTAGTCGAGCGCCGTCAGCTCCGCGGGCTCTGCCGGCTGAGCGTCGACGCGCGACGTAACCACCGCGCACGCGGCGAGCAGGACAGCTGACGTAAGACGGCTTCCCATGGCAAACGGCCTCCCGGCCTTATTAGTTGTATTTCGACGGGACTCGTGTATTCGACGGGACTCGCTATACGCGACGGAATTAGTTGTATTCCACCGGATCGTAATCCGCAGAGCACACTTCGACGATGCAGATCGATTCCAAGGTCCGGCCTGCCGGCGGTGCGTCGAGGCCGGCGTCAATCATCAGCTGGCGCAACACCTCCGCTGTTTCAGGATGCGGAATGGCCGATTGCACGCCGACGCGGACGAGACCATCCGCATAGTCGATTGGCAACCAAGTGCGGGCGGCGAGCTCGGGACTGCCGCGATTGTCGGTATTCCCAAAGTCACGAATATCCATCCGTGCACCGGCTTCGACGAGCATCCGCACGACCTCGGTGGCGCCCTTGTGCGCCGCGCCATGCAAAGCGACTCGGCCCGTGTCCGCCTGATGGTTGGGGTCGATTCCCAGCTCGAGCAGCAGCTTCACCGCTTCGACGGTTTGCGCGGTCGACCACTCGCTGGTGATGCCCTCAACCCAGCCGATTCCGGCGGCCACGGACAGGGGTGTCACGCCAAGCTCCGTGTTGATATGCGGATCCGCGCCGTACTCGAGCAGCAGCCGCATGAGCTCCAGATCGCCCGATTGCGACGCGCGCAGAAAGGCGGTCGCGCCCTCTTCGTCCAACCACTGGTTGGTAAATACCGTACGGGTCTCGGTGCTCTCGATCATCCTGGCATTGGGATCCGCCCCCTCGTCCAGGAGAAGCTTGATGTACTCGAGATCATCCATATCGGGGGTACGGGTCGGGTAGTCCCCGCCCTCGAGGTTGCGATTGTCGGTCGCGAGGTAGAGAGGCGTCCAACCGCCCTTGTTGGCGAGATTGACGTCGGCGCCGTGCTCGATCAGAAAACGTCCCAGCTGATAATTGCGGTTCTGCGTCGCCGCCAGCAGCGGGCTCCAGCCGTAGCGGGTCACCTGGTTCACATCCGCACCGGCTTCGAGGAGCACGCGCGCCGCATCGATGCCGCCCGTACGGGCCGCATACACGAGCGGGGTCAATTCGCCGCCGTCGGGCTCACGCTCGCCTCGGTCGCGCCCGCCGCCGGTAAAGATGATGCCTTCACGCTGGTTCCCGCAAATATCTTCGACTCGTAGATCCGAGCCGGCCGCAGTAGCCGGCATCGCGTCGTCGCCTCGACGCGCCAATGATACGAGCGCGTCGAGATCGGGGGACTCCTGCTCACACAGCACGGCGATCACTTGCCGCCGCACGGCTTCCCGCGGATCTCCGGACTTCCCCAACGCGGCCGTGCGTCCGTCGCGGAACACCGGCGCGGAACCTGCAGCGACGTCGGCACCGTGCTCGATCAGCACGCTCATGACCTCGGCGTGGCCTTGATCGGCTGCCTGCATCAGCGCAGTGGTGCCGCGTTCGGTCTCGCGGGCGTTCGGGTCCGCGCCGCGCTCGAGCAGCGCCCTGACCGCGTCGGCTTGACCGGAGCGGGCCGCCAGCATCAGCGGCCGCCGCCCCAACGGAAGCGCCTCATTCGCATCGGCGCCGGCGTCCAGCAGCAGCTCGATGATCGTCGCGTCGCCGATGCTGGCCGCCAACCACATCGGCGTCGCGCCGTTGCGAGTGGCTGCGGAAGGGTTGGCGCCTGCATCGAGCAGCGCCTCCGCGAGGCTCTCGTCGCTGTGGTAGGCCGCCCAGTGCAGCGCCGTCGTTCCATCCGCTTGCGGCGAGCCGACGTCGGCGCCGTCGACGAGAAGACGGTGAACCTCGGAGCCGTTGCGCTGCATCGCTGCATCCGCTACCAGGGATTCCGCGACCGCCGCATTTGCGAACAGGAGAATCGACACCAGCGCGATTGCTCTTCCGACCATTTACAGGTTCTCCAACCGTCCCGTGCTGTCCCCGAAGTGCTCGCGATGGATGTCGTACCGGTCCAGAACGCTGAGCAGAAGATTGCCCGTCGGTACCGTCCTCGTGGGATAGGCCAAGTGGCGCCCGCCCTTCATCATGCCATTGCCGCCGCCGACGACTATATGCGGCACGTCGTAATGGAGGTGCTGGTTGGGATTGCCCATGTTGCTGCCGTACAGCAGCAACGAATGATCCAGCAGCGTCCCGTCCGCCTCCTCAACATTCGCTAGCTTTTCAACCAGATAGGCTAGCATTTTCACATGATACTGATTAACTTTGGAGAACTCGTCGATCCGCTGTGGATCCTCCCCGTGATGCGAGCCGCCATGGAAACCGAGATTCGGCGCGCCGCTTTCGGGATAGCGCCGGCCGGTCAGATCGCGTGCAAACAGTAATGTACCAACGCGAGTAATATCAGCCTGGTACGCCAAGACCAGCAGATCAAACATTAACTTGATGTGCTCGTCGAATGACTGCGGGATACCGGGCGGAACCGCGAAATCTTCCGGTGCCGCGGTCGTGGCGCTCGCGGCGATCGCCAGACGGCGCTCGATCTCACGCACATTCTCGGTGAAGGCATCGAGTCGGGACCGATCCGGAGCGCTGATGTCTCTGCGAAGCGTCGAGATCTTGCCGTTGATCGAATCGAGAATGCTCTGATTCCGCTCGCGGCGAGTGGCACGCTGCTCCGGCGAGCTGCCGCTGCCGAACATGCGCTCGAACACGACCTGAGGGTTCAGCTCCATCGGCAGCGGCGTGGTCGGCGACGCCCAGGAGATCGTATTCGTATACACGCAGCTGTAGCCTTCGCCGCAGTTGCTCGACCCCGAGCCCGGATCCTCGACCGACATTTCGATCGAGGGCAGAAGCGTCTCCCGCCCGATCTTCTCGGCGATGATCTGATCGATGGTGTGACCGGCGTACACGTCGGCGCCCGCCGTCTTTTTCGGCTTCTCCGCGCATAGGAACGCCGCGGCGACCCAGTGATCGGCACCCGTCTCGCCCGGAGGCGGCTCCGAGGACGTAGCGTGCAGGCCAGATAGGATCGTCAGGCTGTCGCGGAAAGGCTCGAGGGGCTTCCAGATGAACGGCAGCTCAGCCGGCAACGCGCCCTCCCGCTCCGGGATCCAGTAGCCGCCCATTGCGGCGCCGTGCGGGACAAAGCCGCCAAAGAACCGGCGCGGCGGAACGGCGCCGGTATTCGCGAATGCCGTCGCCGCCGGCAACATGGCATCGAGCAGGGGGAGCCCAAGCGCCACACCGGCGCCACGCAGCAGGCTGCGTCGGTTTATGTGCTTCTTGGTGATGAACATCGACTTACTCCTCGAGCAGGGCCAACTCGGTCTTCAGGTTCATGGTGAACGCCGGGCTCTGCACGACTCCCATGACCAGCGACGAAAAGCGGTAATTGTCCTCGGCGGCCTGCCGCGTGATCGCGCGGAGCAGCGGCATATCTTCGTGCTCCAGCCCGCGGCCTATGGCATACGTCAGCAGCTTCTGGGTCACGGTCTGTGCGAACAGATCGCCGTTACGCACGGTAAGCTCGCGCAAGTCCGCGATGCCCTCGAGCCGCGTGCCGTCGTTGATGGACACGACGGGGTCGATCGGCAGACCCACATCCTCGGTTCGCCATGCGCCGACGGCGTCGAAATTCTCCATCGCGAGCCCCATCGGCTCGAAATGCATGTGGCACGACGAGCAGTTCGGATTGATCTGGTGCGCCTCCAAGCGCGCCCGCAACGACTTCGGCGCGTCGCCTTCGAGCGGCGATAGATCTGTTTCTACCCCCGGCGGCGGATCCGGCGGGCTCACCCCGAAGAACGTCTCGAGGAACCATTTGCCGCGCTTGACCGGCGATGTGCGAGCTCCCTCCGAGGTGATCGTCAGCAGCGCACCCTTGCCGAGCAGCCCGCGCCGCATATCGTGCTCCGGGCCAAGCGTCACGCGGCGGAACTGCGAGCCGTAGACGCCCGGAATCCCATAATGCTTTGCGAGCCGCTCGTTGACGAACGTGTAATCGGCCGTGAGCAGCTCGAGAATACTGCGGTCCTCATGGATGATGCTGCTGAAGAACAGCTCGATCTCACGTTGGAAAGCGTGGCGGAGAGTGCTGTCGAAATCCGGAAACAGATTCACGACGGGCTCACTGGCCTGCATCCCGCGCACATTCAGCCATTGGCCGGTGAAGTTCTCGATGAACGCATTCGATCGCGGATCCACGAGCATCCGCTCGACTTGCTGGTGGAGCACATCCGGCTCGTGCAGGCGACCTGCCGAGGCAAGCTCGAGCAGCTCGTCATCAGGAATGCTGCTCCAGAGAAAGAACGAAAGGCGCGACGCGAGCTCCAGGTCTGCCAGCCGGTAGGGCGCGCCCGCCGCCACCTCGGTCGGCTCGATCTCGGACCGATAGATGAACTCGGGGTCCGCCAGGATGCGCTGCACCACCGCTTCGATGCCGTAATCGAAGTTGCCGCCCTCTTCACGCCCAACCGCGAAGAATTCCATCATGACCTCGAGATCGGCTTCCGTGGACGGTCGGCGAAATGCCTTGCTCGTCAGCGTCGAGATAATCTGCCGCGCGCACGGTGCCTCCTCGCGGAAGCTCTGCGGATAGCATTCGAAGATCCGCTCGCGGCTCGGGGACGTCTCGGCCGGACGGCCGTTATACGGCCCTTCGATGAAGACCTGCCCGACGTGCGGGTAGAACGTATAGCCCGAGATCGCGCCCGGCGAGTTCATGGTGCGGACAAACGATTTGTTCAGCCCGGTATCCGGCAGATCGCTCGTGGCGATGAAGGTGACGCCAACCTTGTGGAACCCGGCTTTGATCGGGATCGGCGGAGTCCGGCCGCCGTTGCCTTGTCGGTTGCCGATTTCCGAATCCCAGTCGTACAGATACACGCGCTCGCCGTCGATCGTGACTTCCAGCTGCTCGCCTCGGACATTGCCGAGCACGGCAGTGAAATAGCCGGTCATCCCTTTGACGGTAAAAACGTACTCACCATCTGCCGGAAACTCATGCTCGATCAGCATGCCGCCCCGGGTCCCGAACGGCAGCCCCTCGATATGCTGGTTCTGCGAGGTGTCGTGCGGGACGTCGAATACCGCCAGGGTCGCGGCAGTCTCCGTGCCGATCGCCAGCCGGCTGATTCGGCCCGCCGCCGAAAGGTAGGCCTCCATCAGCGCCGGCGACGTGGTCAGCGTGCCGGCCATATTGTCGAACCCGTGACTGGAATCGTCCGCCGGCAGGAAGCTCGTCGCATCGACCTGGAGGCCTAGCAGATCGCGAATCGCATTGGAGTATTCGGTGCGATTGAGCCGGTGCAGGCCCGGCGCGGGAAGGTGCAGCTCGGCTTGGCTGTCGATCTGGTTCTCGAGCCAGGCCACGAGCGCGCTCCTCGCGGCCGGCTCGAGGGTCGGACGACCCGCCGGCGGCATCATCCCGGAGCGCACCTTCGCGATGACGTTTTCCCAAATGTGCGCGTCGGCCGCTACGGAATCCATGCCGAACGCCTCGAGGTCGAGATCGGAGGCACGCTCCAGTGCGTTGTGACAGTCGAGACAATTTTCGGCCACGACACCGGCCTGCCGTGCTTGATCGTCGACCCCGCCGCCACAGCCGGCGACGAACACGGCGGCCAACGCGACAGCTCCGAGTACTCTACTATTCACAAGCGCCTCCTACAGCGACTCTACTGCTCTCGAAGCCGCACGTTACGAAACCGGACGGTGCCCGAGCCGTGCTGCAAAGCGATCGGGCCGGCAGTAAGGGTCGAATCTTCAACGTCGACCATATCACGGCCGTTCAGCACAACGTGGAGACGGTTGCCCGCCGCCGTAATCAGGTAGCGATTCCACTGCCCGCCGGTGTAAATGAACTCGGACGGCGCGGCGACATTCATGATCGACCCGGTGCGATAGGTTTGGTCCGGCCGCGTATCGAAGATGTTGACCTCGTAGCACGAGACTTCATCCACGGCCTCGGGGTCGGCGCAGCGAATGAAGACGCCGCTATTGGCCTCGCTGTTCACCCAGAACTCGAGCTCGAGCTCGAAATCCTCGTAGCCGCGATCACTGACCAGATAGCTCGGCGCCGAGCTTTGATCCGCCGTGATCGCTCCGTCCTCGACGCGCCAATTGCCGTCGCCAAGGGCGCTCCAGTTGGACAAGTCGGTGCCGTTGAATAGCGTGAGCCATCCCTCCGCATCGGGCTGCGGCTCACCCCCGCCGCAGGCCCCCAGCAAAGCGAGTGACACCGACCCAAGAATCAAGCGGCCGCGACGCCCCATCGCGTTAGCCGTAATACGCATACAGACCTTCCCCCAAATAGAGACCGTTTCAGCCATTGCTCGACTGTATCATTCCTGCCCGATGGTCGCCGGCCCCGGTGCGGCCATCCGTTAAAGAGACCCAGGCGCTATCCGCGCCCTGGCGCAGTGTAACCGTAGGCTCGCGCGCCGTAATAGACTGCCTCGTCGGACCGGATCGAGTCGCGCGCGGGAAAATGTAATGCCCCGCAGCGCCTCCAGTACACTGTAATATTAGCGAATACCATTCCAGGGGGAATAAGAACATGCGGTCATTCATTCGGCACCCCATCGCGCTTGCGATCGGCGCCGCCATTGCGCCGGCAGCGCTGGCCCACCACGGCTTCGGCACGTTCGTCATGGACGTCGATATCGAAATTACGGGCACCGTAACGGGGATCGACTTCGTTAATCCGCATTCGTGGCTCTATCTCGACGTCGTCAATGAGGACGGCGAGACCATCGCCATGCGTTGCGAGATGCGGTCCGCGAACACGTTGCGTCGCTCAGGATGGACCAGCGACCTATTCCCCGAAGGTAAAGAAATCACAATTACGGGCTCGCCGGATCGCGACGACCCCTATTCCTGCTATGTCAGCACGGTGATCTTCGACGACGGATCGAGCCTCGATCGATACGGCCAGATTACCGCGCCGGCCGAGATCGGCCAGGGTGAGCGGCCGCTTAGGCTCGCTAGCGGCGAACCGAACATCTCGGGCGATTGGGCGCAGGAGCAGCGTGTGATGACCGATCCGCGCGGCCAACGCGGCACGTTGGTGCCGCTTAGCGAGGCGGAGCGCTATGCCGACGACCCCGAAGCCGCCGGCGTAATTGGCGGTGCGCGCGGCAGCGAGCAGGCCGCGGCGCGGGCCGAGGCGCTACGTCTCGCCCGGGAAGGGGTCGTGCAAAGCGCTGCCGAAGCCGAGGCGGCGGCGAGAGGCGCCGCAGCAGCTCCGGGGGGCGGCTTCCCCGGCCGCGGCGGCAACCCCCTCACCGAAGCAGGCCAAGCCGCGCTCGAGTCGGTCAACGTCGGCGACCGGTACGCAATGTCCTGCGTATTCACGAATGTCGTCACGGAATGGAGCGGAGATTCCGGCGAGGTGGTCAACCGCGTCATTCAGCGCGGTGATACGATCACGATGCAGTACGGCCGCTTGGGCGTCGAGCGCACCATTCATATGAACGTGCCGCAGCACCCTGCAAATGTCGAGCCGAGTCTCACCGGGCATTCGATCGGCCGATGGGAGGGCGACACGCTGATCGTCGACACGGCCGGCTTCGAAGCGGGCCTGTTCAACGGCCGGATGCCGCATAGCGATCAACTCCAGGTGGTCGAGGAATTTACCTTCGACGCCGAGACTCAGCAGCTCCGGCGCAGCTATACGGCAACCGATCCGCTCTACTGGCTCGAGCCGCAGACCGGCTCGAACGCGACGAACGTGTCGACGGTGCCCTACTTCTCGGCGCCCTGCGACGACCTGACGATCGACGAGGACGCCCCGATCGGTCCGCGCGGCCAAGGTTAAGGGATTCACAACGGGTCGCGCCGGCCCTCCCGGCCGGCGGCGCCCTAACAGCTGAGACCTATGCCATCACCATTCGAACGGCTTGCGGCGACACTCGATTACCCGCTCTATGTGGTCACGACGGCCGTGGACAACGAGCTCACAGGCTGCCTCATCGGCTTCGCCACTCAATGCAGCATTCATCCGCCACGCTTCCTCGCTTGTCTTTCGAAGAAGAACCATACCCTACAGCTCGCGCGCCGCGCGGCGGTCCTCGCGGTGCACGTCATTGACGAAGACAACCGTGATATCGCGGAGCTTTTCGGCGGAGAAACGGGCGATGAGGTCGACAAATTCGAGCGGGTCCGTTGGCACTATGCGCACGGCGTGCCGATCCTCAATGCCTGCGAGCGCTGGTTCGCAGGCAGGGTGCTCGAGCAACACGACCTCGGCGACCATGTCGGCTTTCTGCTCGAGCCGCTCGATACCGAGCAACACGGCCGCTCCGAGCAGCTGACCTTTCAGCAGGCCCGCGACATCGAGCCGGGCCACAAGCCTTAAGGTGGAAGACCTGCTGCGACTCTTTCCCGGCCCGAGCGAGGATGTGCCGCTGCGGGGCCTCTACCTGAGCGAGGCGCTCGGGCCGCCGCGCCGCTTATCGAAGAGCTTCGTTTACGCCAATTTCATCACCAGCTTAGACGGGCGCATCTCGTTACCCGATACGCGGCGCAACCGGTCTGCAGTGCCAGCGGCCATAGCGAACCCACGCGACTGGCGCCTGTTCCAAGAGCTCGCGGCGGCCGCTGACGTGCTGATCACGACCGGCAGCCATGTGCGCGATTTTCGCCGCGCGGTGACCACGCGCAGCTTCCCGGTCAGCGGCAAGCCTGAGTTCGCGGACTTGCTCGACTGGCGTCGAGCACGCGGTCTCGCACCGCAGCCGGCCATCGTCATCGCCACGGCCAGCCTCGACCTTCCACGACTCGATGCGCTGACCGAGTCGGGCCGCACGGTGTACGTCGCCACGGGCCGCGCGGCGGATCCGCGCAAGACCGCGGCCGTTGAATCGCAAGGTGTGCGCGTGCTGCGGGTCGGCAACGGTGCCTATGCCGAGGGCGGCCGATTGATCGAAGCGTTGGCGCAAGAAGCTCACTCCACCATTGCCATGATCGGCGGCGGCGAGGTGCTCCATGCGCTGCTCGTCGACCAAGCGGTGGATCGACTTTACCTGACCCTGGCGTGCCGGCTACTGGGCGGCTTTGCTTTCGACACCTTGCTTACCGGCCCCGTGCTCGAACCGGCCGCCGCCCATTTCAAGCTTAAAGCTCTGCACTACGATGCGGAGGGCGCGGGCCGCTCCGTCGAGCAACTGTTCGCAGTGCTCGATCGGAGCTAGTGCTCGAGACGCTCTACGGCGTGAATCGCGGCCGCCGTCGACGCTTCTGTATACTCGATCAAAACCAGGGGAGACCTCCGGATGCTTCGATTGCAGTCGCGCGGCGCCACGCTCGCGCTCGGCGCCGCCCTGTCTGTCGCGAGGATCGCGGTGACGCATGCCCAACTGATCACCGCAGCGCCTGCGTTCAGCGCCGCCGACCTCGTCGAGCTCCCGTCGACCCATTGGATCACCAACGGCGGCAACATCTACAACCAGCGCTATTCGACGCTGACGCAAATCAACCGCGATAACGTGCAGGACGTCAAAGCCGTGTGGCGGGTCGGCCTCAATGGCTCCGGAACCGGGCCCGGCTACTCACACCAGGCACAGGCGCTCTTCTACGAAGGTGTGCTCTATGTCGTTACCGGCGATAACGACGTTTTCGCCGTGGACGTCGATAGCGGCGAGTTCCTTTGGACCTACGAAGGCAACATCGATTTCGAGAATACCGTCATCTGCTGCGGCCGTCTGAGCCGCGGCCTCGGGCTTGGCGACGGCATGCTTTTTCTCGGCCGGCTCGACGGTCGGCTCGTCGCGCTCGACCAGCAAACCGGGGAGGTCATCTGGGACGTGCTCGCGGCGGATCCGGCACTGGGCTACGGCATCACCTCGGCGCCGCTGTACTACGATGGCATGGTCGTCACCGGCTTCACGGGCGGCGAATACGCGATTCGCGGCCGCATCAGCGCGTACGATGCGCATACCGGCGAGCAAATTTGGAACTTCTGGACGATCCCAGGTCCCGGCGAAATCGGCCATGCCACGTGGCCGCAGGACAACGACGCATGGAAGTACGGCGGAGCGCCGGTGTGGCAGACGCCGAGCATCGACCCCGAGCTCGGGATGATCTACTTCTCCACCGGCAATGCCGGCCCCGACCTGAACGGCGCGATCCGCGCGGGTGACAACCTGTTCACGGCTTCGGTGCTCGCGCTCGACATCGCGACAGGTGAGTATCGCTGGCACTTCCAGCTCGTGCGCCACGATATTTGGGATTATGACGCGCCAAACCCGACGATCCTGTTCGACGCCGAGTTCGACGGCATGCCGCGCAAGGGTATCGCGGCCGTCTCCAAAGCCGGTTACCTCTACCTGCTCGATCGCACCAGCGGCGTACCGCTGACGCCGGTCGTCGAAACGCCGGTGCCGCAGGATCGCATCCAGGCCACCGCGGCCACGCAGCCCATTCCGCAGGGCGACCAAGTGATTCGCCACCACATCGATGTCGTGGGCGAGAGCTTCGAAGGCATCCTGCGCAACGAGGGCAGAACGTTCACGCCGTTCAACAGCGAGATCGAAGCCATCTGGCGCCCTTTCTCCGGCGTCACGTGGCACCCGAGCTCGTACAACATCGAGAATAACCTGATGTACATCTGTGCTGGAGACGGCCCCGGCCGCGGCCGCGGCGGTGACCCCGACGCGACGATCGGCCCCGAGCCCGACGCAGACTCGCGCAGTTATGTGCAAGGCACGTTCGGCAGCGCCCGCGACATCGGCACCGACATTCGCAGCACGTTGGTCGCGATGAACGTGACCAACCATAAAGTCGCCTGGCGGCGTCTATTGGATAACCGCTGCGCGGGCACGATCACGACGGCGGGCGGGTTGATTTTCGCCGGCCGCTTCAACGGCGAGCT
>CAZFJU010000008.1:33679-37708 GCA_964518995.1 uncultured Gammaproteobacteria bacterium
GAGGCCCATGACACCGGCGATCCGCTGGCCTTTCTGACCGGCTTCGATCTCGGCCGCAGCGCCAATTTTGGTCGCGGCGCGGCGATCTACCGCACGGTGTGCACCGTCTGTCATGGTCCTACCGGCGAGGGCACGCAGCTCGGCCAGCCGTTTCCGGACGATCTCGAGCTGGTCGATATCATCGTGGCGGCGCGCGGCGGTGTCCCCGGCACCGCCATGCCGCCATTCGGCGCGGCGTACAGTCTCGAGGAGCTGCACGACGTCGCGAGCTACATCGAGCGCGACATCTTGTCGCAGCAGTAAAAGCCGGTCCGGCTAGAAGTTCACCTCCAATGCCATGAAGCCTCTGCGGCCGAGCGGATCGTAGCGCCCCGTAAGTGTGTTGATGCGCGCGTTGTTATCCGGCGTCGCACCGTAGACTTCAGGGTCTCGGTCGAAGAGATTCTCGATTCCACCGCGGATCCTCATGGTCTCGTTGAACTGCCAGCCGCCGTTCAAGCTGAACACGCTGTAGGAACCTGCTCCCGTGCTTCGGGTCTGCGGGTTGTCCGCAAACGACACATGCTCGATGGCCGGCAGATATCGCCAGTTCAAGCCAAGATTCAACCGATCCCGACGATAAGAGAAGGTGGTGAATGGCAGATAGTCGTAGATCCCGCCTTCAGCCCCGGTCCCCTTGAAATTCACCGTCGGCGCACCGGGCACAGCCACCGATTTCCAACGCAATTGATACGTGATGGAGGTCCGGATGCCGATCTCACCCTGCAAACGCTCGAAGCCGAGGTCGGACAGCTGAGCCCGCCAATTGACATTGAGGTCGATCCCCGACACGTCTCGCTCGCCAAGGTTGTAGAGCAAGCCCTGCACTTGGCCTGCGGCGCCCGGATTAGTCGATTCGCTGTCGTTACGGCGAATCAAGCCGCAGAATTGGTTGTCCACGCTATATGTCGGATTGGTCGCGCCGTTGTAGTTGAAGCATTGCTCGTACACAGTGCGGAAGTTCAGCTCGTCGATGTACCCCTCCATCAGGATCGAATACCAATCCGCTGCTATTGAAAGGTCGCGGTCTGGCGCTTGCCAAACCAGGCCAAAGGTCTTCGTTTTAGCGAGCTCCGGGTCGAGCTCTGGATTGCCGCGGCGCTGAACGGAGAACACCGAGCTGACCGCTCCTCCGCCCACCGGCCAGTTGTTCGGATCATCGTCGAACGGATTGGCCCCCGGAATAACGCCTTCCCGGTACATGAGCTGGCGGCAGAGCTCCTGAACCTGAAGCCGGTCAGGGTTGCTGGGATGGTTGCCGAATAGATTCAACGTATCCGCGCGACACGGCTCACCTTCGTTCCAGACGTTGACGCTGCTCGAAGGTCCGCTGAAAAGCTCATGCACGGTCGGTGCGCGATAAGCGCGCTGATAGCCGCCGCGAAAGCGCAGCCCATTCGTAGGCGCCCAGCTGAACAAAGCCTTATAAGTATTTGCATCCGAATCCTCGGCGCCGACGTCGAACCGGGAATGGCGCGCGCCGAGCTCGAGCTCGAATCGACCGAAGACCGGATACAGGATCTCGCCGTAGATTTCCGTCACCTCCGTCTCGCCCCCGGCCGCCACGGCGGAGTTGTAGAGCGGATCCGGTCGGAATTCGCTCTCATTCCGACGTTGGGTCAGACCAAAGGCGCCGCGCAGCTCGCCTGCGCGAAGATCGGCGAGTTTGCCCTGGAAATTGGTCTCGAAGATTCTTTGCTTGACGGTGTTCTTCTGCGTCATATTGGCCAACGACGCTTCGATGCAATCGTCGGTAAGCTCGAAACCGCTGTCGAAAATAAGGTTGCCGTCCGCATCGACATGGTACGGCTCGAAGATCGGCAGGCCGCTCGTGCACGTCAACGTGACGTTGCTGCCCCCTCCGACTGCCTGGGAGAAGCCTCTGCCGAAGTTCGGCGCTTGGGCGATCGCTTCGCGACGGTCGTTCCAAAGGAAGCCGACCATGTGCGTGAGCACCGTGGTATCGCCATATTGCGAGAACAGCTCCCACGTCCAATCGCTATTTGGAATTCGGCCTTCCAATCCAGCAGTGAAGTCATACAGGTGCGTGTCGTTATCAGTGATCCGGTTCGGAAAGTACTTCGCCACCTCGGTCACCCGATACGGCGCGTTCGGATCGGTGCGCGAGTCCAGCAGCAGGCGAAGCCCCCAGGGCTCGAGATCAGGGTTACGCGGAACCTCCCGGTTCGTGACCGGATTCGGCGGGCCGGTCGCCCAGACGTTCGAGGTGACGAACGTGCCCTGCGCAAACATCGAGATGTTGTCGGTGATATCGTAGATCGCTCGTCCGAAGGCCGTGTATCGGGTTAACGGCGAAGACAGAAAACGCCTCGTATCGACCTCTTGCAGCGTGTCGTTGAGCTGGGACCGCTCCTTGTACGGAAACTCGACGCTGCCGGTGTAACCGTTCCGCACTGCGTTATCTTGCAGGAAGACGCTGCCGTCGTGGTTGATGTAGAACTGCAGATTGTTCGGGATCGCGCCCGGCAGATGCTCGACGCCATCTACCACGACGCCATTCGGAAAGAGCTGGCTCAATGCGGCCTGCGAAGGCCGCCCCGTCGCTTGCGACGCGTTCGCCGCATCGAAGGCCGGAAAGCTGATGCGCGGATAGTTGCTTTCGGTCCCGGGGTCTCGGTAGCCCTCCATGTAGAAATCGCGACTCGCAAAGTAGGCCGCCTCCCGGCTCGCGTACGCCACATTAAAGACGGCGTTGCCGCGACCTCCATCGAAGTTGCCGCCGATCAGCACGTCCGCCCGGTTCTCTTCGCCGTCTCCGGCTTCTTGAAAGCCGCGCTGATAGTTGACCCTGATGCCTTCGAAGTCACGCCGGAGCTTAAAATTGACCACCCCCGCAAGCGCCTCGGAACCATACGTCGCCGCAGCACCGCCGCTGATGACCTCGACATTGGCGATCATCGCCGAGGGGATCATGTTCGTGTCGACCGTCAACGCGGCGTTAACCGGCTGAACGCGCCGCCCATCCACCAAAATGAGCCCCCGGCCCGGCCCGAGGCCGCGCATGTTCAGCGTCGAGACGCCGGGCGTCGCCGCAGCATTCGGCGTCACTTCCGATGCACTGAACTGTGTCGCTCCGGGATTGAACTGAGGAAACTGGTTTAATACGGCTTCGACGCCAATCGCACTGTTCTGATCGAAAGCTTCCGAGTCGATCGTCAATATGGGGCTCAGCGCGTCGAAATCCCGCCGGACGATACGCGAGCCGGTGACGACGACCTCCTCGACCTGGCTCGCGTCGGAAGCCGCGGGTTCTTGTGCGTCCGCGCCGACCGCGAGCCCGATGCACGCACATACGCCGGCGCAAATGGGCGTCTTCTTGAAAGTAACCATGCCTTCCCCCGGTTTGAAAGGTTTTCCTTGTATGTTCTTACTTCTTAAGTTAAGAATACATTATTCTGCTGTATACTATCGTTCAGGGAACAACGCAACGCGGCGCATGAACGCTAGTCGGCGGCTCCGCTGGAGCCCCATCCCCGGGAGATATCTCGTCGGCGCGGCCGCAACGGCGCTGCTGTGCGTGGCGGCTGTGTCTCCGGCGACCGGGGAACCTCCGACGGCGAACCCGGCGGACTGCGCCGCGATCGAGAACGACGCGGAACGGCTCGCCTGCTACGACGATGCGCAACGCCGCCCAGCCGACGCCGCCGCGGAGTCGGCGGACGCGCCGCCGCAGAACGTCGCGATCGTGGTCGTTGCGGTTCGGCAGCGTCAAGGCTTGAATACGTTGTTCACGACCGCGCAGGGCCAAACTTGGGCGCAGGTCGACTTCGAGCAAAACTACTTCCCGCAGCCTCCATTCTCCGCCGAGATCAGACCGGGAAGGCTCGGCAGCTTCTTCCTCGTTCCGACGCGAGGAACCGCGGTTCGAGTTCGCCTTCGCGACTAGCCCGGCCGGCGTCTACTCTCTGCTCGCAGAATCGCAAGGCTGCGTCAGTTTCGCCGTAAAACAACCCGATATCGCTCGTGAGC
>CAZFJU010000009.1:0-37224 GCA_964518995.1 uncultured Gammaproteobacteria bacterium
GACGGCGAGATCGAAGCACTCGAGGTGCCCGCGAATCCGCTCGACGTGCTCGCTCAGCAAGTCGTCGCGATGGTCGCAGTCGAGGAGATCGAAGTCGCCGATCTCTACGCCACCGTACGGCGTGCGGCCGGCTTCGTGAACCTGCCCAAGGCCGCGCTCGATTCCGTGCTCGACATGCTATCCGGCCGCTATCCGTCGCACGCGTTCGCGGATCTCGCGCCGCGCATCACTTGGGACCGCGACCACGACCGGCTGACGCCGCGCCGCGGCGCGCAGCTCCTCGCGCTCGTGAACGGCGGCACGATTCCGGACCGCGGCACGTACAGCGTCTACCTCGGCGAGGAAGGGCCGCGCGTCGGCGAGCTGGACGAGGAGATGGTCAACGAAACCGTCGCCGGCCAGGTGATCACGCTCGGCGCGTCGAGCTGGCGCGTCGAGCGCATCACGCGCGATCGCGTCATCGTCGTGCCCGCGCCAGGCGAGACAGGCAAGCTGCCGTTCTGGCGCGGCGAAGGCCCCGGCCGGCCGATGGCGCTCGGCTATGCGCTCGGCGCATTCACGCGCGAGCTCGCAGCGCGCTCGAGCGAGGAGGCGAAGCGCTGGTTACTCGCCGAATATCCGCTCGACGAGTTCGCCGCGGAAAATCTCGTTCGCTACGTGGACGAGCAAAAGGAAGCGACGGGTTCCGTTCCGAACGATCGCGAGATCATCGTCGAATGCTTTCGCGACGAGATGGGAGACTGGCGCGTCTGTGTGCTGACGCCGTTCGGCGCGCGTATCCACGCACCCTGGGCGCTCGTGCTCGAAGCGAAGCTCTCGAGCCAGTTCGGGTTCGATGTGCAAACGATGTGGACGGACGACGGCATCGTGCTGCGCTTCGCCGATGCGGATGAAAAACCCAATACCGCAACGTTGATCCCGTCGCCCGACGAGGTCGAGGATCTGCTCATCGAGCGTCTCGGCTCGTCGGCGCTCTTCGCGGGGCAGTTCCGCGAGAACGCGGCGCGCGCACTGCTGCTGCCGCGACGCAGGCCCGGCCAGCGCACGCCGCTGTGGGTCCAGCGGCTGAAGTCCCAGGAGCTGTTGGCCGTCGCGCGGCAGTATCCGTCGTTTCCGATCATCATCGAGACGTATCGGTCGTGTCTCAAGGATGTCTTCGACGTGCCCGCGCTCGTCGCGCTGCTCGAGCGGGTGAGGGCGCGCCGCGTGCGCGTAAAGGTCGTCGAGACGGCCGATGCGTCGCCATTCGCGCAGTCGCTCGCGTTCGCTTACGTCGCCGCTTATCTCTACGAGGGCGACTCGCCGCTCGCCGAGCGCAAGGCGCAGGCGCTGTCGCTCGATCGGCGGCTGCTGCGGGAGCTGCTCGGCGAGGAGGCGTTTCGCGATCTGCTCGATGTCGAGGTGATCGACGAGGTCGAGGCGGAGCTGCAGTCGCTCACGAGCGATCGCAAGATCCGTCACGCCGACGGGCTGCATCAGCTGCTGCGCCGCATCGGCGATCTGTCGAAAACCGAGCTTGCGTTGCGCGTTGAAGCCGAGGGCGACCGGCACGCGGAGCTCGACCAGTGGCTCGCGGAACTCGGCCGGGCGCGCCGCGTGATCACGATGCGCATCGGCGGCGAAGAACGCTACGTCGCGGTGGAGGATGCCGGGCTGTATCGCGATGCGCTCGGCGCGCCGCCGCCGGGCGGTGTGCCGGGCGTCTTCCTCGAGCCCGTCACGGACCCGGTCGACGTGCTGCTCGGTCGCTATGCGCGCACTCACGGGCCGTTCCGGTCGCGCGATGCCGCCGCGCGTTTCGGGCTTTCCGTCGCGCTGATCGAGCCGGCGCTGCATCGCCTCGTGCTGCGCGCACAGCTGCTCGAAGGCGAGTTTCGCCCGGGCCGCGCCGGCCGCGAGTGGTGCGATCCGGAGGTGCTGCGGCGGATCAAGCAGCGCACGCTCGCACGCTTGCGGCGCGAGGTCGCGCCGGTCGAGCCGCGAGTGCTCGGCCGCTTTCTACCGGCGTGGCATGGGATCGGTGACGAAGCGGGCGGTTTCGAGCGTTTGAAGGAAGTGCTCGTGCAGCTCGAAGGCCGGCCCGTATCGTTCGCGGAACTCGAGACTTCGTGGCTGCCCGCGC
The DNA here is from genome assembly GCA_964518995.1 of uncultured Gammaproteobacteria bacterium. Taxonomy (GTDB): domain Bacteria; phylum Pseudomonadota; class Gammaproteobacteria; order Steroidobacterales; family Rariloculaceae; genus ZC4RG20. The sequence continues at coordinate 2,123 of CAZFJU010000009.1, forward strand.
GTGTCGCGAACTACCGGCCCGCGATGCTCGACGAGCTCGGCGCGTCGGGCTGGCTCGTATGGGTCGGGCGCGGTGCGCTGCCGCCGAACGATGGCCGGGTCGCGTTGTTTCGACGCGAACGGGTCGCACATCTGCTCGAGCCCGTCGAGCCGTTCGCGGATGCAGAGGCGCTGCACGACGCGATCCTTGCGCATTTGACGCAACACGGCGCGTCGTTCTTCACGGCGTTGCAGAGCGTCTGCGCCGATGGAAGCTCGAAAGAGCCGCGCGCCGAAGAGCTGCTCGATGCGCTGTGGGACCTCGTCTGGGCCGGGCTGGTTACCAACGACACGTTTCAGCCGCTGCGCGGCGCGGGCCCTGTGCTCGGGCGCAACCCGATGAAGCGCGCCAGCGCGATCGCCCGTTCCGCCGGCGGGCGATGGTCTTTCGTCCAAGGGCTGCTGTTACCTCAAGTCGCGCCGACCGAGCGGGCGTACGCGAAGGCGGTCAAGCTGCTCGAGCGGCACGGCATCGTGGCGCGCGAGACGGCAGCCGTCGAGGCGATTCCGGGCGGCTTTGCCGCGATCGCGCCGGTGCTGCGCTCGATGGAGGAGTCGGGGCAGGTGCGTCGCGGCTACTTCGTCGAGGGGCTCGGCGGCGCGCAGTATGCGTTTCCCGGCGCGGTCGACCGGCTGCGGGCCGTGCGCGCGGAGCCCGAGGAGCCGGTCGCGATCGTGCTCGCCGCGACGGATCCTGCAAACCCCTACGGCCAGGTCTTGCCATGGCCCGAGCGCGAGCGCGACAACGGCGCGCGACCGCAGCGCCGGCCAGGCGCGGTGGTGGTGCTCGTCGGCGGCGATCCCGTCCTGTACATCACGAGGAGCCGCAAGCAGCTGATGACCTTCCCCGCAGCCGAGGAAGGCGCCAAGCTCGACGCGGCGCTCGCCGCGCTGCCCGACATGCTGCTGCGGCGCCGGCGCCGCTCCATGCAGATCGAGAAAGTCGACGGGGTCACGGCGGACCGCGCGCCGATTGCCGACGCGATGCGGCGGGCGGGATTCGTCGGCGGCTATCGCGGCCTCGAGCTGGAGATACGCTGATGTCGCTCGGGCTGGAGATACGCTGATGCCCGTCGTGCCGGAAGCGGTTTTCGAGCGAGAGTTGGGCTAGTGCCGGAAGGCGATACGCTCGAGAACCTTGCGCGCTGGCTCGGGCCTGAGCTCGTCGGCGCGCGCCTCGTCGGCGTCCGGCTCCGCCCGCACGGCGAGGTGACGTCCCTGCGGGGACGCACCGTCGTCTCGGTGCAGGCCATCGGCAAGAATCTCGTCGTACGCTTCGATGACGAGCGCAGCTTGATCGTGCACCTCGGCATGCACGGGCGCTGGCGTCGGCAAGCGCGCGGGACGCGCACCGCGCCCTCGGTCTCGGTCGCGATCGAAACGGAGTCCGCCGTCTTCGTTTGCACGCGGGCGCGGCGCGTGGATCTCGTCGCGTCCAAGTGGGAATCGCGACATCCCGGGCTCGAGCGACTCGGCCCCGATCTGCTCGACGACGAGTGCGACATGACGGCGATCGTCGAGCGTGCGCGGCGCTCGCCGGCGCCGACGGCCGCCGAGCTGTTGCTCGACCAGCGCGTCGCGGCCGGCATCGGCAACGTCTACAAGTCCGAAGCGCTGTTTCTCGAGCGCACGCATCCGGGCCGGCGGCCGGCGACCCTCAGCGACGACGCGCTCGCCGCGCTGTACAGCCGTGCGCGCGAGCTGATGCGCGCGAACCTCAGACCCGGCGGGCGGGTCACCGTCAGACCGACTGCCGCACCGCGGCGCGTGCCGAAGAGCGAACGCTATTGGGTCTATCGGCGCTCGGGTGCACCGTGCCGGCGATGCGGCACCGCGATCGAGCTCGCTCGTCACGGCGATGAGGCGCGAAGCAGCTATTTCTGCCCGCGTTGTCAGCCGCTCGACGGCGGGCGCGAAGCGGAACAGCGGAGCCGCCCTCGGATCTCGGAACGCAATCGAAAGGAGAGTCGCATGGGCATCGCAAGCCACGAACAGGAACAGGCCGAGCTCTGGAACGGCGACGCCGGGCACGCGTGGGTCGAAGCGGAGGGGATACTCGATCAAATGCTCGCTCCGTTCGTCGACATACTCGCCGCTGCGGTCCGTGCCGGATCTTCGGCAAACGTGCTCGACGTCGGCTGCGGCACCGGCGCTACGACGCTCGCCATCGCGTCGAGGCTCGACTATGGCGAATGCACCGGCATCGACATCTCCGCGCCGATGATCGCGCGTGCGCAGGAGCGAGCGGCGAGCGAGCGCGCACGCGTGACGTTCATCGTCGCCGATGCGCAGACGTATCCGTTCGAGGCGTCGGGCTTCGATGCGATCGTCTCGCGCTTCGGTGTGATGTTCTTCGATGACTCAGTGCGGGCGTTCACGAACCTGCGGCGCGCCGCGAAGCGCGGCGGGGAGCTTCGGTTCGTCGCGTGGCGAAGCCCCGATGAGAATCCGTTCATGACGACCGCCGAGCGCGCGGCCGCATCGTTTCTGCCGAGCATTCCGCCGCGGCGAGCCGACGCGCCGGGGCAGTTCGCGTTCGCGGATGCAGAGCGGGTCCGGCGCATGTTGCAGGAGAGCGGCTGGACCGGGATAGACATCCAACCGGTGGACGTGCGCTGCACATTCCCAGAGCACGGGCTGCGGCAGTATGTGACGCGGCTCGGTCCGCTCGGCCGGATCCTCACCGAAGCCGACGATCGCACCCGCGCGGAGATCGTGGAAGCGGTCCGCGCCGCATTCGATCGCTACGTGCACGGCGCGGACGTGCGATTCGACGCCGCGTGCTGGCTCGCCGTCGCCCGCGCACCGTCGTGAGCGAAAATCGCCGGGCAACTACCGCGCGATCAAGGGTTGACTTAGTCCGCAGCAGGACTAAGTTGCCGGTATGACTCAGGTTATGTGCACGAAGCAAAAACCCAGCTTTTTCGCTTGCTCGAGCGCGCACACGCGGGCGAAGAAATCGTCATCGCGAAAAACGGCGAACCTTATGTTCGCCTTATGCCATTGGAAAAGGCGAAAGCGCGCACGCCTGGATTGCTGAAGGGCGACGTCGGGGACGCATTCCTTGAACCGCTGCCGGAGGACGAGCTTGCCGCGTGGGGAAAATGAGCCGCGCAGCTATCTGCTCGACACGCCCGTGCTGCTCTGGTGGTTGTTCGACGGCCCGCGACTCTCCTTAAAAGTGAGGGGCATGCTGAGCGATCCGGGTCGGCGCATCGTCGTCTCGAGCGCGAGCGCATGGGAAATCGCAACGAAGCACCGCTTGGAAAGCTCGACGCGGCGACGCCCTTGTTTCTCGATTTCCCCGGTTGGCTGCGGAAGGCGGGTTTCGTCGAGTTGCCCGTCACGGTGGTCCACGCGGTACGTGCCGGAGGGTGGGATATCGCTCATCGCGATCCGTTCGACCGAATGCTGGCCGCGCAAAGCGTCGTCGAAAGCTTGCGCCTTACAAGCAACGACGCCGTATTCGCCGACTTCGGGCTTGAGACGATATGGTAAGCGTGATTCGGGATGCCTCAATGAGCGCCGCTAATTCGCCACGAATGGACCGGACATAGGACTGGCGCGCTCGGAGGGATTCGAACCCCCGACCCCTGCCTCCGGAGGGCAGTGCTCTATCCACTGAGCTACGAGCGCGCGACACGCCACCGTGCGCAACCTTACGCCGCGCTCGGGGGAGCCGCAAGGGACCCGCGACGGAACGGACGTTATGACAATACCACTCAGGACATCCGCGCCATAGCGTGACGTGCGTCACATTCCATCACGGCGCCTCGCACTATCGTGGCGGCAACAATAACAAGGCCCACAAAGGGCCGGATGCCATGCGAACAAATAAACGACGAAATGGCGCTCCGCCGCCCGTTCCCGTGTCCGACCGAACACGACAGCCCCCTGCCGAGGCGGAGCCGAGCCTGGTGGCGACGGGCAAGCACAGCACCGGATTTATCACCTTCGACGATCTCGGCAGGTCGCGCTGGGGCTGGATGGACGAACTCGGCGGCGAAACGGACGGGAAAGACACGCCTGACGTGCTGCGCGCGCTTCAATCCGATGCGCTGAGTCTCGCGGACGATGCCGGAAACGCGTTATCTCCCGTGCAAAAAGATCAGGGCTATGATCCGTACGACACTGTGCGGATGCGAGTAGCGCCGTACTTCAAACGTCGTTAGCCCGGACATTCATTTTGAGCGGCGCGAACGCGTCCATTGGATGCCTGCCGGCAGGATCCAAACTTGCCCCGCGTGCGGCAGCCGGCGCGGCGCCGCACGGGGTGGCGTTCAGTGATGCGCCGTCAGCCCGCGCCGGCTCGCGCCTTTCGAGCGTGAAATCGAAACGGGTGGCCGCGGCACTCCGCGACTAATGCCTGTCGCGCGGGCGTGCCTCGTTGACGCGTAAGGCGCGCCCGCCCACGTCGCTGCCGTTCAGCTGCGCGACGGCGGCTTCTGCTTCGTTCTGATTCGGCATTTCAACGAAGCCGAAACCCCGCGAGCGCCCCGTCTCGCGATCCATCAGTATTTTGACGGAAGACACTTCGCCGTACGGCGAGAAGGCGTCTCGAAGCTCGTTTTCACTCATGCCGTAAGAGAGATTGCCGACGTAAATGTTCATAGACCGACTCTCACGCCGTTTCAGACAGCCAGGCACTCAACCAACGGCGCAAGATCAAGCGCTAGATCGGTAGATTCGGGAAACTGGTGCTAGCGCTTGAGAACCTCGATCGACCGAAACCTACGCCGACATCGGCGTCCGGTGACTCTAAGTCGAATCGAGATGGAGCGTCAATCCGGGATGTTCCCGCGTCTATCGGTTATTGCGCCTCCCGCCTAACCCTAGCGGCGATGCCGGTACGCCGTGAATGCGCGTAGCGACGACTGCAGCACGAGCGCTGCGAGCGCCGTCATCCAGAGGTAGTAGCCGACGCCAAGCTCGATCTCGGGCACGGACGCCATTCGTGCGCTCAGCACCGATTCGACCCGTGCGCTGGTTGCGCCGAGCACGAGCCCGGCTGCGGCGCCGACTGCGGCGACGCGGTCACGCCCAAACCAGCCGGCGGCCAGCGCGGCGACGAACAGCGGATTCGCAAGCCATGCATAGACGCCGCGCGACAGGCCTTGCCATCCGTCGACGAGCAGCTCATAGCCGGTGAAGCTGCGGCCGCCGGCAATGAGCGACGGCAATGCGAGTGAGACGGCCCAGAGCAGGCCGATGAGCAGCAACAGTAGCCGGTCGCGATGCAAGCCGTTCGGCATCTGGATGCCGGACCTGGGCTCAGCGTGTCCGGCCGATTGGGCTCACACACGCCGCGCGCGGTGTCACTCTTCGAGCCGTTCCAGCCGTGTGACGCGCACGTCGACCTCATCGCCGATGAGGTCCTCGTCGTGATCGATGAAGACGTGCGTCGGATAGCCGCGCGCCGCATCGTACTCGACGCGCACGACGGCGCCGCGGTCGAGCGCATTGCCGACGAGATCGAACAGCTGATCGATCGTCCAATACCACTCGAAGTTGCGCGCCTCGGCCTGCACGAAGTGCTCGAAGCCAAACGGCTGATGACGCACATCGATGACCACGCCATCACGCACCGTTACATGGGTTTCCGGCGGCGTATCTGCATAGCACTCGCAGAACTTGTGGTACGCGTAGACGTAAGGATCGACGGCGGCTTCCCGCCACAGATCGCGGTGCCGCTCGAGCGACTGAGCATCGTTCGCGAGCGTTGCCGTCGAACCGAGCGCCGCCAGCACACCGGCTCGAATGACGACCGCGAGGGCGGAACGCAGAGATGCTGGCATTATCACGGTCGACCCTCCGTCTCGATGGCAGTGACGCAAACGGGCACGAGCTACGTAGCTCGGCGCTACGACACCAAGGTATCGCCTGCCGCGGCGGCATGCCGGCGGCGGCCCCATGCGATCAGCGCACCGGCGACAAGGTAGCAGACATTGAGCCGTCCCGCCCAGGCGAGCCAATGCTCGCCGGTGAGCAGCGCGACGCCGACCGGAAAGAACGATGCCACGAACAGCACGATGAGCACGATGGCGTGGCCGCGCACGGCCGCAATCGCCGCGAACAGCCCGAGCAGCGCCATCAGCAGCGCGACGACGAAGTTGATACCGGTCAGCGCCATGCCCGATTCGGGCAGCCAAATTCCGAGCATCCACAACCCGCTGACCAGCGCGCCGGACATTGCACCCAGCGCTCGGCCCGCGTAATCGACGATCTGCCTCGTCATCGCTAGATCTCCGCCGAAGCGAGCACGATCGCCGCCGCAAAGAGCGCCATGCCGATGCCGACCCCGAGCCCGGCGCCGATCGCGGCGCCAATGCCCGGTACCCCGAATAGCGCACCGACGAAGATGCCGCTCAGCGAACCGAAAATCGCGCCGCCGGGCAACGCGAGCACGCCCCATAGCGGGAAGCTCCCTGGAGGACGGCCGCCTGTGTCGGGACTCATGGCTCCGCTCCGCAATCAGGCGAGCCGCACCGCAGACCACAGGGTCCAGGCGCCAATCACGAGAAAACCCACGCCCGCCGCATACATCAATGCCTTCGGATGGATGACGTGCGCAAGCGCTGCGCCGGCGGCAACACCTATGGCGGTCGAGACGATCAGCGCCGCCGAGGCGCCGAGAAAAACGCTCCACAGGCTGCCCGGCGAGCGGCCCGCGAAGAGCAGCGTTGCGAGTTGCGTCTTATCACCGAGCTCGGCGAGGAAGACGGTAGCGAAGACGGTAAGGAAGATCTGCCACGTCACGAGCGCACTCCGATGATGTCGTGTTCATTTGCACAGGAGCCGCACGGATCAATTCGCGCGAAAAACAAAGTATACGGCACCGAGCACGCACAACGCGGCCCACAGATAGTCGAGCTTGAGCGGCTCGCGGAGGTATAGCACAGCGAACGGAACGAACACGGAGAGGGTAATGACCTCCTGCAGAATCTTGAGCTGACCGACGCTCATCACCTCGTAGCCGATGCGGTTGCCCGGAACTTGCAGCATGTACTCGAAGAAAGCGATGCCCCAGCTGATGAAGGCCGCGATAAACCACGGGCGCCCGCTGAGCTCCTTGAGGTGCGCATACCACGCGAAAGTCATGAAGACGTTGCTCATCGACAGAAGCACCACGGTCAACGCGACCTGCCGCATGGTTAATTCTCTATGTAGTGGAATGAATCAACGCCGACGGATCACCAGCCGTCCTCGGGGGAGCATGCCGACTTTAACCTGCATCTTCGCGTTGAATTGGAGCATCGTCGAGGACACGACGTTGCGAATGCGCTGCGCGACCTACGCCGCGACGGCGCGACGCTCGGCGAAGAAGAGGTAGAGGATGACGAGGACCCGCAGCAGCCACTCGATCTCTGCGATGCTGCGGGAAAATCCGCGCAGCATCGCAGGCTCGATATCGAGAGACCGGTTCGTGCGGTTCGAGAACTCCGCCGGCTTAAGGGCTCCGCTGCGCGACGTTCATGTCGGCCGATACCGGCGCGGCCGTCGTCTCCGCTGTGGCGGCGGTGGTCGTGCCCGCATCGATGTACGGCCGCTGCACATAGCCGAGGGCGCGCAAAGCTTCTAGCAGCTGCAGATCCTCGAGCATCGCATCGATTCCGCCCGTGCCGGCGTAGATCCGCTTCGAGCTCACCCCGTTGACCTCGACATCCGGCTCGATCCCGGTGCCGTTGATTTGAGCCCCCGACGGCGTGATGTAGAGCGACGTCGTCAGCTTGATCGCGCTGCCTTCGCCGATCGGCATCACCGTCTGCACCGACCCTTTGCCGTACGTTTTCGTGCCGATCAGCAGCGCGCGGCCGTGATCCTGTAGCGCCCCGGCGACGATTTCCGATGCCGACGCGGAGCCGCCGTTGACGAGCACGACCACGGGCAGGTCTTCGAGAAGGTGGCCCGGCCCGGCATAGCGCTCGAAACGCGCCTGCCGCGCGCGGCCGCTGCCGCGGACGATCAAGCCATCGGACAAGAAGAGATCCGCCACGTCGACCGCGGACTCGAGCACGCCGCCCGGATTGTTGCGCAGGTCCAGTATCAGCCCTTCGAGCCCGCCCGCGGTCTGCTGCAGGAACTGGCGCGCAACGGCCTCGAGATCGTTATCGGTCGCGTTCGAGAATGACGTGATGCGGGCATAGCCGATCCGCCCGTCCACGAGCTCGGCGCGCACGGTCTGCACATGAATCGGCGCCCGCGCCACCGCGAACTCGAGCGGCGCTTCGGCGCCCTCGCGCTGCATGGTGAGCCGAACGATAGTGCCGGCCTTGCCGCGCATTCGGCTGACCGCTCTATCGAGGTTATCGTCACCGATCGCCACGCCGTCGACCGCGAGGAGCACGTCGCCCCGACGGATGCCGGCGGCCGCGGCGGGTGCGCCGGCCACCGGATTGACTACCGTGATCCGGTCGCCGTCGCGCGTGACGTCGAGGCCGATACCCGAATAGTTGCCCGATGTGCTGATGCGCACTTCTTCGTAGTCATTGGGCGGCAGGTACTTCGAATGCGGATCCAAATCGGCCAGGATGCCGCGGATCGCATTTTCGATAATGCGCTGCTCTTCGATAGGGTCGACGTACTCGCGGCGGACCCGCTCGACGACCCGAGCGAGAAGTTGCACGTATTCAGGGGCGAGCGTGGCCTCCGGAGCCGGCGCCCGATCGGCATGACGGTCCGCGAATACAGTGCTGCCCACCGAGAGGGTGAAGCCCAGCACGGTGCCAAGCGTAATAGCCAGAAAACTTCGTATATTCATCGACATGCGATTGTAAGCTCCGCCGACGTAGCGCCACCTTAGCATAAGGAGTCCAAAATCTGGAAACGACTTTCTCAGATTTTGTAAAGAGCTTCTGAGATGCTCGTCTCAGAGGCGCGTTTGCGGAGCAGGGGAGGGAGTCGGAAATGCGGCTCAGTTCGCCATCCAGGCATGCGGGTCGACCGGCACGCCCTCGTGGCGGATCTCGAAATATAGCGCGGGCGTGTCGCGCCCCCCGGTCGTGCCGACCTCGGCGATCGGCTCCCCGGGCCGCACCCAGTCGCCCGCTGCCTTCAACAGCGCATCGTTGTGGCCATACAGCGACATATAGCCATCCCCATGATCGACGACCATGAGCAGCCCGAGCCCCGGCCGCCAGTCGGCATAGGCGACTCTGCCATGATAAACGGCACGGACCGGTGCTCCGCCGTTGGCGTTTAGCAACACGCCGTTCCAGGTCAAGTCCGCCTCACGGGGCTCGCCGAAGCGGCCGCCCACGTCGCCTTGGACGGGCCACGCCAAGCGGCCTTTGAGCCGCGGGAACGGCTCCTCCGAGTTGACGGGATAGGCGGCCATGATTTCGCCGAGCTCGGTCACGAGCTCGATGAGCCGGCTTTCCTCCTCGCGCAGTCGAGCAAGCTCGTCGCCGTCTGCACGTATCGACCCGTCGAGCCGGGCGAGGAATTCCCGGCGCTCTGTGCGTGCGCCGGCAAGCGCATCGAGCTCCGCCCGATGTTCCCGGCTCAACGCATCGAGCTCGGCGGCGAGCGCTGCCGCCTCCTGCTCGAGCCGCTCGAGGGCGGCAAGCTCGGCAGATACGGATTCGACCCGCGCCGCGCGCGAGCGATTGAAGTAGTCGTAGTAGACGCTCATCCGACCGAAGTCGGCGGCGCTCTCCTGGCTCAGCAGCAGCTTCAGCCGCTCGGCCCGGCCGTTCATGAAGGTGACCCGCACCTGCTCCGCAAACGCTTGCCGCTCGGCCCGCACGCGTTGGTCGGCGATGCGGCGCTCCGCGGCGACGGCCTCTGCGCGGCGTTGGGCGGCGGCCGTCTCCGCAGCGATCCGCTCGACGGCTTCGCGGGCCGCCCCGATTTGGAGCTCAAGACGCCGCAGCGCATCGGCCGCCTCGTTGCGCTCGCCGGATTGGCGCTCGAGGCGCTGATCGAGCGCCGCGATCGCGCGCCGCACCGCTTCGAGCTCGCGTTCCTCGTCGTTCTGCGCGAACGCAGCGAATCCGGCCAGCAGCGTTGCCAGCACCGCACCCGCCGAGACCGACGCTCCCCACACGCTCCCCATGGCGTTGCGCAGTCTAGCGGCATTTGTGCCGCTATACTGCCCCCTTTTGTCGCGAGGCAGGCCCTTGGGCGAACTGGCCGAACATATCGTCAACCATCCCCTTCTGGCGGCGGGCCTCGTGGCGCTGCTCGTCGCCGTGGTGCTTTTCGAGCTGCGTCAGCGCACGCGCGGCCAAGTCCAGGTCGGCCCGGCGGATGCAGTGCGGCTGATCAACGCCGGCGCGATCGTCGTCGACGTGCGTCGGAACGAAGACTTCCAGAAGGGCCATATCGTCAATGCACGCAATATCGAGATCGGGCAGATCAGCGCCGACCATGCGGCACTGAAGAAGCAAAAGAATAAGGTCTTGATCACCGTGTGCGATAACGGGATAGTTTCCAACCGGGCCGCCGCCCTGCTGCGCAAGGCAGGCTTCGAAAAGGTCTTCAGCCTCAAAGGCGGCCTCAATAGCTGGCGCGCCGAGAATCTCCCGCTAGTCAAATGAACACCGAAAAACCTTCGATCGTGATCTACGCGTCGCCGTTCTGCGGATATTGCGCGGCCGCGAAACGCCTCCTTGCCGACAAGGGTGCGGAATATACGGAAATCGACGTGGTCGCCGAACCGGAGCGGCGCTCGGAGATGATGGAGCGCAGCGGCCGGCGTACCGTGCCGCAAATCTTCATCGGCACCCAGCACATCGGCGGCTATGACGACCTCAAAGCCCTCGACTTGGCTGGAGAGCTGGACGACCTCCTGTCCGGCGTTTGACGCCAAACGCGAGCCGATCTTTCCACGTTTAGAATCGAGAAGATTGATCATGTCAGAACAACAGGCGAAGCAGCTGACCCTGCAGAAGATCTATATCAAGGACTTATCGTTCGAGTCGCCGAAGGCGCCGGCGGTCTTCAATACGCAGGTCACGCCCCAGACTCAGCTCAACATGCGCTCGAGCGCGCGCGAGGTCGCACCGAACACACAGGAAGTCACGCTGACGCTGACTGTCGAGGCGAAGGATCAGGACTCGACCCTGTTCCTGGTCGAGATCGCGCAAGCAGGCATTTTCACGTTGCAGGGTTACAACGAGCAGGAACGCTCGATGCTGATCGGCAGCTACTGCCCGAGCACGCTCTATCCGTACGCCCGCGAGGCCGTGTCCGATATCGTCGTCAAGGGCGGCTTTCCGCAACTGCTGCTGCAGCCGATCAATTTCGACGCGCTTTATATGCAAGCCATGCAGCAGCGGCAGCAGCAGGACGCCGTCCAAGGCCTCGATCCGGCGGCCGTTAGCGCAGGCCTGAACTCGGGCGTGCAGCCGCAGGGCATGGCGACATCGAACGGCGATGCGCACGCCGCGGGGTCGTCCTCCGTCGAACCGCCGGCTGAACGCAGGTCGGACGAAAAGCATTAAAGCCATTCGCTCGATTGCCGTTCTCGGCGCGGGATCGTGGGGGACGGCTCTTGCGATCCAGCTCAGCCGCGCGGGGCTCGACACGTCGCTTTGGGGGCGTGATGCGGGCGCCGTAACGCAAATGCGCGCCGCCCGATGTAACGCCCAGTATCTGCCGGACGCCCCGTTTCCGGACGCGCTCGACGTGACGGCCGATTTTGCCGCGGCGGCGTCGAGCGCCGATGTCGTGCTGATCGCAGTCCCGAGCCATGCGTTTCGCGCGATGCTCGAGGCCGTTCGCACTGTCCGCGGGAGACCGCGGGTGGCATGGGCGACCAAGGGGTTCGAGCTCGAAAGCGGGCTGCTGCCTCACAAGGTCGCCGCCGAGGTGCTCGGCGCCGACTGGCCAACGGCCGTGCTGTCCGGGCCGACCTTTGCGCAGGAGGTGGCCGCCGGGCTGCCGACGGCACTGACCGTCGCGTCCGAGCACGACGATTACGCGCAGGATTGGTCGCATGCACTCTCGACGGAGACACTGCGCGCGTACACCTCGAGCGACATCATCGGTGTCGAGGTCGGCGGCGCGACCAAGAACGTATTCGCTATCGGCGCCGGTCTGTGTGATGGCCTTGGCTTCGGTGCGAACACGCGAATTGCGCTCATCACCCGGGCCCTGGCCGAGATGACGCGGCTGGGCGTCGCGCTCGGCGCGCAACGCGAGACCTTCATGGGGCTCGCCGGAATCGGCGATCTCATGCTCACCTGCACCGACGATCAATCCCGTAATCGACGCTTCGGGCTTGCGCTCGCGGGCGGCGCCAGCGCGGAAGAGGCGCTCGCTGCGATCGGTCAGGTGGTTGAGGGCTATTTCGCCGCCCGTTCGACGCGCCGGGTCGCGCAGCGGCTCGACGTCGAGATGCCCATCGTCGAGCAGATCCATGCGGTGCTCTACGAGGGGGCCGAGCTACGCGAAGCCGCGGCAGCGCTGATGCGCCGGCCGGTCGGCAGCGAGAACCGTTGAGCGCGAACGCACTCAGCACGCGCCCGCGAAATCGAGCTGACGCCACGCTTCGTACAGCGCCACCGCGGCCGCATTCGACAAATTGAGGCTGCGGTTGTGCGGCCGAAGCGGAATGCGCAGCCATGCGTCATCCGGCAGGCCGTGCAGCACGTCGGCCGGCAAGCCGCGCGTCTCGGGGCCGAGCAGGAATGCATCACCGTCCCGAAAACGGACGTCGTACAGTGAGCTGCTGGCGCGCGTCGTCAACGCAAAGACGCGGCCGTCGCCGAGCGACTCGAGGCACGCAGCCAGCGTGTCGTGCTCGATTACCGTTGCGAGCTCGTGGTAGTCGAGCCCTGCCCGGCGCAGGTGGCGCTCCTCGAGCGTAAAGCCTAGCGGATGCACGAGATGCAGCGCCGCGCCGACGTTCGCGCAAAGCCGGATCACGTTACCCGTGTTCGGCGGAATTTCGGGCTGATAGAGGATCACGTGCAGCATGCGGATTGATGATACGGGAGGTGCGATAATTCGCTCGCGTTCCGTGACGCAGGAGTTGCGAGATATGAGCCGCCTCGGCATTGATTTTTGCGGACTCGAGCTTCGCTCGCCGATCGTGTTGCTGTCCGGCTGTGTTGGGTTCGGCGAGGAATACACGCGCATCGAAGGTTTCTCGAATCGGGACGCCGGCGCGATCGTGCTGAAAGGCACGACGCTCGATGCGCGCCTCGGCAATCCTCCGCACCGCGTCTGGGAAACTCCGGCCGGCATGCTCAACGCGATCGGGCTGCAGAACCCCGGCGTCGACTACGTCGTTCGGCATATTCTGCCGAAGCTCGACTTCACCGAGACGCGCTTCATCGCGAACGTATCGGGCTCGACGATCGAGGAGTACGTCGAGGTCACCCGACGCTTCGACGATTCGCCGATCGACGCCATCGAAATCAACATCTCGTGCCCGAACGTCAAGGAGGGCGGGGTCGCGTTCGGCAACTATCCGGATATGTCCGCGAAAGTGGTCGAGGCGTGTCGCCGCGTCACGCGCAAGCCGCTGATCACGAAGCTGTCGCCGAACCAGACCGATATCGCTGCCAACGCGCGCGCCTGCATCGAGGCGGGCACGGACGCGTTCGCGGTGATCAATACGCTGATGGGCATGTCCGTCGACGTCGAGACGCGACGGCCCATCATCGGCAACGTGCAAGGCGGCCTGTCGGGCCCTGCGATCCGGCCGATCGCGCTGCTCAAGGTTCACCAGGTGTATCAGGAAGCGCGGCGCCACAACGTGCCGATCATCGGCCAAGGCGGCATTGAGACTGCGCACGACGCGCTCGAGTTTCTCGTGACCGGCGCGACGGCGGTCGGCGTCGGCACCGCGCTCTTTTATGACCCGATGGCGCCGAAGAAGATCAATGCCGGGCTCGACGCCTATCTCGAGCGACATGCCTTCGAGTCGATGCGCGAGCTGATTGGAACGCTGCGCATCGGCGGCTCGCTCGACATGCCGGCAAGCGGCTGACCCGGCTGAGCCGAGATTCGCAAGCCGCGGCGCGCATCAGCTTCACAGCAAGGATCGAGTCGTTCATGAGCATTGCATACGTTCGCTTATGTCGGAGGAAACGTCCGTCGCGGAGCGCCGAGGGCGTGCGCCGATGAGCATTCATCCGTCTTCAGTCGTCTCCGATGAGGCGGAAGTCTCCGCAGATGCCGAGATCGGCCCGTTCTGTTTAATCCGCGGACGCGTGCGGATCGGCGCCGGCACCGTCGTCGAGTCACACGCGAGGATCGGCAGCCGTTACGGCAGCGTCACCATCGGTGAACGGAATTTGATCCAGAGCGGCGCAATGCTAGGCGGCCCCCCGCAGGACCTGAGCTACGAAAGCATGCTCGATGCCGCGCTCGTGATCGGCGACGGCAATCGCATCGGCGAGTACGTCACGATCAACCTCGGCACCCGTAAGGGTGGCGGCACGACCCGTCTCGGCAACGACAATTTCGTCATGGCCTATTGCCATATCGGTCACGACTGCCGCCTCGGCAACGACATCGTGCTGACTAACCTCTGTCAGCTCGCAGGACATGTGGAGGTCGATGACAAAGCTATTCTGTCCGGGCATTCCGGCGCCTCACAGTTCGTACGCATCGGCGCCTATGCGTTCCTCGCCGGCGGCTCGTATGCCAACAAGGATATTCCACCGTTCTGCATCGCGGAGGGCTACTGGGCCACCCTGCGGGCGCCGAATCGGGTCGGCCTGCGGCGCGCCGGCTTCGACCTCGACGAGCGCCGCAATATCGAGCGGGGGATACGCCTGCTGCTCGACGGCGCGCTGACCATTCAGGACGTGATCGGACGAATTCGCGACGAGTGCACGCCGAGCGCCGAGATCGAGCGCCTCGTCACCTTTCTCGAGACGTCCGAGCGCGGGATCGCACGCCGATGAATCGCGTGCGAGCCGCCGTGATCGGCACGGGTTACCTCGGTCGATTCCACGCGCAAAAGTACGCCGCGCTGCCGCAAGCCGAGCTCGTCGGCGTATGTGACATCGACGCACGTTCCGGCCGCGCGGCGGCGGAGGCCAGCGGCACCACGTATGTCGCGGATCATCGCGAGCTCGTCGGACGCGTCGATGCCGTGACGATCGCCGCCACGACGAGCGCGCACTACGAGCTCGCCCGCTTCTTTCTCGAGCACGGCGTGCATGTGTTGGTCGAAAAGCCGATGACGCGCACCGCAGAAGAAGCACGCGCGCTGACGGCGCTCGCCGAGGCGAACGGTCTGAAGCTGCAGGTCGGCCACGTCGAACGCTTCAATCCGGCGCTGCTGTCCGCCCGCGAGAGTCTCACCGATATCGATTTCATCGAGTGTCATAGGCTTGCGCCCTTCACGCGGCGCGGCGCCGACGTCGATGTCGTGCTCGATCTGATGATCCACGATCTCGACGTGATGCTGTCGCTGGTGGACTCGCCGCCGTGCAGCGTGTCGGCCGTCGGCACCGGAGTGCTGACGAGCTCCGTCGACATCGCGAACGCACGCATCGAGTTCGAGAGCGGCGCGATCGCCAACGTCACTGCATCTCGCGTATCGACCAGCGCGCAACGCCGCTTTCGCGTTTTTCAGCAAAGCCAGTACGTGTCGATCGACTTCGGCCAGGGCGAGGTGCGGCGCGTCATTGCGGCGAGCGGCCGCACCGACGACGAGCCGCTCAAGACTGAGCGCTGGAGCCTCGACAAGGGCGACGCGCTGCTCGCGGAAACCGAATCGTTCCTCGACGCCATCATGCACGACCGGCCGTGCGTCGTCTCGGGCCGCGATGGCGTTGCCGCGCTCGAGCTCGCCGAGGCGATCAGCGCCGATATCGCGCGCCGCGCGCAGCACCGAAAGAAAATGGTGTCAGAGCCCAATTAACGATTAAATGGGGTCAGAGCCCGATATCTAATGGGGTCAGAGCCCGATTTAACGGAGCCCGAATTAACGCGCCGCTTAGCTCAAACCCTGCCTTCGAGGCCAAGCTCCTTGATCTTGCGGGTCAGCGTGTTGCGCCCCCAGCCGAGCAGCTTCGCGGCTTCGAGCCGCTTGCCGCGCGCGCTGCGCAACGCCGTGACGATCAGCGTGCGCTCGAACGCGGGTAGCGCGTCCGCCAAAAGCGGCTCCGAGGATCCGGCAGCGAGCTGCCCTTCGGCCCACTGCGCCAGCTCCGTCGTCCAATCGGCCGCCGCGAACCGTGCGGCGCCGCCGAGCTCGCTCGGCAGGTCCTGCACCACGACCTCGCGGCCTGCAGCGGTGACCGTCAGCCGCCGACAAACATTCACGAGCTCGCGGACATTACCAGGCCAGTCGTAGCGCATCAGCACGTCGATGACCGGCTCGCTCAGCGTCTTCGATGCCACGCCGAGCTCCGCGCCGGCCCGCTCGAGATAGAAGCGCGCGAGCTCCGGAATGTCCTCGCGTCGATGCCGTAAAGGCGGCACCTCGATGCGCATCACGTTCAGGCGATGATAAAGATCTTCGCGAAACCGCCCCTGCGTCACGGCCTGACCGAGCTCCTGATGCGTCGCCGCGATCACCCGTACATCGACCCGAATCGGCGTCTGGCCGCCGACCCGAAAGAACTCGCTCTCAGCGAGCACACGCAGCAGACGAGTCTGCAGCGCGGTGGACATGTCGCCGATCTCATCGAGAAACAGCGTGCCGCCGTCCGCCTGCTCGAAGCGCCCGATCCGGCGCTCCGTCGCCCCCGTGAACGCCCCCTTTTCATGCCCGAACAGCTCCGACTCGAGCAGCTCTGCGGCAATCGCCGACGTGTTGAGGGCCACGAACGGCTCGCGAGCTCGCGGCGAGTTCTCGTGCAGCGCTCGCGCAACCAGCTCCTTGCCGGTGCCGGATTCCCCGGTGATCAGCACCGTCATGCTCGAGCGCGACAGCCGTCCGATCGCCTTGAAGACGTCTTGCATCGCAGGCGCGTGCCCGATAATCCGCGGCGTCTTCTGAATCGTGGACTGAACGCTCTGGTGGCGACCGTTATGCCGCGCCGCGCGCGAGACGAGCTCGACCGCCTCGTCGATGTCGAACGGCTTCGGCAGGTACTCGAACGCGCCGCCCTGATAGGCCGATACGGCGCTGTCCAAATCCGAATGTGCGGTGATGACAATGACGGGCACGTCGGGGTCGCTCGCGGCGAGCTTCTCCATCAGCTCGAGCCCGCTCATATCCGGCATGCGGATGTCAGTGACGAGCACATCCGGGCGATCATGCGCGAATGCCCGCAGCAGCTCGCGTGCCGAAGCGAACGTTCGCGGCATCATCTGCGCCTGCTTCAGCGCCTGCTCGAGGACCCATCGAACGGACTCGTCGTCGTCGACGACCCAAACATTGAGACCGGGTGTCGTCACGCCGCTGGTCCTCCGCGTCCGAGTGCACTCGCGCCCGCCGGCGTGAGCGGCAGCAGCATCTGAAATGCCGTGCGTCCCGGCCGGCTGGTGAATTCGATCAGACCGCCGTTACGGCCGACGAGATCCTGCGCGATCGTCAGCCCCAGGCCGGTGCCGGTATCCCGGCCCGTCACCAACGGGAAGAAAACGGTCTCCTTGAGCTCGTCGGCAATGCCCGGGCCGTCGTCCTCGACCTCGAGCGAGATCACGAGACGGTGAAAGTCGCCGCCGATCGTGTAGTTCGACAATGCACGTGTACGGAAGACGATGCGTCCGGACTCGCTTACGGCCTGCAATGCATTGCGCGACAAATTCAGAAAAGCCTGGATCATCTGCCCCTTGTCGGCCTCGAGCGGCGGCAGGCTTGGATCGTAGTCGCGCACGAGCTGCACGTCCGGCGGCTTCTCCGCGACGATCAGACTCGCGACATGCTCGGTGATCTGATGAACGTTGATCAGCTCGGGCTTCGGCCTTCCTCCTTTATGAATCGCATCGACGAGCGCTGCGAGCCGATCCGCCTCGTCGATGATCACCTGCGTGTACTTGCGCAGCTCCGGTGCCGGCAGCTGCCGCTCGAGCAGCTGCGCCGCGCCGCGGAGTCCGCCCAGCGGATTTTTCACCTCGTGCGCGAGCTGTCCGACGATGCGACGCGACAAGCGCTGCTTGGCCAGCAGATCCAGCTCGCGGCGGATGCGCCGATCCCGCTCCGTGTCGAACAGCTCGACGAGCAGACCGAGCTCGGTATCGAGCGGCTGCGCGCGGCAGTCCACGATCAGCTCCCGTTCTCCGGCGCGGATTTCCAGCTCCCGCAGGCTGAAGGTCAGCTCGCTGTCCAGCGCGCGTCGACACAAGCGCTCGAGCTCATCGGCCGGATGCACGATCTCGCGCAGCGGTCGGCCCGCAGCCTGACGCACGCTGACCCCGAGCAGAGCCTCTGCCGAGGGGTTCATGTACACCACCTCGAGCGACGGATCGAGCACGACTATCGCGGTGGTCAACGCCTGCAGAATGGATTCGGCATCGATCGACGGGCGCCGTGCTCGCCCCAGCTTGCGCGAGTCGCCGGCCGTTTTGTGACGCGGTGGGTCGCCGGCGGTGACGGCTAGTTGCGACGCGCCGGCGGAGCCGGATTGTGCGGGTTCAGGATGCTGGTTTGCTGGACCATGAACGTAACGGCCAGCGTGCGCAGCAGCTCGGCCCCGCTCTCGTCGATGACGACGCCTTGCAGCGTATGCACGCCGCGAGCCATTTCCGGAATGGTGATCTGCAGTGTCGTCGCACCCAGGTGGCGCCGTTCGCCATCCACATAGACATCGAGACGATGACCCGCCTGCAGCGGCGGTTCGAGCTCGAGCTGCACGTCGAGGGTGCCGCCGATGTTCCAAAGCGTCTCCTGCTGCGCAGGCGAGACAATGTCGAAGCGGCGATAAGGTACGGCTTGCTGCGGCGGCGTGCTCGTGCGCGATGCCGCAGGCGTGGTCGCGGCAATTGGCGGCGGCGCCGAGAACGTCTGTGCGCCCGAGAGCTCGAGTCGCTCCGCTCCGTCCACCGGACGATCCGAATAGTGGACGACGCCGTTCTGGTCGACCCAACGCCAGACCGTTACGGCGCTCGCCGTGCTCATTGCCAGCGCTATCATCGTCGACGAGATCGTCGCCGCGTTCAGGAAAAGCCGCCACTTTCGCATGCTCCAAGCTTACTGCCGCGCGGGCCCGGGAGCTACCGGACGGGCGGATTCTGTGATCTCCGCCACGGCCGGCACTTTGACAAAATCTCGGGATGAGTCCGTGCCGAGACCTTACAGGCTGTAGTACAGATCGAACTCGACGGGATGAGTCGCCATCTGGACACGCTGAATTTCCTGCCGCTTCAGCGCGATGTAGCCGTCGATCAACTCGTCGCTGAACACGTCGCCCTTTTTCAGGAACGCACGATCACGATCGAGCGCCTCGAGCGCCTCGAGCAGAGAGAAGCAGACGGTCGGGATCTCTTTTTCTTCCTCCGGCGGCAGATCGTAAAGGTCCTTGTCCATCGGCTCGCCCGGGTGAATCTTGTTCTGAATGCCATCGAGCCCTGCCATCATCATCGCGGTGAACGCGAGATAGGGATTCGCCGTGCTGTCCGGGAAGCGGATCTCGATGCGGCGCCCCTTCGGGTTCGGGATATACGGGATGCGGATCGATGCCGAGCGGTTTCTCGCCGAGTACGCAATCAAGGTCGGCGCCTCGAAGTGCTTCACGAGCCGCTTGTAGCTGTTCGTCGACGCGTTCGTGAACGCATTCAACGCATGCGCGTGCTTCATGATGCCGCCGATGTAGTAGAGCGCGAGCTCGGAAAGGCCGCCGTAGCCGTCACCCGTGAAAAGGTTCTTGCCCTCCTTCGCGAGCGACTGGTGCACGTGCATACCGCTGCCGTTATCGCCGACGAGCGGCTTGGGCATGAACGTCGCGGTCTTGCCGTAGCTGGCCGCGACGTTCTGCACGACGTATTTCAGTATCTGCACCTCGTCGGCCTTGCGGACGAGCGTGCCGAAACGCACGCCGATCTCGCCCTGGCCGGCCGTCGCGACCTCGTGGTGGTGCACCTCGGGCTGCAGCCCCATCTCCTCGAGCGCAAGGCACATCGCCGAGCGAATGTCGTGCTGCGAATCGACCGGCGGGACCGGAAAATAGCCGCCCTTCACGCCCGGGCGGTGGCCCTGGTTGCCGTCGGCCCGCTGCCGGCCCGACTGCCAATGGCCTTCGACCGAGTCGATCGCGTAAAAGGTCTCGTGCATCGCGACCGACCAGCGCACGTCGTCGAAGATGAAGAATTCGTTCTCCGGACCGAAGAACGCGGTATCGGCTATGCCCGTGGATTTGAGATACGCCTCTGCGCGCTTCGCCGCGGAGCGCGGATCGCGCAGATAACCCTGCATCGTCGCCGGCTCGATGACATCGCAGCGCACGATCAACGTCGGCTCCTCGGAGAAGACGTCCAGCACCGCCGTGTCGGTATCCGGCATCAGAATCATGTCGGACTCGTTAATGCCCTTCCAGCCGGCAATGGATGAGCCATCGAACATCTTGCCGTCCTCGAAGAAGCTCTCGTCGACCATGCTCGACGGCACCGTCACGTGCTGCTCCTTGCCGCGGGTGTCCGTCAGCCGCAGGTCGACGAACTTGACGCCCTTTTCCTTCATCATCTCTAACACTTCGGCTGCGGACATGGTTTCCTCCACTTGGTGTTGTCTCCGGCAGGCCAATGCCGGTGATCTGAAATCGTTCGGAGCAGTCAGCTCCGCACGCGTGCCATCCTGGTGCAGCATCCGTGCCAGTCGGCTCGCTCTATGTAATGCTTTGATTCAATTATCGATATAGCGAGAGACCGGCTGCGGTCCGCGATGGCGGCGCACCATAATAGGGCGTAAGTCGGCCGCAGGATGCGCCTATTTGGTGCGAACTGCCAGCCTCGCCGCACCGCCCACGCGCTGCACGGAGTCGCGAACCGAGCCTGTCGCTTATACTGGCGCGCCTTCTCCTGCGCCTGCGGAGCTCATGTCATGGTGTCGATGGAACAGCTGGTGTCCTTGAGTAAACGCCGAGGGTTCGTTTTCCCGTCGAGCGAGATCTACGGCGGTCTGAACGGCTGCTGGGACTACGGTCCGCTGGGAGTAGAGCTCAAGCGCAACCTGAAGAGCGCCTGGTGGGACGACATGATCGCGCATCATGACGAGACCGCGGCGCCTGCCGACGCGCCTTCACCTTACGCGATGGTCGGCCTCGACTCGTCGATCCTGATGAATCCGCGCGTCTGGGAGGCCAGCGGTCACCTCAGCGGCTTCGCCGATCCGATGGTCGACTGCCGTGAGACGCGCGCCCGATATCGCGCGGATCAGCTGGTGGTGTTTCGCGTTCTCGCCGACGAACCCCTCGATGCGCCGCTGTTCGCGTCCCCGGGCGAGTGGGGCAAGTCCACCGAAGAGGTGCTGGTCGAGCCGCACAAAAAGCGCATTGCCGCGCTCGCGAAGCGGCATCGCGATGCGCCCCTGCGCATCGAGGCCGTCCCCGGCGCTCTCGAGGACGACGCGCTGCGCAGCGTGACGCTCGCCCCCGGAGCGCGAGAGCCCGGGTCATTGACGGCGCCGCGCGCCTTCAACTTGATGTTCAAGACCAATGTGGGCGCGCTCCAGGATGCCTCGAGCGTCACGTATCTGCGGCCCGAGACGGCGCAAGGTATTTTTGTGAATTTCCGCAATGTTCTCGACACTGCGCGAATTCGCGTGCCGTTCGGGATCGGTCAAATCGGCAAGGCGTTTCGCAACGAGATCAACCCGCGAAACTTCACGTTTCGAAGCCGCGAGTTCGAGCAAATGGAGATCGAGTTCTTCTGCAGGGCCGAGCAGGCGGCAGAGTGGTATCGGTATTGGCGCGACCGGCGATATGCCTGGTATACGTCGCTCGGCATCCGCTCTGCGAATCTCGAGCTTCGCGAGCATGAGGCGTCGGAGCTCGCGCACTACGCCGCGAGCTGTGCCGACATCGAGTACCGCTTTCCGTTCGGTCAAAGCGAGCTCGAAGGCATTGCGAACCGCGCGGACTTCGATCTTCGGCAGCACATGCAAATGAGCGGCAAGGATCTGCGCTACATCGACGACCTCGAGCCCGATGCGGACAAGCGGCGCTATCTGCCCCACGTCATTGAACCATCGGCGGGTGCGGATCGGGCGGCGCTCGCGTTCCTATGCGATGCGTACAGCGAGGACGAGGTGGGTGGCGAAGCCCGTACGGTGCTGCGCTTTCATCCGCGGCTCGCGCCGATCAAGGTGGCGGTGCTGCCGTTGGTGCGCAAGGAAGGGATGGACCAGGCCGCGCTCGATCTCTATCGGAGCCTGCGCAAGCGGTTCACCGCGTTCTACGACGAGAAGGCGGCGATCGGCCGGCGTTATCGCCGGCAGGACGAGGCCGGCACGCCGTTCTGCGTCACCGTCGACGGCGAAACGCTGTCCGACGGCACCGTGACGGTGCGGGACCGCGACACCTGCGAGCAGACCCGTATCGCGGCGGACCGCCTGCACGATTTCCTCGACGAACGCGTCGGGGCGCCTGCTTGAGCGGGGCGGAACGAAAATTGATCGTGCTCGATCGGGACGGTGTCATTAATGCGGACTCGGACGAGTACATCAAGACGCCGGACGAATGGCGGCCGCTGCCAGGCAGCATCGACGCCATCGCGCGCCTCGTCCGTGCAGGCTATGACGTCGTGGTGGCGACGAATCAGTCCGGCGTGGGACGCGGCCTCTTCACCGCAGACGCCCTCGATGCGATTCACGCGCGCATGCAGGCGGAGGTGGCCGCTGCGGGCGGCGTGATCAACGCGATTTACGTCTGCCCACATGCTCCGGGGGACGACTGCGCATGCCGCAAGCCGCGGCCGGGGCTGCTTGCACAGATCGCCCGCGACTTTGGGCTCCCGCTGACCGACGTGCCCTTCGTCGGCGACAAGCTGAGCGATGTGCAGGCGGCCATTGCCGCGGGCGCGCGTCCCATTTTCGTGATGACTCCCGAGCGGGGAGCCGATCTCGATAAGGTCCGCGAGCTCGACGTCGAGATTTACCCGAACCTCGCGCGAGTCGTCGATATGCTTCTAGATGAGTGAGCGGGCTTCGTTGATGCGTCAGTGGCTGGGATCCGTGCTCTTCACGTTCTTCTTGTTCGCCTCCGTCCCGATCTATGCACCGCTGGTGCTGCTCACCGCGCCGTTGCCGCGGCGTTGGTCGTATCGGGCGGCGTGCTACTGGGTCGACGCTCAGTTGTGGATGCTCGACAAGCTATGCGGCCTTCGCCACGAAATAAACGGAATCGAGCATCTGCCGACTGAGGCCAGCGTCGTGCTGATGAAGCACTCCTCGGCGTGGGAGACTTTGGCGCAGCTGAGGTTGTTCCCGCGGCAGACCTGGGTACTGAAGCGCGAGCTCATCTGGGTGCCATTCTTTGGCTGGGTGCTGCAGCTGCTGAAGCCGGTGGCGATCGACCGGCGCGGCGGCCGGGTGGCCGTCGAGCAGGTCATCTCGCAGGGCCGCGAAAGGCTTGCCGAAGGGCTATGGGTGGTGATTTTCCCCGAAGGGACCCGGGTGCCGTTCGGCCAGACGGGCCGTTTCGGTCTGAGCGGCGCGTTGCTCGCCAAGGGCGCAGGTAAGCCGGTCATCCCCGTCGCGCACGATGCGGGCCGCTATTGGCCGCGCCGAGGTTGGCTCAAGCGGCCGGGGACGATCCGCGTCCGGATCGGGCCGCCGATCGGGACCACCGGCCGAGATCCGCGCGACGTGATGGCGGAGGTGCGCAAGTGGATCGAGGAGACCCTCGTGGAGCTCGACGCGCTGGCCGCAGCGGGCGCGACAAGCGCGCCGGTCCGCGGCCAGGCCGTCGAGAAGAGCTAAGCTGCGGCCATAGCCCCGACGATCGGCAGCAGGATCGTCAGACGTCGAGATTCGACACCGACAAGGCGTTTCGTTCGATGAAGTCGCGTCGCGGCTCCACTTGATCGCCCATCAGCGTGCTGAAGATCTCGTCTGCGGCAACGGCGTCCTCGATACGCACTTGCATCAAGCGCCGCGTGTTGGGATTCACCGTTGTATCCCACAGCTGGTCCGGATTCATCTCGCCGAGACCCTTGTAGCGCTGGATCGTCTGGCCCTGCTTTGCCTGCGCCATCATCCAGTCAACCGCTTCCGGCAGGCTCGCCACTTCTTTCCGCTCCTTGCCTCGAACCACATAGGCACCCGCGGTTAGCAGATCCTTGAAGCTCGCGCCGATGGTTGCGATACGCTGGTATTCCGGAGAGCGGAAGAAACCGGCCTGGAGCGACTTCGTCATCGTGACGCCATGATGCTCCCGAGTTACGTATATCACCGGATCGGCGCTCGTCCCAGCCGGCTGATGATGAACGCGGTAGCGCGGGCCTGCGCCGTTCAGCGCCTTCAGGCGCTCCTCGAGCCGTGCAGCCCATGAAGCCATGTGTGCATTGTCTTCGAGCTGCTCCGACGCGATGGCCGGCAACCACATCATCGCGCTAAGCACGTTCGCGTCGTAGCGCTTGCCCCAGCGCTCGATGATCGCCTTCACCTCCATGTACTGCTGAGCCAGATGCTCGAGCGTCTCGCCTTGAATGGCCGCCCCTTCCGCCCCTGTGTACAGCGCCGTGTCCTCGATCGCGTTCCGCAGCAACAATGCGTTCAGCTCCGCATCGTCCTTCACGTAAGTCTCGCTCTTGCCGCGCTTGACCTTATACAGCGGCGGTTGCGCGATATAGACGTGTCCTCGCTCGATCAGCTCCGGCATTTGGCGATAGAAGAACGTCAGCAACAGCGTGCGGATGTGCGAGCCGTCGACGTCCGCGTCCGTCATGATAATGATTCGGTGGTAGCGAAGGTTATCCGGGTCGAACTCCTCCCGGCCTACGCCACAGCCCAGCGCCGTAATCAGCGTACCGACCTCGGCAGACTGTAACATCTTGTCAAATCTAGCTTTTTCGACGTTCAGGATCTTCCCTTTGAGCGGCAGCACGGCCTGCGTGCGCCGGTCACGACCCTGCTTGGCGGAGCCGCCTGCAGAATCGCCCTCGACCAGGAAGAGTTCCGACAGCGCCGGGTCTTTTTCCTGACAATCCGCGAGCTTGCCCGGCAGCCCAGCCACATCGAGCGCGCTCTTGCGGCGAGTCATCTCCCTCGCCCGGCGAGCCGCTTCCCGCGCGCGCGCCGCTTCGATGATCTTGCCGACGATGATCTTCGCATCGGTCGGATGCTCGAGCAGGAACGTCGCCAGCTGATCCGCGACGACTTGCTCCGTCACGGCCTTTGCCTCCGACGAGACAAGCTTGTCCTTCGTCTGCGATGAGAATTTCGGGTCCGGCAGCTTGACGGAAAGCACGGCCGTCAAACCTTCACGCGCATCGTCGCCCGTCGGGGTGATCTTTTCGCGCTTACCGATCCCTTCACTTTCGATGTAGTGATTGAGCGTACGAGTCATCGCCGCGCGGAAGCCGGCGAGATGCGTGCCGCCGTCGCGCTGCGGAATGGTGTTCGTATAGCAGAACATCGACTCCTGATAGCCGTCGTTCCACTGCAACGCCGCCTCGATCTGAATCGGACCGCGCTTATCCTGAAAGTAAATCACCGTCGGATGAAGCGGCGTCTTGTTACGATTCAAGTGGTTTACGAACGCCTTGATGCCGCCGACGTATTCGAACGTATCGTGACGTGAATCGCGCTCGTCGGTGAGCATGATACGGACGCCGGAGTTCAGGAACGAAAGCTCCCGCAGCCGCTTCGCGAGGGTGTCGTAGTCGAACTCGAGGTTCGAGAACACCTTTGGGCTCGGCTGAAAGCTAATCGTGGTGCCGGTGCGCTCCGTCGGACCGATTTCCGCCAACGGTGCCAGCGGCTCCCCGCTCGCATATTTCTGCTGGTAAATCTTGCCGTTACGATGAATCGTGAGGACTAGCGACTCCGACAACGCATTCACGACGGAGACACCGACGCCGTGCAGGCCGCCGGAAACCTTGTACGAGTTGTCGTCGAACTTGCCGCCCGCGTGGAGCACGGTCATGATGACCTCAGCCGCGGAGCGTCCCTCGTCCGGATGAATATCTACAGGAATGCCGCGGCCGTCATCGGACACCGTGATGGACTCGTCCGCATGGATCGTCACGCTGACTTCGCTGCAATAGCCGGCCAGGGCCTCGTCGATCGAGTTATCGACCACCTCGAAAACCATGTGATGGAGACCGGTGCCGTCATCGGTGTCACCGATGTACATTCCCGGCCGCTTACGTACCGCTTCAAGGCCCTTTAAGACCTTGATATTTTTCGAGGTATAATCGCTCTGCGTCATCTGATTCCAAATCTTGGGCTAAACTGACTCATTATAGCACTGGAGCACCGCGCCCTGTTCCACGTGGAACACAGGGTAGCGGCGGTCCACCGGCAGGAGGTCAGCCGATAAGCCCGTTATCATCAGCTGAGCATTCAAACTGCCTACTTCCCGCAATAATCGACCGAGAGCACCGCGATCGAGCTCGGCCGCCGGATCGTCGATCAACAGCACGCAATCTCGCGCGCCTTGCGCCGTGGCCTCTTGGATTTGCGCGATGACCAACGCTGCCGCACACAGCTTCTGTTGCCCGCGAGACGCCTCGACTGCCAAGTCCGCCTCACCGAGACGAACCTGCAGATCCGCGCGGTGAGGACCGGCGCCGGTATGGCCCATCGCCCGATCCCGTTCGAGGTTCTCGCGAAGCGCGTCGCTTAGGCTCAGGTCCGCTCGCCATCCGGACCGATAGCGCACATCCAGCGACCGTCCAATAAGTCGCTCTGTGATTGCCGACGCGTTAGGTCCGAACCGATGCACATAGTTAGACCGCGCGCGGCTCACTTCGTTGCCGAATTCGACCACCGCTGCGTTCCACGGCTCAAGCGCCGCTCGGCTCGCACCGCCTTTGAGGGCCGCATTGCGCTGTCCGAGCACGCGCCGGTATCGCTTCCATGCCTGAAGGTAACCGTGTTCCACGTGGAACACCCCCCAGTCGATGAACCGGCGCCGCTCGCTCGGTCCCCCTTCGATTAAGCGATGAACGCCCGGATCGATGACATCAACGGCGAAAAGCTGCGCCACTTCGGTGACCGAGGCACCCGATCGGCGATCAATGCGGTAATGGACGCCGTCCGCATCAAAGCGTACGCCAACACGGTGGACGGCCGAGTCCGCCCGATGCTCGACGTGTGCCGCCAATGTGGATCGACCGTGTTGAACCAGCCGCCGCGTTTCCCGGGTCCGGAAGGAGCGACCGCGCCCAATCAGATGCAGCGCTTCGAGCAGGCTCGTCTTACCAGCGCCGTTCGGGCCAAAAAAGTAGTTACAGGTGGGGTGAAGGCGACAATCGACGTCTTTGAGGATCCTGACGCCGTCGACTCGAATTCGTTCCAGCGGCATGCACTGACCTTCAGCCGCGCCCGCGCCGCTACCCGAGGCAGCTCTCTGCGGCGCGTCTTGCGTCGCCCGGCGTGGTTGCTCCGGGCATCCAAGCGGCCTAGAGGCGCATCGGCATGACGACGAATCGCGTGGTCTCGTCGTCACCAGTGATCAAGCAGCTCGAATTGGCGTCGCTGACGCCGAGCCGCACTCGCTCTCCCTCGACCGCACCGAGCGCATCAAGCAAATAGTTGACGTTGAAGCCGATCTCCATTGGAGCACCGGCGTATTCGACTTCGATCGTCTCGACCGCCTCTTCCTGATCCGGATTATTCGCCTCGACGACTGCAGTGTTCTCGCCCAGCGTCAATCGTACGCCGCGATACTTCTCATTCGACAGTATCGACGCGCGCTGCAGCGCTTGCCGCAACAACGCACGCTCGGCGATCACGACGTTCGCCGGCGTCGCGGGGATCACGCGGCTGTAGTCTGGAAAGCGCCCGTCTATCAGCTTCGAGGTCAACCGTAGCCCATCGAGCGTGATCCGAACGTGACTTTTGCCAAGCAATAGCTGAATGCGCCCTTCGTCAAGCAACCGGCTCAGCTCCACGACACCCTTCCTCGGCACGATCTGCTGCTTGTTCTCGCGAGCCGGGTTTTCTAACGTCAATTCCGCCAACGCGAGCCGATGTCCGTCCGTAGCCACGCCGCGAAGCCGCGCGCCGTCAGTCTCAAGCAATAAGCCATTCAGATAGTACCGAACATCCTGCTGCGCCATCGAGAATTGGGTTTTGTTCAGCAAGTGCTTCAATGCCGTCGCATCGATCTCGAGCAGCTCTTGTGCTGCGATATCGTCCACGGTCGGAAAATCGCCGGCACGTAACGTCGACAGCGTGAAGCGGCTGCGGCCGGCTTTCACGGTCAAGCGTTCGCCACTCAGCGTCGTTTCGACCCGTGCGCCATCGGGCAACGCGCGAAAAATATCATGAAGTTTTCGCCCCGGTACGGTGATTTCGCCATTCACCCCTTCATCGATGCTCGTTTCCGCAACCAGCTCGACCTCGAGATCCGTGGCCGTGACGCTGAGAAGCCCATCCCGCACCACGAGGAGCACGTTGCTCAGAATCGGCATCGTTTGCTTTCGTTCCACGACGCCGATGACCGACTGGAGCGGTTTGAGTACCGATTCTCGCGGGGCGCTGAACTTCATCTTAGTATCTACCTGTATATATCTTTCTTTGTTGTTGCGATTAGGCTTGTCGATAACCATGACGAAGCTCGAAAACCGCTTCTAAGTCATGAGGTTACCCGCTATACAACCGGGTGCACAAGGCCGGGCCCGGCTGTGCATGGCCTGTGGACGAAATTGGGGACGAAAGTTATCCACTGGATATGCACGTCAACTCGTCAGGGTTCTCAAGAGGTTGTTGTAGTCCTCGGCCACACGGGTTTCGGTTTCGCGTAACGCCTTGATTCGCCGACAGGCGTGCAGCACCGTCGTATGATCGCGGCCGCCGAACGCGTCACCGATTTCAGGCAGGCTGTGAGTCGTAAGCTCCTTGGCCAGTGCCATCGCGATCTGCCGAGGCCGCGCAATCGAGCGGCTGCGCCGCTTCGATAGCAGCTCCGACACGCGGATCTTGAAATAGGCGGCGACCGCCTTTTGGATGTTCTCGACGGTGACGAGCTTGTCCTGCAGCGCCAGCAGGTCGCGCAGTGCCTCCTTCGCAAAGTCGAGGGTAATCGGCTGCCCGGTGAAACGCGCATTCGCCATCACGCGCCGCAGCGCTCCCTCGAGCTCACGCACGTTCGAACGAATCCGCTGAGCGATGAAAAACGCAACTTCCTCGGGCAGCTGCTCCTGCTCCGCGGCCGCCTTCGACATCAGAATCGCGACGCTGGTTTCGAGCTCCGGCGGCTCGATCGCGACCGTCAACCCCCAGCCGAAACGCGATTTGAGCCGCTCCTCGAGCCCGGAGACCTCCTTCGGATAGCGGTCGCAGCTCAATACGATCTGCCGGTGCCCTTCGATCAACGCATTGAAAGTATGGAAGAATTCTTCCTGAGAACGTTCCTTGCCGGCGAAAAACTGGATGTCGTCGATCAGCAGCGTGTCGAGTGAACGGTATGTGCGCTTGAAGTCGGCAATCGTGTTGTGTTGAAGGCTACGAACCATGTCGCCGACGAACCGCTCGGAGTGGATGTACGCCACCTTGGCGTTCGCGTCGCGCTGCAGGACCACATTGCCGATGGCGTGCATCAGATGGGTCTTACCGAGCCCGACGCCGCCGTAGATGAAGAGCGGATTGTAGGCCGTGCCGGGGTTCTGGCTCACCTGCGTCGCGGCCGCGCGCGCGAGCTGGTTGCTCTTCCCCTCGACGAAGGTGTCGAACGTGAACGTGGCGTTCAGCCGGTTGCCGAGCACCTGCGGAGCCGGTCGTGTTTCCGGGTCGGCCGCCGCGGACGGCGCAGAAACCGCCGCTCGACGGCGGCTGCCGACCTCGAGCTGCACGCTACGCGCGCCGGCATGCTCCGCCCACCAGGATCGAATCTCGACGAGGCAGTGCGCCTGCACCCAGTCGACCACGAAGCGGTTCGGTGCAAGCAACTTCACGATCCCGTCGCCGCCCTCGACCGGCTGCAACGGACGGATCCAGGTGTTGAGCTGTTGCTCCGACAATGCGCTTTCCAACGACCCGACGCACTGTTTCCACAGGGACGAAAGCGCCGGCGGTTGATCTGCCACGGTTGAGCTTCTTGCTGAGACGCTTAGAGAAATGAGGGGGCGGATGCCGCCCGCGGACCCAGGAGTCTAATACGCCAATCGAAAGTTATCCACAGCGGGTACGGTGCATCAGGCTATTGACAGGCCTGCCGGCCGCGCGTAAAGTTTCGCGTTCTCTAGCTAGTCCCTATCCCTTTGTTTAGTCTCGTCTTTCGCCCAGCTTCTGGGCGTACGGAACCGTCATGAAGAGAACGTTTCAACCGAGCAAGCTGCGCCGCAAGCGCACGCACGGATTCCGCGCCCGAATGGCGACGCGCGGCGGCCGTGCTGTGCTGAAGCGCCGCCGTGCGAAGGGCCGCGCCCGCTTGACGCCGGTCTGAAGCCGGCCGTTTCCCGTTGGTCGGCTCGGGCTTCACGCCGCATCAGCGCCTGCGCACGTCCAAGGAATTCGGCCGAGTCTTCGCCGATCCGGTACGCTCGTCCGATCGCTTTTTCACGATACTCGCAAGACCCAACGATGCCGGTGTGGCGCGCCTCGGTCTTGCGATCTCACGTAAAGCCGCGAAGCGGGCAGTGGATAGAAATAGACTGAAACGGATTGCGCGCGAGGCCTTCCGCCGGAAGGCGCTGCCTGCATTAGACTTTGTCGTCATGGCCCGCGCCGGCGCCGCCGCAGAGCCGTCGGCGGCGTTGCACGCGAGCCTCGACGCGGCATTCGACAAGCTGGCTCGCAGAGCCGGACGCGCACGTCATGGATAACACGCGTCTCTTTTTGTGGCTGTCCCTGTTCGCGATGCTGTGGCTCAACTACGATGCCTGGCTACGCGACCGAGCGCCGCTGCAAACCCCACAGGCGCCCGCGACAGAGTTAGTGCTGCCTCAGGACGACGTCCCCGAGGTCGCCAGCAGCACGGACGACTTCGAGGCCGCTGGAAGCACCGCGGATCCGCCCGCGGCGACCGTCGCCGCACCGGCGATGCCGATCTCCGTGCGGACGGATGTGCTCGATCTCGTCATCGACACTCAGGGCGGCGACCTCGTCCGCGCCGATTTGCTCGAGTATCCGGTCGATAAAGACCAGCCGAATGTCGTCGTTCGACTGCTCGACTTCGTGCCCGGCAACCTGTGGGTCTTCCAGACAGGCCTGAGCACCGCTGGCAGCCGCGAGGGGCCGACCCATCTCGCGCAATGGCGCGCGGAGAGCTCGAGCTACACGCTTGCTCCGGGTCAGGATGAGCTGGTCGTCACCCTCGAGTGGGTCGGCGACGACAGCCTCGACGTTCGCAAGGTTTATACGTTTCGCCGCGGCAGCTACGAGATCGGCCTCGATATCGTGCTCGAGAATACCGGCGACGCGGCCTGGCGCGGCGCGCCGTACGCCCGCATGCAGCGGCTGCACCAGCCGCCGGACCGTTCGTTCACGTCGGTGGATAGCTACTCGTTTACCGGTCCCGTGCTTTACGACGGCGACTCCTACCAGAAGCTCGATGTCGGCGACCTGCGCCGACAACCGGTGACGCAGACCGTGCGCGGCGGCTGGCTTGCCGGCATCGAGCATCATTTCCTCGCGGCCGCCGTTCCGCCGCCCGACGCGTCATTTCAGTTTGACGCCACGGCGATGGATGCCCGCTATTTAGTGACGGCGGTCGGGCAGGCGGAGCAGGTGACCGAGGGCATGCAACAGACCTTCGCCCTCACGTTGTTCGTCGGCCCGAAGCTGCAGGAACAGCTGCGCGAAGCCGCCGACGGGCTCGTGCTCACGGTCGACTACGGCTTTCTGACGATCCTCGCGCAGCCGCTCTTCTGGGTGCTGGATCAGATCCACGACATCGTCGGCAATTGGGGCTGGGCGATTATCATCGTCACGCTGTTGATCAAGCTGGTCTTCTACAAGCTTACGGCGACCAGCGGCCGCTCGATGGCGAAGATGCGCAAGATTGCGCCGCGGATGAAGGCTCTTCAGGAGCGCTACAAAGACGATCGCCAAGGCTTGAGCAGCGCGATGATGGATCTCTACCGAAAGGAGAAGATCAATCCGGCCGCGGGCTGTCTGCCCATCCTTGTGCAGATGCCGTTCTTTTTCGCGTTCTACTGGGTGCTGATCGAGAGCGTCGAGATGCGGCAGGCGCCGTTCATGCTGTGGATCGACGACCTGAGCTCGCGAGACCCCTATTTTGTTCTGCCGCTGCTAATGGGCGCCGCCATGTTCCTGCAGACGCGTCTCAATCCGGCCCCGCCGGATCCGATGCAGGCGCGCATCATGCAAATCATGCCGATCGTGTTCACCGTGTTCTTCGCGCTGTTTCCGTCCGGTCTCGTGCTGTACTGGCTGACCAACACGCTGGTATCGATCGCCCAGCAATGGCGGATCAACAAGCTCGTTGCGGCCGAGGGCTAAGCAACTGCCCGGCGCCGTGACGCCGACGAGCCCCTCCGCGACGGAACGCGGGCACGTGCAGAAGCGCTCCGATACGATCGCGGCGTTATCGACTGCGCCCGGAACTGCAGCGATCGCCGTCGTCCGGCTCACCGGCTCCGACGCGCTGCCGATCGTCACTCGTCTGACCGGGCTCTCGCCGTCGCCGCGCCGCGCCGTGCTCGCGCCGTTCCTCGCGCCGGACGGCACGCTCATCGATCGCGGCCTCGTGCTCTACTTCCCGGCGCCGCGGTCCTATACCGGCGAGGACATCGTCGAGCTGCACGGGCACGGCGGCGCGATCGTCACGGACTGGCTGCTCGAGACGCTGTATAGCTACGGCGCGCGGCCGGCCGAGCCGGGCGAGTTCACGCTGCGCGCATTCCTCAACGACAAGCTCGATCTCGCCCAAGCCGAAGCCGTCGCCGATCTGATCGACAGCGGCTCCCGGGCGGCCGCGAAGGCCGCGCTACGCTCGCTCGACGGCGCATTCTCCGCACGCGTCGAGCAGATCCGTGCCGGCTTGACGGCGCTTCGCGTGCACGTGGAGGCCTGGCTCGACTTTCCGGATGAGGAGATCGATCGAGCGGCGGCCGACGCCCTCGAGACGTCATTGGAAGAGCTGCTGACGAGCCTGCGCGAATTGATGGCGGAAGCCGGCGCGGGGCGCATTCTGCGCGACGGGGTTATCGTCGTCATCGCGGGGCCGCCGAACGCCGGCAAGTCGAGCTTGTTGAATCGGCTCGCCGGCTACGATGCAGCGATCGTCACGCAGATCCCCGGCACGACACGCGACCCGCTGCGCGAGCAACTATCGCTCGACGGCTTGCCGGTCACCGTGATCGACACGGCCGGGCTACGCGAGTCGGACGATCCGATCGAAGCGGAAGGCGTCAGGCGTGCGCAGCGTGAGCTCGCGCGCGCCGACCTCGTGCTGTGGCTCATGGATGCACGCGAAGGTGCGGCAGGCGCCGCCGCGGCCGCGCGGGCGGAGCTCGGTGCAGAGTCGACGCCGACCCTCGTGCTGAACAAGATCGACTTGACCGGCGAACCGCCGGGCGCTTTCGACTATGCGGGCCTTTCGGGCTTGCGAGTTTCGGTGCTGAGCGGCGACGGCGTTACGCTGCTGACCGACCACATCAAGGCTCGAGCGGGCTGGAGCCGCGACGCGGGCGGCACCTTCAGCGCACGGCGGCGTCACCTGGATGCGCTCGAGCGCGCGGCGGCACACCTCGAGGCCGCGCGCGGACGGCTCACGTCGGCGCTCGAGCTCGGCGCGGAGGAGCTGCGGGAGGCGCAGAACGCGCTTGGGGACGTGACGGGGACGTTTACGAGCGACGATCTGCTCGGGGAGATCTTTGCCAATTTCTGCATCGGGAAATAGGGGCAGTTCCAGGGGCGTCTGCCGAAGGCTTTGGATAGCCGTCAACTTACTATAGTTACTAGATTTCTTTGTCTTCTCCGATCTGTCGGTCTACAGCCATTGATTTATGTGTCCAAGTAGGGCTCTCAGCTCGCCGGAACCGCTACTTGGACATATGGAGACCACGATGGCGTTGACCGACACCTCCCTGAAGGCGCTGAAGCCCGAGGGAAAAGCCGTACACCTCGACTGACGGTCGCGGTTTGTACGCCGAAGTATGTCGGACCGGCGGCATCGTGTGGCGATACCTTCTCGCCGGCTTGTTTGACGGAACCGCCCGTCACCCAGCAATCTGAGTCGTCTATGACGATCAATCGATCGTGTACCCCTTCCTCTTTTGACTTTGATCTGTGTGCCGAATTCCTGGGCGTGCTTCCCCGCGTAAGGTCGCGATGTCGTTCGTATACTTCATCCCAAGAATGCGTACGTCTATTGCTCTGGTAACGCAGAAACGTGATGTGGGAGTTTACCGTCAATGGCCGCGACTCAAGCCAGCGCGGCTGAGGTCTTCGAAGCCCCATGTCCCGAACGTTTTGAACTCGGCCCAGCTGAATCTCTTGTCGCTGTGGAGGAACACGGAGGCGACGATCCCTCGCCTCGCGGCGAAAATGTCCCTGATTTGCTCCGCGACGCCCTCTAGAAGGTCCCGGGTTGGACGATCTGCCAAGCTGTCGCCCTTACAGAGCAACACGAGCCGCAGCTTGTAGGAGGATCCTACGTCTGCCAATTCAGAATCTGGCGAAAGGGAGAACAGGAGGTGCTCTACGTGCTCGGCGACGCCCCCGATAGCTCTCCGGAGCTTCTTCTGAGCTTCGCTGCCCAGCCGATCAGCGAATGTATCCGGTAGCGTCCGGCGCTTGTAGCGGCTGGCTAGCCACTGCTCTAGATGGAACAAACCGTCCTCATTCAGGTTCGCATCTGCATCCGGGAGATAGGTTTCGAGGAGCTCGCGACCTATCGAAAATCGATGCGGCGCCACGAGCTCGTAAATCCCAGCTTTACCCTCGACTTGAACGTGGAGCCTTAGGCGCCGCGCGTCCCGCCCGCCGCCGTAATGCTGAAGGCCGGTGGATTCAGGAACGGGAACAGCCGGAAAGACGTCCACAGTAGTTTCTAGGGGACTTACAGCCACAACGTCGCAGCTGTGGCTCGCGATGATGAGGCGCGTACCTTCGCGATGGGGCTCAGAGCCTTCGCTCTCTAG
>CAZFJU010000010.1:0-34671 GCA_964518995.1 uncultured Gammaproteobacteria bacterium
GCCAATCTCCCGCTGATTCACGATCGACTTCTGGTTCGCATGCAGGAACTCGATCGGATCCTCGATCGTGATGATGTGCGATGCAGAGTGACGATTGCGATGGTCGATCATCGCTGCGAGCGTCGTCGTCTTGCCCGAGCCCGTCGCGCCGACCATCAGCAGCAAACCCCGGCGCAGCATCACGAGGTCTTTGAGGATCTCCGGCACACCGAGCTGGTCGAGCTGCGGCAGGTCGGGCGTAATGAACCGCAGGACCATCGCCACATTGCCGCGCTGATGAAAAATATTCACGCGAAAACGCCCGAGGCCGGGCTCGGAAATAGCGAAGTCGATCTCGAGATCGCGCGTGAACGCCTCGAGCTGGGCTTCATCCATAAGCTCGAGCGCAGCTTGCCGGACCATCTTCGGCGACAGCTCCAGCTGATTGACCGGCATGATCTTGCCTTCGATCTTGATCATTACCGGCGCGTAGGTGGTGAAGAAGAGGTCCGACGCTCTCTTGTCCACCATTAGTTTGAAAAGCGGCTTGACGTTCATCTCATGCGCGAGCCGATCATTGAAACCAACACTTGGCGCGCGCTAGACCACGGCGCATATCGCCTCGCCGCGGGCCAGCCCTTGCCGCGACGGCTTCAAAGCCTCGTGGCGCGTTCCTCCTCGATCAGGCTCAAGCTCTGACCCTGCTCTGCTTCTCCGGCCGCTTCCCGCTTGCTCTGCAGCTTGATACGCAAGCGCAGCTCGTTCTGCGAGTCGGCGGTGCGAATCGCCTCGTCGTACGAGATCACTCCGTCCTCATACAACGCAAACAAGGCCTGATCGAACGTCTGCATACCCTGGCGATTCGACTTCGCCATGATCTCCTTGATGGACGTCACGTCGCCGCGGAAGATCAGGTCGCGAATCAGCGGCGACGTGAGCATGATTTCCATGGCTGCGACTCGCCCCATGCCGTTCTCGCGAGGGATCAGCCGCTGCGAGATCAATGCCGTCACGTTCAGCGAAAGATCCATCAGCAATTGCTGCCGACGCTCTTCCGGGAAGAAGTTGATGATGCGGTCGAGAGCCTGGTTCGCACTGTTCGCGTGCAGCGTCGCGACGCATAAGTGGCCGGTCTCAGCAAACTGGATGCCATACTCCATCGTCTCGCGGTCACGAATCTCGCCGATCATGATCACATCCGGCGCTTGCCGCAGCGTGTTCTTCAGCGCGTTGTGCCAGCTCTCGGTGTCGACACCGACGTCGCGGTGCGTGACCACGCAGCCGCGGTGCGTGTGCACGAACTCGACGGGGTCCTCGATCGTAATGATGTGCCCGCGGCTGTTCTCGTTGCGGTAGCCGATCATCGCTGCGAGCGTTGTCGACTTGCCCGAGCCCGTGCCGCCGACCACCAGGCATAACCCGCGCTTCGTCATCGCAACCTCTTTCAGCTGCGGCGGCAGGTCGAGATCCTCGAACGTGGGGATTCTCGTTACGATCTGGCGAATCACGGCGCCGACGTTGCCCTGGGCGACGAACGCGCTGACTCGAAATCGGCCGATGCCCTGCGGCGCAATCGCGAAATTGCATTCTTTCGTCGCGTCGAACTCTTTCGCTTGCTTGTCGTTCATGATCGAACGGACGATCAACGAGCTTTGCGCCGCCGTCAGCGGCTTGTCCGCAAACGGCTTGATTCCGCCATCGATCTTCATCGCCGGAGGAAAGTCGGCGGTGATGAACAGGTCCGAGCCGTTCTGCTCGACCATCTTTTTCAGCAGATTCTGCGTCAGCCTGACGGCTTGATCACGTTCCATTGCTGCCTCCCGCACGCATGGGCCTGCCGGCGATCAGAAGTTCTCCTTGATCACGGCCTTGAAGCGCGCTTCTTCCTTCGTGATCAGCCCCTTCGACATGAGCTCCTGCAGGTTCTGATCGAGCGTCTGCATCCCCTGCGCCTGCCCGGTCTGGATCGCGGAGTACATCTGCGCGATCTTGCCTTCGCGAATCAGATTTCGAATGGCCGGCGAGCCGATCATGATCTCGTGGGCCGCGACGCGCCCGCCGCCGACGCGCTTCAGCAGCGTCTGCGAGATCACGGCACGCAGAGACTCCGAAAGCATGCTGCGCACCATTTCCTTCTCGGCCGCAGGGAAGACGTCGACGATACGGTCCACCGTCTTGGCCGCGGAGCTCG
This sequence comes from uncultured Gammaproteobacteria bacterium, assembly GCA_964518995.1. Taxonomy (GTDB): domain Bacteria; phylum Pseudomonadota; class Gammaproteobacteria; order Steroidobacterales; family Rariloculaceae; genus ZC4RG20. The sequence goes on from CAZFJU010000010.1 coordinate 2,171, forward strand.
TGTGCAGCGTGCCGAACACCAGGTGACCCGTCTCCGCCGCCGTGAGCGCCAGCCTAATGGTCTCGAGGTCGCGCATTTCGCCGACGAGAATCACGTCGGGATCTTCGCGAAGCGCCGAGCGCAGCGCCTCGCTGAACCCGAGCGTATCGCGGTGCACCTCACGCTGATTGATCAGCGACTTCTTGCTCTCGTGCACAAACTCGATCGGATCCTCGATCGTGATGATGTGATCGGGTTTGTTATCGTTGACGTAGTCGATCATCGCGGCGAGCGTGGTCGACTTGCCGGAGCCGGTAGGCCCGGTAACGAGCACGAGCCCACGCGGGTGCAGCGAAACGTCCCTGAAAATGCGCGGCGCGCCCAGATCGTCGAGGGTGAGTATTTCGGAAGGGATGGTGCGGAATACCGCAGCACAACCGCGGTTTTGATTGAATGCATTCACGCGGAAACGCGCGAGCTTCGGGATTTCGAACGAGAAGTCTGTCTCGAGGAACTCTTCGAAATCCTTCCGCTGTTTGTCGTTCATGATGTCATACACCATACTGTGCACTTCTTTGTGCTTCAGCGGTGGCATGTTGATTCGCTTGATGTCGCCATCCACGCGGATGATCGGCGGCACACCGGCAGACAGGTGCAAGTCGGAGGCGTTGTTCTTGACGGCGAAAGCGAGCAGCTGAGCGATATCTACGGCAGCCATACTGGTCCTTGGTTGAGCGGACACCGGCTCCTATCCGGAGGCGGACGCGCGGCGTTCATACTATAGAGAGCAGCGTCGACAAAGCGTGACTGATCTCACGGAGCATTTGTCCTCGGTATGCGAACGCGTTCGCATCAGCGCCGAGCGCGCAGGCCGAGGCGCCGACGAGGTGACGATCGTCGCCGTCAGCAAACAACAACCGGCCGACTCGATTCGACTCGCATATCTCGCTGGACAACGCCAATTCGGCGAAAGCTACGCGCAGGAAGCCGAGGCGAAATGCGCAGCACTTGCCGACCTCGATATCACTTGGCATTTCATCGGGCGCATCCAGAGCAACAAGACCCGCTTCATCGCCGAGCAGTTCCACTGGGTGCACACCGTCGATAGAGAGCGAATCGCGCGGCGGCTCGCCGAGCAGCGGCCGCACTTCGCGGCGCCGTTGAACGTCCTCATTCAAGTCAATCTGGAGGGCGAGCCGCAGAAGGGCGGCGTCGCACCCGAGGACGTCGAACCGCTGGCGACGGCGGTGCTCGGCATGAGCAAGCTGGCGTTGCGCGGCCTGATGACCATCCCGCCCGCGGATCGCACGCGCGCGGCCGATCGTGCCCACTTCGAGCGGCTCGCCGCGCTCGCGGGGGACCTCGAAGCGCGCGGCATTCCGCTCGATACCCTCTCGATGGGCATGTCCGGAGACTTCGAGACGGCGATCGCCGCCGGCTCGACGTGCGTCCGTATCGGCACCGCGATTTTCGGCGCGCGAGACGATTGACGAGGCCGACGCCGCCGTCGATCGCGTGCTATCGTTCCGCGGGCCCTATTGGATTCACGGCATGCAGAACGCGCTGATTTTCATCGTCAAGACTCTCACGGACCTGTACGTGCTCACGTTCCTGCTGCGCTTTATCATGCAGTGGACGCGGGCCGATTTTCACAATCCGTTCGCGGAGGTGATCTTGCGCGTCACCAATCCGCTCGTGCGGCCCGCCCGCCGGCTGCTGCCGTCAGCCCGGGGCATCGATCTGCCTACGTTGATCCTGCTGCTCGCGCTCGAAGCGCTCGCGACCCTGATCCTGCTTTGGCTCTATGGCGATCGGGTTCCGCCCGGCCGGTTCATCGTTCTGGTCGTGCTGCGGCTCGTCAACCTGACGATCTGGTTCTACACCATCGCGATCTTTGTCTATGTGATCCTGAGCTGGGTCGGGCAGGGCCGCTATACGCCGATCGGCGCCCTGCTCGGAGATCTCGTCGAGCCCATACTCGCTCCGGCGCGACGAATTCTGCCGCCGATCGCAGGGATAGATCTCAGCCCGCTGCTCGTGCTAATTCTGCTGCAAGCCGTCTCGATTGCATTGCCGTTGGCACCGTACCTGAGATAGCTCGGCGGCGAACCTTTCGGTGCCGGGTCGCGCGCCACCCGAAATCGGGTATATTGGGGCCGGCGACTGTAGGAGAATCCTATGATTCAGATTGCGATCCAACGCGCTTACCTGCTGCCGCTCGTCAGCACCCTGGGTTTGCTATCTGGCTGTGAGCAAACCGCCCCGACGGCAGTGGCGCAAAATCAACCGGGCGGCGCTGACGCCGTTCTGGCCAGCACGGAGAGCGCCAAGGATTTCGGCGACTACGTGCTCCACTTCAACGCCATCGTCACGGACCAGCTCACCGAGGACGTCGCTCGGCAATACGGTATCGTCCGGAGCCGAAACCGCGCGATACTCAATGTCAGCATGCTGCGTAAGGAAGAAGGCACGATGGGTACCCCCGTCACCGGCAGCGTGTCCGCGTCCGCGATCAACCTGAACGGGCAGTTCAGGAACATCGATGTGCGGGAAATCAAGGAAGGCACGGCGGTCTACTACATCGGCGAAACGAGCATCATGGACGGCGAAACGTTGATCTTCACGGTCGACGCCACGCCGATCAACGAATCGAGCCGGTTCAACGTGCGCTTCATGAAGCAGTTTTTCGTCGAGGGCTGAACGCCCGCGCCGCGCGCGCTCCGCCTATTTTGCGACGAGCCGCCCTCAGCGGTGCGTGGCGTCTTTGACGCGATTGCGGATCCGGATCAGATCGCTGTGCGAAATATAGAGTAGATCCGCAATCTTCCGCACCAGATGATCTTCATGCTTATCGAGTTGCGAGTCCGCCAGCGCAACCTTCCATAGCATCTCGACGATCGCTTGCTTCTCGTCGTACCTCAGCGCCTCATGCAGCCGGCGCGTAAAGGCATGCAAAGACGCAGCGTGATCGGCGGTCTGCGCGGCCTGCTCGACAAGTAGAGCCGTCTCCTCGTTCGACAGCCCGAAATGCTCGCGCAATAATCGAAGCGTTTCCGCGCGCTGGGTGACATCCTCGGCGAAATCCGCCCGCTCGACCTCGACAAGCAACAACGCGGTGGCAAGCTGAACCGCGTGACGCCGATCCGACTCCCCGTCCGGGTCATCGGTCGATCGTTCACCGAAGGCCCGCTCGAGCATGTCCGACAACGCTTTCAACATCGGCGTCGGCCTCAGCTCGCGTGCGGCGCACCGTTAGCGGATGATGAGGCGTCGGCGACGAACGTTGCGACCTGCTCGAGCAGCTCCGCCAGCTTACCGTGAAAGAAGTGCGTCGCAGCATCCATCACAACCAACTTCGCATGCGGCACCCGCCGTTCGTGCCAGACGCGAACGTCCTCGACCGGCACAAGCTCGTCCTCGGCGCCGTGCACGATGAGCCACGGCGCGGCCGGCGCCTGTAAAGTTTCCGCAAGCCGCGGCACCGGCGGCGCGACCGTCACCAGCACGGCAGCATCCACCTCGGCCCCGATGCTCGCCGCGATGCCCGCACCGAATGAAAATCCGCCGAGATAGAGCGGCAGCCCGGGATACGTCGCCCGGGCCCAGCCGACTACCGCGAGCGCGTCTTCTCGCTCGCCCGGTCCGCCGGCATGCGTGCCGGCCGATTCGCCGACTCCGCGGAAATTGAACCGCACAGAGACGGCATCGCGGCGGCGAAATGCGCGCGCAAGCGTATGCACCACCTTATTGGTCATGGCGCCGCCATGCAGCGGATGCGGATGACACACCACGGCCACGGCGATCGGCGCGACATCGGGCAGCTCGACAAGCGTCTCGAGCGGACCCGCCGGCCCGGACACGACATACGTCTCCGAAGTAGCTGCCGGCGAGGTCACTAGCGCCCTGTAACCGCGAGATCAGCAGCGCCGGAGCGCGCTGGGCGTGCCGGAACTGCCATCGACTCGCCGTTCGCGAGCCGGATCATACCGAGCAGTTGCCGGTAGACATACCATATCCAGACGATCCCGATCACGAGCCAGCCAACGAAGACCGCCGTGGTAAGCGCCCCGAGCACGAGCCACGCCAGCGCCCACCAGAACGTGCGAGTCATCCACACGTGATGTGTCATTAGCGCCTGATCGGCTTCACTGCGCTTCAGGTAGTTCAACGACAACCCGATGAGGCTCGGCACCGCGGCGATGCTTCCGCCTAGATGCAGCACATAGGCGAGCAGCACCGTGGCATGCTCCGATTCAACGCTCGCATCGACGCCTTGATACCGCTGGCCCATGTCTGACTCCAAGCGCGACTGCCGCTTATCGCGTGCAAGAAACGCGCCGGCCGCACACTACGGCTTTTCCTTGAACGAAAGCGCTGCCGAATTGATGCAATATCGGAGCCCGGTGGGCTCTGGCCCATCGGGAAAGACATGACCAAGATGCGCATTGCACCGCGCGCACCGTACTTCCTCGCGCCGATGGCCGAGCGAATCATCCTCGTGCGTGCTGACCGTATCGGCCCGCGTGGGCTCGAAGAAACTCGGCCAACCGGTGCCCGAATCGTATTTCGCAGCCGAGCTGAACAGCTCTTCGCCGCAGACGACGCAGAGGTATTCGCCGGTCGCCTCGTTGGCGTAGTACTCGCCCGTGAACGGCGGCTCAGTTCCGCCTTGCTGGGTCACTTGGTACTGCTCGGGCGTGAGCCTGCGTTTCAGCTCCTCGCGGGAAATATCCTGTTCCTTCATGAGCCGCCTCCTTTGCTATGCACCCATGTTAGCGCAAGCAGGCGCGGTCGGCTGCCCGCGCCGGATGGATGCAGCGCCCGCCGGCCGCCAGGCGTTACGGGCCGCTGCTGGGCCTCACGGCCGTCACATCACGCCGTAGGCGTGTTGCCGAGCTCGACGAGCAGCTCGTTCAAACGCTTCACGAACGACGCCGGGTCATCGAGCGACCGGCCCTCCGCGAGCGCCGCCTGATCAAAGAGCCACAGGGCAAGGCGCTCGAAACGCGCCTCGTCCTGCTCTCCTTCGAGCCGCTTGATCAGCGCATGCCCCGCATTGAGCTCGAGGCTCGGCGCGAGCTCGGGCGCATCGTGCCCGGCTGCCTTCAGCAGCTCGCGCATGCTCCGGCCGAGGTCCTCTTCCCCGAGCACGAGACAAGCGGCCGATTCGGTCAGCCGATCGCTGAAGCGCACGTCCTGCACGCGCTCGCGCAGCACTCGCTTGATCCGCTTGAGCAGATGCTTGCTCTCGTTGCTCCGCTCGGCCTGCACTGCGGGCTGCGCGCCGAGCTTCGAAAGATCGATCGACCCGCGCGCGATCTCCTTGAACGACTTGCCGCGATACTCGCTCAGAAATTGCATAACCCACTCGTCGAGGCGGTCTGTCAACAGCAGGACCTCGACTTCGCGAGCTCTGAACACCTCGAGGTGCGGGCTGGAACGCGCCGCCGTTGGCGAGTCCGCGAGCAAGTAATAGATCACTTCCTGCTCGGGGTTCGCAGCTTCGACATAGGCCGCGAGGCTCCTGTCCTGCTCGTCTCCTTCCGAGCTCGTGCTCGTGAAGCGCAATAGCTCCGCAATGCGCTCGCGGTTCGCGGCATCTTCGGCCAGCCCCTCCTTGAATACGGCGCCGAACTCCCGCCAGAACACCTTGAACTTCTCCGGCTCGTCTTTCGCCAGACGTTCGAGCATATCGAGAACGCGCTTCGTCAGCGCCGAGCGGATTGCGCCGACATGCGGATCTTCCTGCAGTAACTCGCGGGAGACGTTCAACGACAGGTCGCTCGCATCCACGACGCCGCGGACGAAACGCAGATACAACGGCAGGAATTGCGGCGCGGCATCCGTGATGAAAACGCGTTGCACATACAGCTTGAGCCCGCGCGGTGCTTCGCGATTCCACAGATCGAACGGCGCGGCGGCCGGCAGATAGAGCAGGCAGGTATACTCGCGCCGACCCTCGACACGGTTATGGGTCCACGCGAGCGGCTCGCCGAGATCGTGCGAGACATGCCGGTAGAACTCGAGATACTCGGATTCCGTGATCTCGGCGCGCGGACGCGCCCACAGCGCCTTCGCCTGGTTGACCGCCTCGGGCTCGCCGTCGCCGGCGACCAGCCTCACCGGGAACGCGATGTGGTCGGAGTATTTCCGAATCAGCGTTCTGACCCGCAGCGGGTCGAGAAACTCCTGGGCATCGTCACGCACAAACAGCTTGACGACCGTGCCCGGCTCGGCCTTGACTCGACCCTCGACCGTAAACTCGCCTTTCCCGTCGGACATCCACGCGACGGCTGCCTCCGCCGGCTCGCCGGCCTTGCGGCTCTCGACCTCGACGCGGTCGGCCACGATGAAGGCGGAATAGAAGCCGACGCCGAACTGGCCGATGAGCTGCGAATCCTTGCGTTGATCGCCGGTCAGCCGCTCGACGAACCGCTGCGTGCCCGAGTGGGCAATCGTGCCGAGCTGCTCCACGATCTCGTCGCGCGTCATGCCGATACCGTGGTCCGCGATCGCGATCGTCTTTGCCTCCGGATCGATCGTGACGACGATCTCGAGATTCGCAGCTTGCGCGGCGAGCTCCGGGCGGGCCAGCGTCTCGAAACGCAGCTTGTCGTTCGCATCCGAGGCGTTCGAGATCAGCTCGCGAAGAAAAATCTCCCTGTTGCTGTACAGGGAATGCACCATCAGGTGCAGTAATTGCTTCACTTCGGCTTGAAAGCCGTGAGTGGTTGCAGCAGTCGTCTCCATTAGAGGCCGTACCCGCCGGTTGTTCAGGTACGGGCTACGATAGGGGCCAGCGGCCATTTTTCAAGCGCTGCGTGCTCGACGCGCGTCGTGAACACCGCAACGTTCGTGAAGGGCGGCGGCGCCGAGCTGCAGCAGCCCGCGCCGGACGCGGCCATGCGTGAATGACGCTGAACACCACATCGTCCAGATCATCGAGCCACTGCAGCACGATCTCCATGCCGGTGCCGTGGGCGTTACGAGGGCACGACGGTCAGGTGAAACCGCCGTCGCGACGGCGGGCTCGCAGTGCGATCGGCCGATGCGATGGCTTCCCGCAGCTTTTCCTTGTGGCATCGCGCCGCATCCATTGCGGAGACGATCCATTCGAGCGACCGGGCGGTATGGGCAAAGGGATTTTCAGTGCCGTGCTTGTCTGCATCCATGCTTGACGACTCCCGCTGTCAATTTTTGTTTTTCTCAGCTTTCCTCGGGCTTCCAGGACTGGCGGACCTTGTCCGCCCAGTTTTGATAACCCTTCCAGCTATAGATCGAATGATCGACCGGTGAGCGCTGCACCGGCGGTTTGCCGCTGACGTGCGTCAGCCACTTCCGATAGGCCTCCCACCCTTGCTGCTCTTTGGCGGACTCGCGCTTCGCGTCGACAGCGGTCGGAGCTGCCGCAGCGGCCGTCTTGTTGTGATAGAGCGGTGGACGAAACCGCGGAGTTTTTTGCTCGCTCATCAGCATCGATTCGGTGATAGCAACGGCGTGCAAAATTACGCGCCCAGAGATGTTTTCTCCAGGAACTGAGTCTCAGACGGAATGAGCGAAAACTTCTTCCGGATCATTCTGTTGCGGGTAGTTAACGTAACTACGAAACCAATGTCTCAATCAATCCACGACGCGATAGCACGGCACGTAGTTGCACGGATCCGAGATGCGCATCCGACGCTGCGCGACGAAGTCATTCAATAGCCGATCGAGCGCGTTCATCACCGTCGGGTCGCCTCGAAGCTCGAAGGGGCCATGCTCTTCGACCAGGCGGATGCCCTCCTCGCGCACATTGCCCGCAACGATGCCCGAGAACGCACGGCGCAGATTGACCGCAAGCTGATCGAGCGATTGGTCCCGATGCAGCTGCAGCGCCGCCATCGACTCGTGGGTGGCGTGAAACGGCTGCTGATAGTCGATGCCGATGTCGAGCTGCCAATTAAAGAAATACGCGTCGTCTTGATGCGCCCGCGCGGCGCGTACCGTCTCGAGGCGCGCGGCAACCTCACGGGCGACGCCGGGCGGATCGTTGATAATGATTCGATACTTGGCATGCGCCGCTTCGCCGAGCGTCTCGCCGATGAAGTCATGCAACCGCTCCAGGTAATACCGGCTGCTCTCGGGACCGGTAAAAATCAGCGGTACGACCACGTCCTCGTTGCGCGGATTCAGCAATATTCCGAGCAGATATAGAATCTCCTCGGCGGTGCCGACCCCGCCTGGAAAGACCACGATGGAATGCGCGAGGCGGACGAAGGCCTCGAGCCGTTTTTCCATATCGGGCATGATCACGAGCTCGTTCACGATCGGATTCGGCGCCTCGGCGGCGATGATCGTCGGCTCCGTCAAACCGAGGTAGCGCGCGTTGCGTACCCGCTGCTTGGCGTGACCTAGCGTGGCGCCTTTCATCGGCCCTTTCATGGCACCCGCGCCGCAGCCCGTGCAGATGTCCAGCCCGCGCAGACCGAGCTCATAGCCGACGACCTTCGAATAGTCGTACTCCTCGCGGCTGATGGCGTGGCCGCCCCAGCAGACGACGAGCCGCGGTTCCGTCTGCGCTGCCAGCACTCGTGCATTGCGCAGCACCTGCAGCACGGCGTCGGTGATGCCCGCAGAGGACGACAGATCGAAGCGATCATTGCTGAGCACGTCGCCGTGCACATAGATCAGGTCCCGGAGCACCGCGAATAGATGCTCGCGGATGCCGCGGATCATCTTGCCGTCGACGAAGGCCCGCTCCGGCGCATTCTTGAGCTCGAGAGCGACTCCGCCGACATGCGGAATGATTCGAATCCGGAAGTCGCGATTGCGCAGCAGGATTTCGCGAACGTCGTCCTCCTGGGCTCCAGAGTTCAACACTGCAAGCGAGCACTGTCGCCAAGTTTCGTACAGACGGCCGCCGCCGGCTCCGCGGAGCTGGTCGACCTCAGCACGGGAAAGGATTTGCAGAACGCCCTCCGGCGCTATCGTGGCGTCCATGTCATCATGCCTCGCTGGTCCACGGTGTCCCGGCCCGGGCTGCGGGAGCGCCGGACTTACCTCAGGGACGAATCTCGATCGGCGTCGAGTCCTGGGTCATCAACCAAATGTCGATCATGTCCGAGTTCGAGACGGCGATGCATCCATCGGTCCAGTCCCAGCCGAAATAGCTCTTTTCGTCTCGTCGCGGCTGGTTCGGCAAGCCGTGGATCATGATCTGCCCGCCGGGGTCGACGCCGGCAGCGCGGGCGCGCGCACGGTCCTGGGCGTTCGGATATGACACCTTGATCGAAAGGAAGTAGTCGCTCGACGGATTACGTGACTCGAGCACGTAGCGTCCCTCGGGCGTGCGATAGTCGCCTTCGCGCTGCTTGTGCCCGACGGGCATAAGCCCGAGCGAGACGGGGAACTCCCGCAGCACTTCGCCTCGCTTCAATAAGTAGAGCTTGCGCTCGGACTTGACGACGAGCACTCGGTCGGCCATCTCGTGATGACGAATCACCGCGGCTTGCGCGAAGACGACGCCGCTCATCAGGAGCAACGCGAGCACGGCGAGCCAGCGGTCGGCGGCGAACGGCTTCATCGGGCTCGGACTCTATGCAAATGAATCGCCGAATTCAACGGCTGGCGCAGCGGTTTCGCCGAGTCGTGCCCACAGCTGCTCGACCCCGTGGGGGCGCTCGAACACCATCGCATGCATCCCGGCGCGGACCGCAGCAGAAACGTTCTCGGGCCGGTCGTCGACGAACAGGCACGGCCGGCCGCCGATTCGAGCGCGCACGTAGCGATAGATGGCCGGGTCTGGCTTGGAGCAGCGCAGAAGCCCGGACAGCACGACCGTCTCGAAATGCCGCATGAACGGAAATTGCCGATAGAGGAAGCGAATGTGCTCGGCCGGATAATTCGACAGGGCATGCAGCCGATAACCGAGACCTACCAGCCGTTCGAGGCACGCCGCCGAGTCTGAGAAGCTGCCGGCGAACATCCGCGCCCAGCCGCTGCCGTAGGCGCCGATCCAGCCGGCGTGCTGCGGGAATCGCGCGGCGAGCGCTCGCGTCTCGACAGCGAAGGACGCGCCGCGGTCCAGCCCGGCGTGCCATTCCGGTGTGCAGACGTCGCGCAGAAACGCATCCACCTCGAAGGGATCCCCGGCGAGGTGGTCGCGGAACAGATAGCGCGGGTCCCAATCGATCAGCACGCCGCCGAGATCGAAGACCACATCGCGAACGGCGTGCGGCGTCGGCACCACGTGGCTCCAGCCCTCCGACCGCTGCGGGAGGCCGCTAGGCGGCGTTCCGCAGCGCGGCGATCCGCTCCTCGATTGGCGGATGCGACATAAACAGGCGCTTGAGACCGGATATATGGCCGCCCGAGATCCCAAAGGCCTGCATCGACTCGGGCAAACCGCTGTCGTCCCGGCGGTGCACCCGCCCAATTCCCTCGAGCGCGGCGATCATGTTCTCGCGGCCGGCGAGGCGTGCGCCGCCCGCGTCTGCCCGGAACTCACGCTGCCGCGAGAACCACATGACGATCATGCTGGCGAGAATCCCGAGAAGAATCTGCGCCACGATCGTTGCAATGTAGAAGCCCGGCCCGTAGCCGCGCTCGGTGCGGAACACGACCCGGTCCACGATAAAACCGACGACCCTCGACAGGAAGACGACGAAGGTATTGACGACACCTTGAATCAGAGCCAGCGTGACCATGTCGCCATTCGCGACGTGGCTGACTTCGTGACCAAGCACCGCCTCGACCTCGCGTCGGTCAAGCTGATGGAGCAGCGCCGTGCTAACGGCCACGAGCGCCTTGTTGCGGTTCATGCCGGTGGCGAATGCGTTGACATCGGGGGCGTCGTAGATCGCCACCTCGGGGCACTCGATACCTGCCTGGCGCGCTTGGCGCTGCACCGTCGCGAGCAGCCACCGCTCGGTTTCGTTACGCGGAGATTCGATGACCTGGGCGCCGGTCAGGCGCTTTGCAGACCACTTCGACATCGCGAGCGAGATGAAGGAGCCTGCGAAGCCGATGACCGCGGAGAAAATCAGAAGCGCCTGCAGATCGAGCTCGGTGCCCTGCTCGTTGAGAATCGACTCGATACCGAGCAGCTGCATGACCACCGTCAGCACGACAAGCACTGCGACGTTGGTAGCCACGAACAACATAATTCGCTTCATAGGGTCTCCGGATCTCCAGGCTCAAAATTGTCTGAACTGAATGCGGCTTGATCGTTAGTTTTTCAAGCGCCGTGAACGGGCGGTGCTTCCCGGCGCGTTCTGTTCGGACGCCATTGGACCGACGCCAACGGTATTGATTCCCGCCGTGCGCTGCCCAAGCGGCGGACGCCTTCCCGAGCCGGCCTTGCCGCTGCCGGCGCCGTGTCAGCCTCCGACGGGCGACGGGCGACGGGCGACGGGCGGCGGCGGAATTTCGGCGTCGATCTCGGGTCGAAGCCCGGCCGACGGGACACGTCGGCCGCCCAAGTGTAAAGATATTTGCACGCCGCGACACTAGTGGGCGGCAGCCTCGCAGCCGCCAGAGGCGTCTTCGACAGCCTGCTAGAATGGCCAGGATTTTTTGCCCAGCACCGCGCAATGTCTAATGAACGCCGAGGCTTTTGGAGTCTGCCGCTCGCTCTTCCGCGCTACGCCGTCGCGTGCGTCGTCTATGTAATGATGCGGGCCGTCGTCCTGCTGCCCGTGGAGCGGCAGCTCGCGATCGGCCGCCAGCTTGGGCGCCTGGCACAGCGCGTCATGGGCAAGCGGCGACGCATCGCTGCACGCAACCTCGAGATTTGCATGCCGGAGCTGTCCGCCGAGCAGCGCGCTCTCCTGGTCGATCGGCATTTCGAAGCACTCGGCGCGTCGGTCATGGAAACGGCCATGGGCTGGTTTGGGCCGCTCGACGAGATCCTGCGCCGCGTGACGGTCCGCGGCGAGGAGCACTTGAAGGCAGCGCTGGAGAACGGCCGCGGCGTGATCTTGTACTCGGCGCATTTCACGACGATGGAGTTCAACTTCCCCGCGCTGCGTCCGCTCTGCCCGCGGATCACCGGGATGTACAAGATGCAGCGCAACCCGGTCATCAACCGCTTCATGACTCGCGGCAGGCTGCGCAGCGCGCACGAGACGTTCTCGAAGGACAACGTCCGCGCCATGTACCGCAACCTCCGTCAAAACGCGGTCGTGTGGTACGCCTCGGATCAGAGCTACGGCAGCAAAGGTGCGAGCCTGGTGCCCTTTTTCGGCGTGCCGGCCATGACGAACACCGCCATTTGCCGCATCGCGAGCCGGACCGGCGCGATCGTGCTGCCTTATTTCTACCGCCGGCTGCCTGGCGATGCAGCCCGCTACGTGGTGGACATCTTTCCGCCGCTCGATAGTTTCCCGAGCGCCGATCCAGCGGCCGACGTCGCCCGGCTGAACCACATGCTCGAGGATTACATCCGGCTGTGCCCGGAGCAGTATTGGTGGATCCATCAACGCTTCAAAGGTCGGCCAGCCCCTTATCCCGACGTGTACGCGGCCGTCCGTCAGCCGGCATGACGGCGCCGCCCGACAAGCCAAATCGGCCCGCCGCCGATACCGGCACGGCCGTGCGCGGGCGCGGCGACGAGTTTTCGCTCGCGCGCTTCCGGGCGCCCCGCTACTGGCCGGTATGGATCGCGCTCGGGCTTCTCAAGCTCGCGGCCAAGCTGCCCTTCGCAGTGCAGCTCGCGCTCGGCAGGGCCATTGGCACTTTGATGCGGCTGCTGCTGCGCAAACGGCGCAAAGTGGTCGAAATCAATCTCGCCACCTGCTTCCCGGAGATGTCGGCCGCCGAGCGTCAAGCGCTCCTCCGTCACCACTTTCACGCGCTCGGCATCTCGTTGTTCGAAATGGGTCTCGCGTGGTTCGCTCCCGTTGACCGGCTGCGCGAGCTGATTCGCATCGACGGCGTCGAGCACCTGGCCCGGGCACGCGCGCAGGGCCGCGGCGTGCTGCTCATCAGCGCGCACTTCACACCGCTCGAGATCGGCTTCGCGATTCTCATCCACGCGTGGCCGGGTATCGATTCCATGTACCGCACGCAACGCAATGCGATGATGGATATGCTGATCCGCCGCGGCCGCAGCCGCTTCGTGGACGAGCAGTTTCCGCGGGACGACGTGCGCGGCATGATCAGGGCCCTGAAACGCGGCCGTGCGGTGGGCTACATTGCCGACCAGACGTATCTCGGCAACCAAAGCGAGCTGCTGCCGTTCTTTGGCGAGCCGGCGCTGACGAATGTCGCGATGACCAAGCTCGCGAAGATCGGCAACGCCGTTGTCGTCCCGTATCTGTTCCAGCGCCTGCCGGGCACAGCGGGCTATGAGGTGACGATCCTGCCGCCGCTCGACGGCGTACCGAGCGACGACCGGGTTCGCGACGCTCGCCAATGGCTCGAGCTGCTCGAGGCGCACATCCGCCGCGTGCCGGAGCAATATCTATGGATCTACAAGCGGTTCAAGGGCCGGCCCGCGCCGTTTCCGAACCTCTATGAAAGCCTGTGATGTGCCGGCTCGTAGCGCGGCACCGTCGAGGAGATGGCCGCGAGCGACTACACGCGCCGCAATAACCGGCCGCGATCGTTTACACGCACCGCAACAGCCGGCCGCGAGCGTTTACACGCCGCGATAGCCCGCCGTGAGCTGCTGCCAGCCGTGCTCGTCGAACGCGCTGCCGGTCTCGAGCGCGACCTTGCGGAGCGAGCGCTCGAGCCGCGCAATGCCGGCATCGCGCCAGCCCCCGGGCGCTCTGAACCGCGCATTGTCGAAATCGACGAGAAATGCGCGCCCGCCCGAGTCAAGCAGGATGTTATGCGCCGTCAAGTCGGGATGGTGCACCCCGTGATCGTGGAAGGCGCGTACCATCCGGCCGATGCGCTGCCAGATGCCGTCGAGCGGATATCCGTCGTCGAGGAAGGCCGAAAGCGGCCGCGTCTCCGGCAAGTAACGCGTGACGATATCGGACCGATACGCCCAGCCGCGGCGTACGACCCTTGCGGCCACCGGCGCCGGCGCCGGCAGATCGAGCTCGGCCAAGCGCGCGAGCAGGCGCCACTCGCGGAACGAGCGAGCCCTGTCGAGCCCCGTCCATAGATAATGGTCTTCGATGAGCCGCGCGACAGCGCCCCCGCGATGATAGTGCCGCAGCACCCACCGCTCGGCGCCGCGGTCGATGATCCGCACGCTGCCGCGGCCCGTGCGCTCGTCGAGCGGGCGCCCCTCGCGCTGCGTGTACGCGCCATCGAAGACGCGGAGCACTTCGTCCTCCGCGAGTGCAGCATCATAGATGACGAACGTGTCGTCAGCCTGCGCCACGCGTTCCTCGATCATGTGGTGATTTCCCTGAGCGGCCGTCGTTCCGCGTCGCGCCGCGAGGAGATCGCCTCGAGCGTCGCGGCGAGCACAGCATCGACCCCGATCTCGCGCAGACAGCGCAAATGGCCAAGCGGGCACGTCCGTTCGAAGCACGGGCTGCACGGCAAGCCGAGCCGCAGCACCGTTCTCGACGTGGTCATCGGCGGCGTGAAGTCCGGGCTCGACGAGCCGTACAGCGCGATGACATGGGTGCCGACGGCCGCCGCGACGTGCATGAGCCCGGAATCGTTGGTCACGGCGGCGGTCGATGCCGCAAGCACGTCGACGGCTTCCTCGAGTCGCGTCTCGCCGCATAGGTTGCGGATCCGCCCGCGGCCGTCCGCACCCTCGATGGCCTCACCGAGCGGGCGCTCCTTCTTCGAGCCGAGCACCCATACGCCAAGGCCCGCAGCGACCAGGCGTGCCGCGAGCGCCGCGAAATACTCGACCGGCCAGCGTTTCGCCGGACCGTACTCGGCGCCCGGCATCAGCGCCACCGCCGGCGCATCGAGCGACAGGCCGAGCCGCGCAGCGACGGCGGACTCGGCGAGCGGCTGCGTCTCCAGTGCGGGCGCAGGCAACGCCGCCGGCATCGGCTCGTCGTGCTCGATACCGAGGGCGACGAAACGCTTGACCGTCTGGTCCAGCCGCTGCGGATCAAACGGCCGCATATCGTTGATGAGCCCGTAGCGCGCTTCGCCGCGATATCCCGTTCGCACCGGCACGCGTGCAAACGCCGGCACGAGCGCGGCCTTGAACGAGCGCGGCAGCACGATTGCGCGCGTGTAGCGTTCGCGCGCGAGACGCCGACCGAGACGGATGCGCCGGCCGAGCGCGAGCTCGCCGTGGCCCACCGCGAGCTCGATGCCGCGCGCAACCTGCGGCATGCGCTCCAGCAACGGCAGCGACCATGCCGGCGCGACGACATCGATGGCGGGGCCCGCGCCGCGCGCGTGCAGTAGCTTGTATAGCGTCTGCGCGATCACCATGTCGCCCACCCACGAAGGGCCGACGATCAGTAGTTTGCAGCGTTCGCTCACGAGTCTTTGGCGAGGGCGTCGAGATAGGCCGGCACGCCGGCGTCGACCGCGAGAAACTCGACCGGGCAGCCCGCCGCACGCAGCGCCCCGAGATCCGCCTCGGTGAAGCTTTGATAGCTCGAGCGCAAATCTTCAGGGAACGGGATGTAGCGGATCGCGCCGCGGCCGTGCCAGCGGATCACGGCGCCCGCGACGTCGTTGAAGCTCGCGCTTTGCCCCGTGCCGACGTTGAAGATGCCGGAAACCTGCGGATTATCGAGCAGCCACAGGTTCACCCGCACGACGTCGTCCACGTGCACGAAATCCCTGCGCTGCTCGCCGGCTGCAAAGCCGTCGCAGGCGTCGAACAACTTGGCTTCGCCGCTTTCGCGAACCTGCGCCGAAAGATGCAGCGCGATGCTCGCCATGCGTCCCTTATGCGCCTCGCCGGGCCCGTACACATTGAAGTAGCGCAGGCCGGCGATCTGCGCTCGGCGTTCGTTCCAGCGGCGCCGCACATGCCGATCGAACAGCAGCTTCGAATAGCCGTAGACGTTGAGCGGGCGCTCCGCCGCCGCATCATGCTCGACGAACGACGAGCTCTTACCGTAGACGGCGGCCGACGACGCGTAGATCAGCGGCACGCCGCCG
Source organism: uncultured Gammaproteobacteria bacterium (assembly GCA_964518995.1). Classification (GTDB taxonomy): domain Bacteria; phylum Pseudomonadota; class Gammaproteobacteria; order Steroidobacterales; family Rariloculaceae; genus ZC4RG20. The sequence continues at coordinate 18,176 of CAZFJU010000010.1, forward strand.
TCGATGCAGTAATTCAGCAGGTCGACCGAATAGCGGTAGTTGACGTCCAGCATATAGCGGCCGTCCCACTCCGTCGTCACGGCGCAGGCTCCCTGATGAAAGATCGCTCGCGGCGGCGCCGCGGAACGGCGCAGGCGTTCGAGCGCGGCGTCCCGGTCCCAGTAATCCGCAATGTCGCTGTCGACGAGATTGCGAAACTTGCGGCCGTCCGTCAGATCGTCGACGACCACGACCTCCTCGCCGCGCGCGCAGAGCGCTCGCACGATGTTGCTGCCGATGAAGCCGGCGCCGCCGGTGACAAGGATCAAGTCTCGGCCCTCCGCTCCGGCACAAGCTGCGGGATCAGCTCGCGGTAAAGCTCCAGGTAACGCTCGGTCATGATCTGCGGTTGGAATTCTTGCGCGCGCAGCCGGTTGGCGTGCCCGATCGCCTGTCGCAGCTCCGCGTCTGCGGACAAGCGAGCGAGCGCGTGTGCGAGCGCCGCCGAATCGTCCTCGTCGATAAGCGTTCCGTTCTCGCCATCGACGATCAGATCCGGGATGCCGCCGACCGAGGTCGCGACGATCGGCAACCCGGATTGCATCGCATCGATCAGAATCGAGCCGAGCCCTTCGTGCTTCGACGGAAACGCAAACATATCGAACGATGCAAGATAGTCGGCGACATTGTCGACCCAGCCGGTGAACGTCATGTTGGATAGCGGCGCGGCGGCGCGGCGTAGACGCTCCTCGTCGCGCCCGGAGCCGACCACGACGAAATGAATCTCGGGATGCTTCCGCTCGAGTGACGCGGCGGCCTCGACGAGCATGAGCTGCCCTTTATGCTCGATATCGAGCGCAGCGACATGCCCGACGAGCAGCTTGCCTGGAAAGCGCGCACGAAACGCTTCGACCCACGCCGGATCGCTGGTAACGCCGCTCGCGGCGCTCGGAATACGGCGCGGCTGAAGCGTGCCGTCGTAGCGCTCGAGGCACCGCACCACGGCGCTCGACAAGCCGGCAATGGCCGCGGCGCGGACATACATTGCGCGCGTGAATGGATCCGACTTGGGTAACTTATCGACGCGCCGGGTGATGACATAGGGCGTTTTCGCCAGCGCGTGGCGCACGAACGCTGCCTGTGCGCCGCCGGTTTCGTGTGCGTGCACGAGTGCGCACCCCCGGATCGCACGGACGGCGCCGAGCCGGCCCTTGACGGGCACGACCTCGACGTTCGCGAGGCCCGCGAGCCGGTCGGCAAGCGGCCGGCCGGCGCGGACGACCGCCCGCTGCCAAGGCAGATGCGCCGCGAGCCCGCGAACGAGGATCTCCGTCTGACGTTCGCCGCCGCGAAAAGTGTGTGCGAGGTTGATGTGGCCGAGCAGCGCCGTCAATCCTGGACCAGCCGGTAGGTCGCGCTGCAGTACGGGCAGGTCGCGACGCCGCCGGCCGCCTCGATCGGTAGATAGACCTTGGGATGCGAGCTCCACAGGTACATTTCAGGCAGCGGACAGTGCAGCGGCAGATCGTCCCGCGTCACCGTATAAACGCGCTCTGCGTTCGGGGGCTGCAACTCTTCTTCGACTCGGCCGTGCCGCTCTCGCACCGTCGCTCTCCATGCACTGCGGGAAAGCGGGAATTATACGAGAGCCGCGCCAGGATGCTCAGCCGAATACCCGCTCCCAGCATTCCCGCACGAAGCTCTGCACGTCCGCAAGGTCGTCCGCGTCGACGACGCGCCCCCGCTCGTCGAGCGCGAGCGTATGGACCCGCTGGCGCAGCTCGAGGTAGGCCTCCTTCAGCCGTTCCGCACGCGCGGCCGGCAACAGACCGACGACCGCGAGCGCCTCGATCTGCCGGATGTTATCCGGATATTCGACGAGCTCCGGATAATCGGCGGCGTGGGCCAGCACGAGGTAGTCGACGAGGAACTCAACATCGGCGATCCCGCCCGGATCCTGCTTCAGATCGAATTGCCCGGGTCCGCTTTCGGAGAGCTCGTTGCGCATTCGCGCGCGCATCTGGGCGATCTCGCTCTTGAGCCGATCGCGCGCGACGTGCGCGGTCAGAATCTCGCGCCGCTCGGCCTCGAAGGCCGCCCGAATCGCGTCAGCGCCGGCGAGCGGACGGCTGCGCAGCAGCGCCTGGTGCTCCCACACCCAAGCGTCGTTGCGCTGGTAGCGCCGAAAGTTGTCAAGACTCGCGACCATCAGACCGGCCCGTCCGCTCGGCCGCAAGCGGGTGTCGACGTCGTAGAGCCGTCCGGAGCTCGTCTGCAGGGTCAGAAAATGGATCAGGCGCTGTGCCAGCCGCGAGAAGAACCGCGGATTGTCGATCGGCGCCGGGCCGCTGGTCTCTTGATGAGTGCCGGTCGAATCGTGCAGAAAGACGAGATCGAGATCCGATCCGTAGCCGAGCTCGAGACCGCCGAGCTTGCCGTAGCCGATGACCGCAAAGCCGGCCTCGCGAAGATCCGGGCGCTCCCCGTACATCGGCACACCGTGCTTCGCGACGAGCTCATGCCAGGCCGTTTCGAGGGCGAACTCGAGCACGAGCTCGGCAATGTCCGTGAGCCGGTCGCTGACTTTCATCAACGGCAGCTGGCCAAGCCGGTCCGCGATCGCGACCCGAAAAACCGCCGTGCGTTGAAAATCGCGCATCGCATCGAGGCGGGTCTCGAGGTCCGGTCCGCTGCGCACCATGCGCCGCTCGAGCATTTCCGCAAGCTCGCCGCGCGTCGGCGGCTGCTCGAGAATGCGCGGATCGAGCAGCTCGTCGAGCAGTAACGGGTGCTCGGCAATCCGGCGCGCGAGCATCGCGCTCTGGCTCGCGAGCGTAATGAGGCGCTCGAGCGCCGACCTGTTCTCGTTGAGAAGAGCGAGATAGGCGCTGCGGCGGCATACGGCCTGGTAGACCGACAGCACGCGTTGCAGCGTCTCGGCGGGCCGCGGCGTCGCCGCGAGCAGCGGCATCGTGCCGAGCACGACCGCGGCAAGGCGCCGCCGGCTCTGCTCGTCCATCCGCTGGTAGAGCCCGCCGGCGCGCAGCGCCGCGAGCTGGCGGGCGACGTTCTCGTCCGTGGCGAGCGGCGTGTCCCGCAGCACGACGGCGACGTCGCCCGACTCCCACGCCTGGTACGCCTCGGCAGCCTCTTCGCTCTCGATCCGGCCCGGGTTGCGGCCCTCCCATGCGACGCGTCCGAACTCCTCCTCCACGGCGGCGCGTTTCGCGGCAAGCTCGGTCGCGAACGCCTCCCAGTCGGCCGCGCCGAACGCGAACGCCAGCCGCGCGCGCGCCTCGTGATCGATCGGAAGGACGTGGGTCTGCCGATCGTCCATCGCCTGGAGCCGATTCTCGACGCGGCGCAGATAGCGATACGCGGTGCCGAGCCGCTCGACGCCATCCGGGCCGAGCTCGCGCTCGGTCGCCAGGTACGGCAGCGCCTCGAGCAGCGACGGCGTGCGCAGGCGCGGATCACGGCCTCCGCGCACGAGTTGGAACGCTTGCACGATAAACTCGATCTCCCGTATTCCGCCCGGCCCGAGCTTCACGTGGTCGGCCATCTCCTTGCGCGCGACTTCCTGCTCGATGAGCCGCTTCATCTGCCGCAACGCATCGAAAACGCCATAGTCGAGATAGCGGCGGAACACATAGGGCGTCAGGATCTCGTCGAAGACGGCCGAGGCGTACGCTGCGCCGGTCAGAAGCCGTGCCTTGACATAGGCATAGCGCTCCCAGTCGCGGGCATGCTGCACGAGATACGCCTCGAACGCCGGGAGACCGACGACGAGCGGCCCGCTCTGGCCGAATGGCCGCAAGCGCGTATCGACGCGCAGCGCGAAACCATCGTCGGTGACCTGGTCCAGCAGGCGTATCAGCCATTGCGCGAGGCGGCGGTAGTACTCCTGGATATCCGCGCTGCGGCCGTCGAGGCGGGCGTCGTCCGGCTGCAGAAAGACGAGATCCACATCCGACGAGAAGTTGAGCTCGCGTCCACCGAGTTTGCCCATCGCGAGGACGAGCAGCGGCGCGGGTTGGCCCTGCGCATTGATCGGACGGCCGAAGCGCGGCTCGAGGAGCGCGGCGGCGTGCTCGAGCGCAGCTCGAATCAGCGCGTCGGCCAAAGCCGAAAGATCGGCCAGGCTTTGCTCGATCGAGCAGCGCCCGGCGAGATCCAACCAAGCGAGTCGCGCAAGCTCGACATGCCGAACGCGGCGTAGTGTCGTGGCCGCCTCCGCATCGCGGAGACCGGCCAGGTCGAGTCGAGATGCGAGCTGCGCCGGATCGAGCGCCGAGCCGTCGGCGAGCCGTTCGAGCAGCGCGGCGGGGTAGCGGGACAGCACCGCGATGACGAAGTCGCTGACGACCGCCACGCGCGCCGCGTCGGCGGCGAGGTCGTCCGGCAGAACGGCCGGGACTTCGTCGAGACGCTCCGCGACGTGCCGAAACCGGCTCGCAAGAGTGGCCGGAAGGCCCGGAGGCGCAAGCAGCTTCAAATCATTCTCCTCCACGCAGTCATGCCGCCGTGTCGTATGACTGCCACTTACCTGGGCCGCAGGTGACTGGCGCCGTGCTCGGCACCATGGTAATAGTGTGCGCCTGAAACAACTGCAAGCCGCGATCACCCCAGAGCTGGCCACACCGCCATGTAGTGCAAACGCCACAGCCGCAGAGCCGGCCGTCAAGCGCCGCCGACGCGCGTCACCGGGCGTGCTCAAGCGCGGGTCGGCAGTAGCCGCTTCTCTCGTCGGGACGACCCAGAGAGACAGCCCTGATCACTCGGCAAGTCCGTTGTGTACCCCACCTTGAGGATGAGGTTAAAGACCAATGAAGAAACGTGGTAGCGCAGGGCGCGACGAAGGGCTCGCGATGAGCCCGGTGAACCGCCGTATTATGCTGTCCGTGGCAGCGGCACTCGGCGCCTGCGCCGCATCACCACATGCCCTCGGCCAGCCGGTCGAAGAGGTGGTCGTGACGGGCTCGCGGGTCATCACGAACGGCTTTCAGGCGCCGACGCCGGTCACGGTCGTCTCGTCCGAGGAGCTCAACCTCGCGGCCCCGACGTCGCTGGTCGACTCGCTGAATCAGCTGCCGCAGTTTCGCGGCTCGCAGCAGCCGGCGACGACCGGCGTCGGCACGACCGGCAACGTCGGCCAGAGCTTCATGACGCTGCGCAATCTCGGACCGACGCGCACCCTGATCCTGTTCGACGGCAAGCGGGTCGTGCCCTCCGGCACCGACGGCGTATTCGACGTCAGCCTGCTGCCGGAGTCGCTCGTGCAGCGCGTGGAGATCGTGACCGGCGGCGCCTCGGCCGCCTATGGCTCCGACGCGGTCTCCGGCGTCGTGAACTATGTGCTCGACAAGACCTTCACGGGCATCAAGAGCACAGTGCAGGGCGGTCTCTCCGAGCACGGCGACGCGGGCAACGCCCGGGTGTCTTTCGGCGCCGGAACGGAGCTCGGCGAACGCGCTCATGTCGTCTTCGCCGCCGACTATTATCACAACGACGGCGTCAAGGCGTTCGCCGACCGCGACTGGCACCAATCCTGCGCGCGGATCGCGAACCCGGACGGCCCGCCGCAGTTCATCCTCGAATGCGGCGTCAATTCCGCGCTGTTCACCGGCGGCGGCATGATTCCGTCGGGCCCGCTCGCCGGCACCCACTTCGGCGTCGGCGGCGTACCGCTACCCTTCCACTACGGCGAGAAGCGGACCGCGAACACGATGATCGGCGGCACCGGCGCCGGTGCCGGCCCCTATTACTTGCCGGACGTCGGCTCTTACTTCCCGGTCGTGCCCGCGGTGGACCGCGCGACCGGCTTCGCGCATTTGACGTACGACATCAATCGAAACTTCACCGTCTTCGCCGAGGTCCTCTCCGCGCAGGCAAGCGCTTACTACGCGAGCACCGCGCCATGGCAGGGACTCACATCAGGCTATAACATCCAGGTCGATAATGCGTTCCTGCCGGAGTCGCTGCGCCAGCGAATGATCGACGAGGGCATCGATTCATTCCCGTTGAATCGCTATGACTACGACTTCGGCCAGCTGACCGTCGAAGCGAAGAACAACACGCGCCAGTTCGCGGTCGGTTTCGACGCGACCCTCGGCGAGTGGACATTGAACGGCTACTACCAGACGGGCGAGAACCGCTTCTTCGAGCACACGCTCAATAATCCGATCGTCAATCGCGAGTACCGCGCGGCCGACGCGGTCGTAGATCCCGCGACAGGTCGGATCGTCTGCCGCTCGACCTTGAGCTTCCCGGACGACGGCTGCGTGCCGATCAACCTGTTCGGCTACGGCTCGCCGTCGCGGCAAGCGCTCGACTACGTTCTGTCGCGATCCGAGCAATGGCTGACCGTCGAGCAGGATGTGCTCGAGGTCAGCGCCGCCGGGCCGCTGGTGGACGCCTGGGCGGGGCCGCTGTTGGCCGCTTTCGGCGTGGGCTACCGCGATGAGTCGAGCGTGCAGACGGTCGACCCGATCTCGGCGTCCACCAAGGAGTTTACCGGCGGGTACCTCGGCTTCCCGATGTCGCTCGACGGCCAGCTCGGCGGCTTCGATCGCGGCAACCCGCAGCCCATTGCGGGCTCCTACGACCTATGGGAGGTGTTCGCCGAGATCTCCATGCCGCTGCTGCGCGACGCAGCATGGGCGAACGAGCTCGACCTGAACGCAGCGGCGCGGCGGACGGACTACAGCACGAGCGGCGGCGTGACGAGCTGGAAGGTCGGCCTGACCTACGAGCCGTTGGTAGACGTCGGCCTCCGGCTGCGCGTCGGCCGCTCGCGCGACATCCGCGCGCCGAATATTTCGGAGATGTTCCTGCAGGGGACTCAGGGACAAGGCACGATCGAGGATTTGTTCCAGCCGATCGGCTCGCCCGATCGCTTGCCGGTCGTGTATGTGCGCTCCTTCGGCAACCCGAACCTCGCGCCGGAGAAAGCAGACACCACCACGATCGGCGTGATCTACGAGCCGAATCGCTTGCAAGGCTTCAGCATGTCGGTCGACTACTACGACATTGACCTGCGCGATGCCATTGCGACGCTTGGCGGCCCCGTCACCATTCGAGAATGCTTCAATGGTGCGCTGGTGCTGTGCGATCAGCTGCATCGCGATGCCAATGGCGTGCTGATCGCCGTGCACACGCCGTTTCTCAACGTGAGCCGGCGCAAGACGAGCGGCATCGATCTCGAGATGAGCCAGCAGCTGGAGGTCGGCCCGGGCAACCTCAATATGCGCATGCTCGTCAACTATGTCGAGGAGAACCTCACGCACAATCTCGGCTCGGCACCGATCGACTCTGCCGGCGATCTGAACAATCCGCAGTGGCAGGGCATTCTCGGCGCTCGGTACAGCTGGGGGCGCGCGTCGGTGTATGTGCAGGAGCGTTATTACTCCTCGACGAAGCTGAGCGCGATCCTGACGCCGGCGCAGCTCGACCCCGCGTTGAACCGGGTCGATCGGCGCTTCTATACGGATCTGACGGTCAACTACGGCGACCCGGACCGCTGGGAAGCGTTCTTCACGATCAACAACCTGTTCGACCGCGATCCGCCGCGTGTCTACAACAACTACTTCGTGTTCGGCACCTCGGGCGGAAACACCAGCACGTTCTACGACATGGTGGGGCGACGCTACACGACGGGAGTGCGGTTCAGCTTCTGAGCCGCGCAGCGATTGCCGGCGCCGCCTGCGCGGCGCCGGTCTCGCAACTGCGTTCGGCGCCGGGACAGCAACGTTCCGGCGCCGCCAACGTGGCACGATAGTTGCTCGGACGACGCAGACCACCGTCGCCCGAGGGTAATCCGATCGTCGCGAGTCTGCATTCCAGCCGAACGGCTACCGGCGCCGCTATCTGCCCGGTGGGACAGCGCTCGCCGCTGCGCTACGTCAATTGCGACGAACCGGGTTTCGGCCGACGACGCTGTGGACGCGGCTTCGTCTTCGTCGACGACCAGGGCAAGCCGCTTCGTGACTCGGCAATTCGACGCCGACTGGCCGCGCTGGCCGTGCCGCCCGCCTGGACGGATGTCTGGCTCTGCACCGATCCGCTCGGACATATCCAAGCCACGGGTCGCGACGAGAAAGGTCGAAAACAATATATCTACCATCCGGGCTGGCGGGAGCAGCGGGAGCACTCGAAATATGCGCATCTCGCCGTCTTCTCCGGGGCGCTCGGCCGGTTGCGGCGGCGCCTCGAAGACGACCTTTCGGTCGCGCAGCCGAGCGAGCGGGCCGTCCTGGCCGCGGCCGCGCAGTTGCTCGACCTGACGGGCATTCGCATCGGCAACAGGAGCTATTTCGAGGAAAATGGCACCGTCGGTCTGACCACGCTGCAAAGCCGGCACGCGACCATCAAAGGGGACCGGATCGGCCTCAAGTTCAAAGCAAAGTCAGGCAAGCGGGTCGAGCTGAAGCTCAACGACCGTAAGCTTGCGAGAATTTTGCTGCGCTGCGAGGAGCTGCCGGGCCAACGGCTGTTCCGCTACCGCTGCGAGGGCGCCGTGCGCGAAATAGACTCCGCGCGCTTCAACGACTACCTGCGCGAGATCAGCGGAATCGACATCACGGCCAAGGACTTCCGCACCTGGATTGGCACGGTGACGGTCATCGAGACCTGGATCGACGTCGGTGACCGTCCGCTCAAAATCAAAGAAGCCACAACCGCAGCCGCGAAGCGCCTGGCCAATACGCCTGCCATCACGCGTCGCAGCTATATTCATCCGAAGATCCTCGAGCTCGTCACGGATCGCAAGCCTACGGACCACGAGCGGCGCGCCGCGCGCCGTGATGGCGTGCGGCTGACCGGGCCCGAGCTGTTGTGCGCACGGCTTCTGCAGGACGACATCTGCGATTTGCCGCTCGCGAGCTGAGCCGCGCGAAGCTCCGTTTGGAGTCGCCGTCCGCAAGCTGAGCCGCGAAGCTTCGTTGATGTACCGTTCGCTGGGCGTGCGAAGCGTCGTTCCGGCAGCCGGTCACCCGGGCGCAGCGGCCTACGTATCGAGCGTACGCAGCAGGCCGCCGTTCGCTCGAGCGAAGTGCGCGACCGGCTTACGTCTAAGCAGGCTCAGCGGACGTCTACTCCGACGTCTGGCGGAAGGTGACCGGCAAGCCGCCCTGCGCGCTGCTGACGACGCCCGTGATCGTACCGTCTTCGGTGATCTCGCCGGCGAATCTCCACGGGTCGACGTTCGGGAACGTGAAGTTGATTTGCCGGCCTTCGATCCGGAAGTCGCGGAGCGGCGCATCGATCTCGCCCATGGTGGTGCCGATCAGCTTGCCGTTCACCGTGCCGTCGCCGTTGTTCGCAAACTCGAGCTCGATATCGAGGTCGATGGTGACGATGCGCGGCCGGCCGACCCAGCGGCCGTCCAGCGTCTCGGCGACATCTTCCGCGACCTGCACCGGCGGTTGAGCCGGCTCTGGGGTCGGGTTGGCGCGCTCGTAGCGGCTCGTCTCGGTGTAGAACCTGACGATCGTATTCCCTTCGTGGCACGCATATTCCGGCATCAGGTAATCCGGATCGTGCCGCATCGGATAGCGAACCGTGAACGAATCCGTAAGGATGACCGGGTCTTCCGTCGTGATCTCGTAAAGCCAGGTGTCGTCGTTGAGCCGGACGACCCGCTCCGTGGTCTTCATCTGATCGCTGATCGGGAACCGATTGCCCGGCGGCGAGCCGACCACGGCCAGATTGATCATCGGCGGCCCTTCCTGGTAATTCGTCGTCTCGACGACGAGCGTGTTGCCCTCCCAACGCCCGCGCGAGTGTCCCATCCACTGTTTAATCTCTGCCGGCAGCTCGTCCACCTCGGTGGTCGGGATGATTCGCGCCTCATGAATCATCTCGAGCTGGAAAATCACATAGCCGGGCGCCTGATGGATGAAAAAGCCGCCGTTGTACCGGTACGGCATCATCGAAGACGGCATACCGCGGGTGATGCAGCGGTCCCAGCTGTCGAAATCTTCCGGCCGGTCAAACGTCAGCGTCTCGCCCGGCAGCGCCCAGTCCGTGCCCTGCAGCGGCGCGCGGCGCTTGCCTTCGGCCGTAAGCTCGGGCAACAGGCCATTCGGCGGATCGACGATGAGATTGGTCTGACGCTGCGGGATGTTCGGATCGGTAAGGCCCGTGCGCATCGATAGCGCGACGTTGCCCTCTTCCAGCGCTTGCCGGCTGACGTCTACCCGCTCGGCCCACTGCTCCATCTGGGCTTGATATTCCTCTTCGGTCAGCCACGCCTTGTCCATGTCGCACGGCGGAGCGCCGAAGCGATAGCTGCTGGCACACCGCTCGAGCGGCACGCGCGAAGCCTGCATCATGTCCAGCTTGGCCCGAATGTCCGGCTCGCCCCACGGCGTAACGGGGTGCTCCCAGCCTTCAGGAGTCGCAATGAAGTGATTGGCTTCACTGGCTTCGCCGCGGATCGAATCATCGATTTGCGCATGGGCGGCGGCGCCGACGATCGACGCGGCACCGGCGCCGAGCAATAGGGTTCGGATCATGGACCTGAGCGGGTGCATAGTAACTCCTGTAGCGCCGGCGAGACGAAAATAAGCCGGCGGCTGATCGTCGGAAAGGTACCGCGCGGCCGGGCGAACGTCCACCAGAAAAGCCGCTCGGGGGGCCCGCAACGGCGCGCGGCCGCGCCCGGCGCGCCGTCAAGGCTCGGCGCGCTGTTGCAGATGCGTGCTGAAGAACGGCAGCACTCGCTCCTCGAAGCGCTGCTCGATACGATTGACGTGATCACCTTCATACGTCTCGAACGTATGCGTAACGCCATAGCGCGTCATCGTTTCGCTCAAGGCTCTGTTCGCGCCGATCAGCCCGTCCTGCTCGCCGACATCGAGCATGATCGCCGTCATCTTGCGTAGCGCGCTGACATGCGACGGCAGCATCGCCTGCGGCGAGTTGACGGCGAAGCGCGCCGCAACCTCCGGCACGACCTCGCCGTTGCGCGTCGGCAGATCGAGATAGAACGGCGGGTTGTCCGGATTGGGCGACCACGCGGCTGTGACGGCGAACGTCCTGAGCGCGCCGCGCTCGAGCTGTTCTTCGGAGGTGATGGCCTCGAGCGCCGCCGCGCGTTCGCCGCCGCTCGGCGCATACTCGTTCAGGCAGCATGCGCTCAGCGAGTACAGCGCGGAAAACACCTCGGGGCGGTGCATGCCGATCAGCCACACGCCGTAGCCGCCCATCGAGTGACCGGCGAGTCCGCGCGCGGCGCGGTCCGGAATCGTGCGGTAATGGCTATCGACATAGGCGACGAGATCGTCGGCGATGTAGTCTTCCCAATAACCCGTGGCCGCGGAGTTCGCATACATGCAGCCGCGGAAGGCGTTATCGCAGTTCGGCATCACGACGATCATGTTTTCGGCGGCGCCCGTCCCCATGGCGCGATCGGCAGCGCCGCGCCCGTCCCAGAAGGCGCTGTCGCCGAACCAGCTTTCGTCCGTGCCGGAATAGCCGTGCAGGAGATAAATTACCGGGTAGCGCCGGTCGGTTTCCTCGGCATAGCCGGGCGGCAGATAGATCGATACCTCGGGCGAGTCTGTCTCGCCGCGCAAGTTACCCTCGAGCGACGCGCCGAAGACCTGGATACGCTCATAGCTGCCGGCGCTCGATTGCGCGATGGCGGTAGTCGACACGGCGGCGCCCAGCACGAGAAGCAGTGTAAGCGCAGATTTGGCGGACGTTATTCTCATAGCCGGGCTCCCCTCGCGGACTCGATCGCCGCAATGCTTGCAGGCGATCATTCTAGCCGGTCGCCGTTCGCGCAGGCAGGCCCTTCGGAGCGAGCGTTCGTCGCTCCGCTAGGCACCGCCCCGCATTGATCCGGACGCGTCGAGTCGATTTGCTGTAGTGCCAGCGAGGAGGATCGAACCATGGCCCGATGCGACAAATGCGGTAACGACTACGACAAGGCCTTCACCATCCAGATGAACGGCAGCACGCACACCTTCGATTCGTTCGAATGCGCGATCAACGTGCTCGCGCCGACCTGCGAACGCTGCGGCAATCGGATTATCGGCCATGGCGTCGAGTCGAGAGATGCGATGTACTGCTGCGCGCACTGCGCGCGCGACGAAGGCGTGACGGAGGCGGTCGACCGGGTGCAGTGACGACGAATCGGCGCGATCAGCGCAGGGTCTCGGAGTACCGCGCAAACACCTCTGCGCCGGTCAAATTCTCGGTGTGATTCGCGAGCTCGTAGTAGCCGGGCTTCTCGTCGATGAAAATCTGGCTGGTCAGCTCGAGCCGATCCACTTCCGGAAAGATGCCGGCCGGCAGCGCGTATTCGTCCGACGACACGAGGCGATAGTACAGATGCGTGCCGCACGCGGGACAGAACGCGCGTTCTGCCCAGTCGGATGACCGGTACACGGCCGGCTGACCCTGGACGCCGAGCGCGACGCCCGGCCCGACGTGCACGGTAAAGAACGGACCGCCGCCCCAGCGCCTGCACATGCTGCAGTGGCAGACACTGATCTCATCGACGGGCGGCGCGGAGATTTCGATCGCGCCGCACATACATGCGCCCTTCATTTGCCGTGTCATAGAGAACCCTTGCTCGTGCCCGAATTTAGCGTGACGGCTCGGCGCCCCGACCGCGCCTGCACGGTCACCCCCCACAGATCCCGCCTCTTCAGCCACAATGCGCATCAGCCGCCTGGAGGCGAAGACGAGGAATGCAGTGACGAATTTAACGCAGCTCGATACCGAGATCGAGGCGCGCGGCGCGCGCTATCCGCTCCGCGGCACGTACGAGCCGGCTCTGCGGCCCGTGGTCGATGCGTTCATCGAGAATTTCAAAGTCGAGGACGAGGTGGGCGCCGCATGCTCGATTCTGGTCAACGGCCGCGCCGTCGTCGACATCTGGGGCGGCTGGCGCAACGCCGCGATGATGGCGCCGTGGGACGCGGAGACCACCGTCTGCATGATGTCCGTCGCCAAAGGCATCACGGCAATCTGCTTCAACATGCTGATCGACCGCGGCCTCGTGGACGCGGACGCGCGGGTTACCGACTATTGGCCCGAGTACGGACGCAACGGCAAGGGCAAGACCCTGGTGCGCCATATCCTCGACCACACTGCGGCCGTGCCCGTGCTGACGACCAATCCGCTCTGGCCAGGCGCCATGCTCGACCGCGAAGCCATCGTCAAAGCGCTCGAGGAACAGGAGCCGCTGTGGGAGATTGGCGTGAAGGCGGCCTATCACGTGCATCATCAGGGGTTCCTGCTCGGCGAGATCATGCGGCGCGTATGCGGCAAGACGGTCGGGCCGTTCCTGCGTGACGAAGTCGCGACGCCGCTCGGCGCCGAGTACTACATCGGCGGCATGACGGCGGCCGAGCAAGCGCGCGTCGCCGAAGTCATGCCCAACATGGATGCCAAACTCTTCGCCGCCAAGGACAGCGAAGAGCAGAGCTCATTGCGCGCGCTCGCGTTCAAGCAGAACCCGGACGAGCCGTGGGCCGTGACGCTCAACAAGCCGGAGTGGCGCACCGTCGAGATTGCAAGCGGCAACGGCCACGGCAACGCACGCGGCGTCGCGCGCATTTACGGCGCGCTCGGCAACGGCGGTACGCTCGACGGCGTCACGCTCCTCAGCCCCCAGCAGATCGAGGCCATGTCGACCCTGCAGCATCAGCAGGTGGAAGGCATGCAGGACCGACCGTACCGACAGGCGCTCGGCATCCTGCTGAATACGCCGGAGGCCGTTTACATGGGACCGAACATGCGCAGCTTCGGCCACCACGGTATCGGCGGGTCGATCGGCTTTTGCGATCCCGATGCCGGAATGGGCTTCTCGTACGCGTGCAACAAGATGCACGCCGTCGGCACGAATGGACCGCGCGCAGCCCGCCTGGTCGACGCGTTCTACAGCGTAGCGGGCTGAGGACGCAAAGACCGGATCGGCTTGTCGAGCGCTACGTGCGGCGGCCCCGGGCCGGCGGGTGCGCGAGCCAACGGGCGGCGGCCGGCCGGCGGTCAGCCGGTCGCGGCCACGCCGCCGTCGACGTTGAACACCTCACCGTGCACGAAGCTCGCGTCGTCGCTGAGCAGAAACGCAATCGCCTTGGAGTTGTCCTCCTCGGTGCCGTTGCGCCGGAGCGGGATACGGGCCGCCCGCTTCGCGTATTCCTCCTCGGTATTCAGGCCCATCGCCCCCGGCGTCGGCACCGACGCCGGTGAAACGGCGTTCACGCGGATCTTCCGTGGACCGAGCTCGGCGGCCATGACCCGCGTGAAGGCGACGACGGCGCCCTTCACGGCACTATAGGCCGCGGTATTCGGGAAGCCGCGTGCCGCCACCGGCGACGCGAGATTGATCATGGATGCGCCGCGCGCGGGGTCGTAGTGCGCAAGCAACGCCTGCGCGGACCAGAAGAGCGCCTTGATGCCGACATCGAGCATCGCACCGAGCCGCTCGGGCTCGACCTGCTCGACCGGGCAGTAGTGCAGGATCATCGCGTTATTGACGATCGCGTCGATGCGACCGCCCCTCGCGGCGAAATCTGCCGCCATCTGCAGGAAGGTCTCCTTCGAGCCGACGTCGCCTTCGTACACGACAGCTTGACCGCCGGCCGCACCGATCGTGTCGGCGACGGCGCGAGCGTTCGCACCGTCGATGTCGGCAACGCCGACCGTGGCGCCGAGGGACGCGAGATGCTGCGCCAAGTGGGCGCCGAGCCCACGGCCCGCGCCGGTGATCAGGAACAGCTTGTCATCGAAGATCTGGCTCATCGCATAGCTCGTGACTTGTGGGCGTTACTGGAGGGCGCTACCAGAGCTTGACCATGGGCGCTGGCGGCATACAGGCGTGGAATATATCGCAATGCTGCCCGCGTGCGGCGGCAACGCGTTAGGTACCTTCCGCATGCCGGCGCCCCGTCCGGCCACGCTCGATTGGGCTAGAATCGTCGCAAATCAACTGAATGGACTCGTCCAGCATGGCCGCGCAGAACGCTCGATCAGAACGCGACGCCGTCGTCGCCCGCATGGATTTCTGTATTCCAGGCGAGAAGGTCATCTTCTACCCAGGCGACCGGGACAAGTCGCAATGGCCGTACCGTCCTCACGACGTGGAGATCCGCGACGCCCGCCCGATCGCCGATCAGCTGGATCTCGAGCGTACCGGCTTCGTGCTCATCGAGCGCCCATCCGCG
Source organism: uncultured Gammaproteobacteria bacterium (assembly GCA_964518995.1). Classification (GTDB taxonomy): domain Bacteria; phylum Pseudomonadota; class Gammaproteobacteria; order Steroidobacterales; family Rariloculaceae; genus ZC4RG20. The sequence continues at coordinate 33,334 of CAZFJU010000010.1, forward strand.
GTTCGAGATTTCTACGACCCTGCGGAAGTCGAGCGCATCTACATTCCCGAGGTCGTCTCGCTCGTCAAGGAGTTGACCGGTGCGGACAAGGTCGTCACGTTCGGCACGATGATCCGCAGCGACGCGGCGAACCGTCAGCACAATTTGCCGGCATTCGGCGCCCACGTCGACTATGGCGATCGCACCGTGCGCGCGTGCGCGGCCGAGGTGCTCGGCGAGCAGGAGGCGCAGCATTGGCTGCGCGGACGTTACGTGCTGATCAACGTCTGGCGGCCCATCGCCGTGGTCCACCGGGCGCCTTTCGCCGTCTGCGATGCGAGCACCGTGGCCGCGACCGACTTGAACGACAGCGAGGTCCATGGCGGCCTCGGGGACGCCAACCGGCCCACGCTCTATGGCTACTCCGTCAGCTTCAATCCGAACCAGCGCTGGTATTACGTCCCGCAGATGCGCCCCGAGGAAGTGCTGGTGTTCAAGCTGTTCGATTCCGAGTCGGAGCGCGTGCAGTGGACAGCGCACAGCGCGTTCCAACACCCGGACACCCCACCGGACGCGCCGCCGCGCGAAAGCATCGAGATTAGAACGATCGCGTTTTTTTCGCCATAACTCCGGCCCCTTAACAGAAAAGCCCCGCACGAGGCGGGGCTTTCCTTCGAAGTGCTCGAGATCGAGCGTGCTTACATCATGCCGCCCATGTCGTGGGGCATGTGTCCGCCAGCGTCCTTCTCTTCCTTCGGCTGCTCGGCGATCATCGCCTCGGTCGTGAGCAGCAGGCCGGCGACCGACGCGGCGTTCTGCAGCGCGAGCCGCGTAACCTTGGTCGGATCGATAATGCCGGCCGCGACCAGGTCGCCGTACTCGCCCGTCGCCGCGTTGAAGCCGTAATTGCCATCGCCGGCAACGACCGCATTCAGCACGACCGCCGGGTCATCACCCGCATTCGCCACGATCTGGCGCAGCGGCTCCTCGACCGCGCGGCGAAGGATATTGATGCCGACGTTCTGGTCGTCGTTGGCCCCGGTCAGGTTCTCGATGCCCTTGACCGCCCGGACGAACGCCACGCCGCCGCCCGGCACGACGCCCTCTTCGACGGCCGCACGCGTGGCGTGCAGAGCGTCCTCGACGCGCGCCTTCTTCTCCTTCATCTCGACCTCGGTGGCCGCACCGACCTTGATCACCGCGACACCGCCGGCGAGCTTGGCGACCCGCTCCTGCAGCTTCTCGCGATCGTAGTCGGAGGTCGACTCCTCGATCTCACGGTTGATCTGATCAACGCGGCCCTTGATGTCGTCAGTGCGACCGGCGCCGTCGATGACCGTCGTGTTTTCCTTCGAGACC
>CAZFJU010000011.1:0-34445 GCA_964518995.1 uncultured Gammaproteobacteria bacterium
CACCGCTGCGGTGCTCGATGGCGCGCGCGGCTACCTCGGAAAGTACCGGACAATGCACATTCCGGATGATCCGCGCTACTACGAGAAGTTCTATTTCACGCCCGGCGACCTCGGCTTCATGACGTTCGCGACCCGCGCAGCCGAGCTGGGCGTGCTGGTCTGCTGGGATCAGTGGTATCCCGAGGCGGCCCGTCTCACCGCACTGCGCGGCGCCGAGCTGCTGATTTACCCGACGGCGATCGGTTGGCATCGCGAGGAGAAGGCCGAGTACGGCGAGCGGCAGCACCAGGCGTGGGAAACCATGCAGCGCAGCCATGCGATCGCGAACGGCTGCTTCGTGCTGGCGGTCAACCGCGTCGGTTTCGAGCCGTCACCCGAGGGGAGCGGCGGCATCGAGTTCTGGGGCCGCAGCTTTCTGGCCGCACCGGACGGGCGCGTCCTCGTCCGGGCGCCTACGGATGCCGAGGCCGTCCTGGTCGAGGAGGTCGATCTGAACGCAATGGAGGCGTTTCGAGTCGGCTGGCCGTTTTTCCGCGACAGACGAATCGATGCATACTCGAGGCTCACGGAGCGTTTTATCGAGAACGAATGATGGGACGATTGCGCGCGCCTGCCGGCATCATGATCGTGGCCGCGGTCGGTCTCGTGGCGGGCATCGCCGCCAGCCAATCCCGGGCGCCCGCAATGCCAGCGGCGGTTCCGCCAGAGGCGGAATTCCACATGGCGCGCATGATTTACTCGACGCGCGGCGGAGGCGGCGGCTCGCGCGGTTGGCGGATGCCATGGTGGGCGATCGATTATCCGGAGGCCGAGGCCAACTTCCTGCCGGCGCTCGAGCGCTTTACACGCCTATCCGTCGCTCCGGATAGCCGTCATATCGAGCTCACGGATGACACCCTGTTCGAGTATCCGTGGTTGTTCGTGCAGCAGGTCGGGCAGGGCTACTGGATGCCTAACGAGCGCGAAGCCGATCAGCTGCGCGAGTACCTGCTAAGGGGCGGATTTCTCGTCGTCGATGATTTTCACAGCGACTACGAGTGGCCAATTTTCGAGGCCGCGATCCGCCGGGTGTTGCCGGACCGGCCGATCGTCGATATCCCGGAAGGCGATCCGCTGCTCGCGATCATCTTCCCGCTCGACAGTCGCACGCAGATTCCCGGCAGACGGCACCTGCCGGGGCCGCGGATGGAGGGTCCGCCGCGTTGGCGCGGTATCTACGACGACCAAGGCCGGCTCATGGTCGCGATCAACTTCAACATCGACATGGGCGATGCGTGGGAGCACGCCAACGACCCGTATTATCCGCTGGAGATGACGGCGCTCGCCTATCGATACGGCGTGAATTACGTCATCTACGCCATGACGCATTAACCTCGACTATCGTCGGCCCGCGCGCGACGGGTTCGCTCACCGCGCCTGCTCAGAATTTCGTCCCACGCCGACCGCGGCCGCGCGAGGCTCGCCTGCTCGTCGAGCGAAAGCGACTGCGTCTCGTTGAGCCGCCGTGTCAGACGCCGGCCCGCCCCAAACGAGCGGACCGCTAGGAAGCTCGACACAATCGCGATGCCGGCGTAGATCAGCACGATCCACCACTCTATGCGGAGCGGCGACAACAGGTGCCCGATCAGCAGCACGCAGCCAAACACCGCGGCCACTCCGGAGGCGGCGAAGACCGTCCATGCGAAGTCGCGCGACCGCCTCATCCGTTCGCGGCGCGCGAGCGCGTGCTGGACACGATTGTGCATTCCTGATCTCCTCGACATTCGGTCAGACGGAGCGACGCGGATCCCCCTCGTCGCAGCGGTGCGGCGCGCTTCGGTCGCGCTCGTTCTCGTCTAGCTCTAGCGGCCTGTGCCAGCCACTCGCCGCGTTATTCTCCCACCAGTTCGAGGACCCGGTCGACCTCATCAGGGCTGCCGAGGATGACGGGCACGCGCTGATGAATGGTGTCTGGCTTGATATCGAGGAGCCGCGTGCCTGGCGCGGCATAGGCCTTACCGCCTGCCTGCTCGATGATCATCGCCATCGGGTTCGCCTCGTACAGCAGCCGCAGCTTGCCCGCCGGGGACTTCTGCGTGGGCGGGTACAGGAAAACTCCGCCCTTCAACAGAATTCGGTGCACGTCGGCGACCATCGAGCCGACGTAGCGCGCCGAATAGCCGTGCTCCTGCACCCAATGGAGATAGCGCCGATAGCCCTCGGGAAACGAGAGCCGATTGCCTTCGTTGATCGAATAGCATTTCGTCGCAGCCGGTATTTTGAGGTTCTGCTCGACTCGGACGAACGCGCCGATGCTCGGGTCCAGCACGAACATGTCGACGCCGTGACCGAGCGTGAGCGTGAGCACGGTCGATGAGCCGTACAGCACGTATCCGGCCGCGACCTGCTCCGAACCCCGTTGCAGCAGCGACGCTTCCGGCTGGTCGGCGCGCCGGTCCTCGCAGACGATGCTGAAGATCGTGCCCACGGAGCCGCACACGTCCAAGTTCGACGAGCCGTCGAGCGGATCGAACAGTACGCAATAGCGCTGCGGGCCGTTACGCTCCGCGCGCAGGATGACCGGCTCTTCGTTCTCCTCGGAGGCGACGATGGCGACGCCCTCGCGCCGACCGAGCGTGCGCAGCAGCACCTCGTTCGAGATCACATCGAGCTTTTGCTGCGCTTCGCCCTGCACGTTGGCCTTGCCGGCGTCGCCGAGCACGTCCGCGAGCCGAGCGCGGCGCACCTGGGCGGCGATGATCTTCGAAGAGATCGACAGCGCGGACAGGATCCACGATAACGTGTTGCCGTCGTCCGTCAGCTCGCGCTGCTCGAGGATATGGCTCTGCAGGGTGGTGATGTCGCGAAACGCTTCGTTGCTCATGTCGGACCGGTGCCTCTCATGCGTCTTTTAGCAAGTCAGGTCCGTATATGGTACGCATAACCCTGCGCGGCTTGCCGCAATCGACAGCTACGCGCCCGTTGGTGTACATATCGGCAAGAAATGGCCGCCGACGGACGACGAAAGGTATCGTTCGAGGCCATGCAGAGGGAGCATGACTCTTGCAATAGCGCTCGCCGCGCGGCATGACGCCGCGGGGCGTCACGACGAGGCGGTCGACGAGCTCGCGCGGGCGACCCAGGGGGGCGACATCGAGGCGATGACGGCGCTCGGCAAGCGCCTCGTGCTAGGCGACCGTGCGCCGTCTCTGCCGCAGGAGGGCGTGCGCTTCCTGCTCGAAGCGATGCAGGCGGGCAGTGGCGACGCGGCCGCGCGGCTCGCGACGCTGTCGGCACTCGGCGCGCATACGCCGCAAAGCTGGCCGCGCGCGCTTGCGCTGCTGGTGCGTGCGGCCGAGCAAGGCTTCGAGCCGGCACGCGGGCAGCTGCGCGTATTGACCCGACGCCCGCTTTCCGACACCGAGCCGCCGGAAGGCTGGCGAGGCGTCGCCGAGACCATTGATCTCGCGGCGTGGATCGCGCCGCTGCCGGGCATCACGCTGCACGAGGATCCTATGGTGCGGCGCTTCGCGAAGTTCGTTCCGGACGAGGCCTGCCCGTGGCTGATGGCTCGTGCCCGCGGCCGGCTGAGGCCGGCGCTGATTTACGATCCACGGCATGGCGGCGACGTGGCCGACAGCATGCGCACGAATAGCGCCGCCGGCTTCGATTTGATGGATATCGACATCGTGCAGGTGGCGATTCAACACCGTATGGCTGCGGTCCTCGGCGTGCCGGTGCACCATATGGAAGGTCCAACGATCCTGCACTACGAAGCAGGGCAGCAGATCACGGAGCATTTCGACTTCGTCAACCCGCAGATGCCGACATACACGGACGAGATCGAGCGCCGTGGGGAGCGAGTCGTCACATTCCTGGTCTACCTGAACGACGATTACCACAGTGGCGAGACGGAGTTCCCGCAGCTCGGCATCCGCCACAAGGGCCGCCGCCGCGACGCGCTGTTCTTTACGAACGCCTTGGCGGACGGCCGCCCGGATACGCGGATGGTGCATGCCGGCCGGCCGCCGACCGGCGGCGCAAAGTGGGTCGTATCGCAGTTCGTCCGCAATCGCGTGGCGCTGAATGCACGCGCCGAGCGGGTGGGCTGAGCGGATGGCGGCATACGGGCGAGGTAACGACACATGATCGGTATTCGGCTCCATCCCGCCGCGCGGGATTTCCTGGCGCGCGCCGAGGCATGGCTGCTGCGTGCGGAGATGGAGAACGCGATGGCGCTGCACAGCGCGCGTTTTGCCGCCCAGAACGATCCGCGCTATCCGGAGGCGCCGTACTGGGCGACGATCGAAGACGGCGACGAGATCATCGGCTCCGCGTTCTGCACGCCCCCGTATCGCCTAGGCATCTCGGCGCTGCCGCTCGCGGTGATTCCCTGGTTGGTCGCGAGCGTGGCCGAGCGTTATCGAGCCTTGCCCGGTGTCGCGGGGCCGGAGCCGGCGGCGAGCGCATTCGCCGCGGCGTGGACCGCGCTGCGCGGCGGCAGCTGGTCCGTGCAGTCGCGGCAGCGTCTGTTGACACACAGAGCGATCGTGCCGACCTCGACGCCGCCTCGTGGTGCGCTGCGTCTGGCTACGAGCGCGGACGGCGTGCTCGCCGAGCAGTGGGGCGCGGCGTTTGCTCGCGAAAGCGGAATCGACGGGCTCGACGGCCGAATCTGCGGACGTCTGATATCGATGGGGTGGCTCTACTTTTGGGACGACGGCCTTCCGCGCTGCATGCTCGGGATGCTGCGCGAGACGCACGACGCCGCCGCGATCGGCATCCTCTACACGCATCCGGCATACCGCAATCACGGTTATGCGACCGCCGCGGTGGCGGCATTTAGTCGTCACCTGCTCGAGCGCGGGCTTGCCCAATCGTATTTTTGCCTCGACGTTTCGAATCCCGCCGCGGATTGGGTCTGTCGGCGACTCGGCTATGGCGTCGTGCAGGAGACCGCGGACATCGATTTCAGCCCGGTTTGACGAGCCGCTCTAAGACGCGAGCAGGGGCGACAGGTCGACCGAAACCTGCGGTAACTCCGCGAGCGCCGTGACACCGGGCGTCGGCGTCGAGTGCTGGTGAGCGTAATCGCCGTCTCGAAGCGCCCGAAAAAAATGCAGCCGATCATTCTGAAGGTCTACGACCCACACTTCTGGAATGCCGTTGCGCGCATAGAGCGGAACCTTGACGTCGCGGTCGAAGCGCAGCGTCGATTCGCTGACCTCGATGATCAGCAGCGCATCGGCGGACGTAGCCCGCCGGCTCCGGTAGAAATCGGGGCGAGGCTTGAGCACCGTGATGTCCGGCTGCGGCATGGACATCGAGCCGAGGCGCACCGAGCCTTGCACGCGCACGATCGCGAGGTCGCCCACAGCGCGCACGAATAGATGGGTGAGCCGGTCGACGACGCTTTCATGATCCTTCCCGATCGGCGGCATATCGAGGATCTCGCCGTCGATCAGCTCGACTCGGGCCTCGGGAGGGAGCAGACCGACTTCCGCCATCCGGCAATAGTCATCGGCCGTGATGCGGCGACGTTGCGGCCAGGCTTCCATGGTGCTCATGGGTCTCCTCTGATGAGCGAAGTGTAACGCCGGGGCGACGGCTCGAGCACGGGGCGATGAAAAGGGTTCGCATGCGTCGACGTTCGCACGATGGACCTGCGTCGTCATTGCCGAAATACGGCCGGCAGACGCAAAAAGAGCGTTTCCGGAGAAACGGGCATGACGGGCGAGCGACATCACGCGGAGCGCCCGGTACACTCGACGCGGCCGGCTGCTGGTCAGCAGTCGAACTCTGAACGTGGCCGAGAGGAAGTCGTGGCGGCTGTTTCTGATGTGCTGGGCGTGACCGCGCTCGCCGGCATTGCGCTCGCCGCTTGGGCGGCGGTTTTGCTGCTGCCGTGGCAGCCGCACCGGGTGCGCGAGCGGCTCGAGCCCGATGGGCGGGTCGAGCCGCTCGACGATGTGACCGTGCTGATTCCCGCTCGTAACGAAGCAGCAGTCATCACCCGCACGTTAGCGGCACTCGAGCGACAAGGTCAGGGGCTCGAGGTCATCGTCGTCGACGACGAATCGGACGACGGTACGCGCGAGCTGCTCGCGCGTTACCATGGTCCGTCGTTACGACTGCGCGTCGTGAACGGCCGGCTGCGGCCGCCCGGCTGGAGCGGCAAGCTGTGGGCGCTGCAGCAAGGCCTCGAGCAGGTGCGCCGCCCGCGGGTGCTGCTGCTCGATGCCGATATCGAGCTGGCGCCGGGGATGATCGCGGCACTGCTCGCGCAGGCGCGGCGCGAAGGCGCCGGCCTCGTGTCGATCATGGCCACGCTGCGCTGCGAGACGTTTGCGGAGAAGTTACTCGCGCCGCCGTTCGTGTTTTTCTTCAAGCTGCTCTATCCATTTGCGCTTGCGAACGCGCCGCGGAGCCGAGTCGCGGCGGCCGCGGGGGGCTGTATCCTCGTGACGCGGGAGGCGCTGCGCGACGTCGGCGGCTTCGCCGCGTTGCGCGCGGCGCTGATCGACGACTGCTCGCTCGCGGCGCTGCTGAAGCGGCGCGGATATCGAACCTGGCTCGGGATGAGCCGCTCGGTGCTCAGTCTGCGCGCGTATACGTTCGTCGACTTCTGGCGCATGGTGAGCCGCACGGCCTTTACGCAACTTCGCTATTCGCCGTGGCGTCTCGCCGCGACGGTCGTGGCGATGGGAATCGTATTCGGCGCGCCGCTCGCGGCGCTTGGCGGTGCGGCATCGCCGCTCGGCACGGCCTTCGGCGCCGGTGCGCTGATCGCGATGGCCGCGGCGTATTTCCCGATGGTGCGCTTCTACCGGCTGCCCGGGTGGTGGGTCGCGACATTGCCGCTCGCCGCGCTGCTCTTTCTCGGCATGACGCTCGACTCCGCACGCCGCTACTGGAGCGGCGTGCGAGCCGAGTGGAAAGGCCGGTCGTATCGAACCGCGGAGTGACCCTCAGCGGTAGTAAATGTGCCCCAAGATCTCGGCCGTTCGCGTGCGCTCGATTTGCCACGGCACGTCGATCTGCGAGCTGTGGAAAAACAGCGCGCCGTGGGTCGGATCTTCGCCGCGATCGTCGAGCATGACGGCCGCGAGGTCGAGGGCGGTACGCCAAAGGTCCTCCTCGGTCGGCACGTCGCTCTTGCCGTCGCACCACCATGAGAATTGGCAGGGCGGCGTCTCACCGCCTTCCTTGACGACGTCGCAAGGCGTCGATGGAAACTCCTCATGCTCGACGCGGTTCAGCACGACCGAGCCGACCGCGCGCATTCCTTCGGGGCCCTCGCTCCGTGCTTCGAAGTACATGGAAAGCGCGAGGCAGTGCTGCTGCTCGTCGATCGGATCCATGCTGTCGACCTCGGCAACGCGCTGAAACTCGGCGGACGTGGTGGCAAGCGCCCGCACCACCGAGACGCCGAGCGCACCCTCGGCCGCGGCGCCGCGGTCGAGCCCGCTCGGCAACTCTACGGTGGCCGGATCCACGGTGAGCTCGTCGAGTCTCTGCATGACCGCCGGCGAGCCGCCGTCCTGGTAACGGCCGCCCAGGTGCATCGCGAGGAAGCGTTCCGCGGCGGCGAACGCTGCGAGATTGTTCACGGGACGTGCGAAGCCGTGCCCTTCATCGGGTGCGAGCAGATATTCGACCGGAAAGCCGCGGTCGCGAAGCGCAACGACGATCTGCTCCGACTCCGCTTTCTTGACCCGCGGATCGTTCGCCCCTTGAATAACGAGCAACGGGGCGCTGATCTCGTCTGCCGAAAAGAGCGGCGATTGCCGGACCAGGCGTGCACGGTCGTCTGGATCTGCGGGGTCGCCGACCCGCTCGTGCAGCATCGTGCGTTGCCCTTCCCAATAGGGCGGAATCGAATCGAGCAAGGTCAACAGGTTCGAGGGGCCGACGAGCGACACGCCCGCGGCGTAGAGATTCGGCGTGAATGCGAGCCCGGCGAGAACCGCGTATCCGCCATAGGAGCCGCCGAAGATGCCGATGCGCTCGGCGTCGGCGATGCCTTCGTCGATCAGGTATTGGACGCCGGCAGTAATGTCGTCCTGCATCGCGTCGCCCCATTCACCGTTGCCGGCATCGAGGAACGCCTTGCCGTAACCGCTCGAGCCGCGGAAATTCGGTTGCAGCACCGCGTAGCCGCGGTTCGCGAAGAACTGCGCGAGCGCGGCGTACCCCCATGCATCCCGCGCCCACGGGCCGCCATGCGGGACGATCACTGCAGGAAGGTTGCGCGTCTCGACCCCCTTCGGTAAGACCAAGTAGGCGGGAATCTCCAGGCCGTCGGCAGATTCGTAGCGGATCGACTGCATCGGCGCGAGATGCTCGCGCGGCAAGCGCTCGCGGACTTGGTATTGCAGCGTCAGCTCACCGCTTTCCCGGTCGAAAAGATAAGTTTCGCCGGGCTCGACGTCGCCGGTCGCGTTGATGATCCACAACCGCTCGTCGAGGCTCGCGGAGCCGAGGTTGACCTCGAGCCCGGGCAGTTGCTCGCGCAGCGCGGCGTAGTCCTGCTCCCACTCGGCGTTGCGCCAGTACACGCGCGCCTTATCGTCGACGTAGACGGTGCCGATCAGCTCGTCGGTGCGCTCAGAGAAAAGCGGGCTGGCGAGATCGACGCGGCCTTCGGGATCGGACTCTACCGGCACCTCGTCGCCGCTTGCGATGTCGAGCAGCGTCAGTTGGATCAGATCGACGTCGTCGCCGCGGTTGGTGACCATATAGACGCGCTCGCCGTCGGCGTGGAAACGGGCGGGATTACACGTTTCGAACACGCTGCACACCTGGAGGGGCGTAAAGGCGTCGTCCTCCACCTTCAGCACCTCGGTCTCGCCGCTGATCGGTGAACGCACCGCGAGGCGAAGCTCGCCATCGAGGTCGAAAACCCAGCGGCTGACTCGCTCGTCGTTCTCGCGCAGCAGCGTCCGCTCGCCGCTCGACAACGAAAGCTCGTAGAGGTCGTGCCACGCGGGGTCGCGATCGTTCAGGCCGACATAGACAGTGTCGGGCCGATCTTTCGGCAGCGCATAAAGCGCCACGCGCACGTTGTCCGCTTCCGTGAGATTGCGGGCCGCCGGCGCACCGCCGGCTTCGGCCGGCTCGGCGTTCGGATCGACGGCATACAGGTTGTAGTTCTCGTCGCCGTCGCGATCCTGCACGAACAAAATGTAACGGCCATCGCGGCTCCAGAAGAACTGTGGGATCGGCCGCCGCGTGTCCGCGGTCACGGGGCGCGCGGCGTCGAACGGCTCGTCCGTGCGCTTGACCCATACATTGCGCACGTCGTTATAGGGCTTAAGGAATGCGATGTGCTCACCGTCCGGCGAGATCGTTGCGCCTGCGAGCTCCGGATCGCCGAAAAAGATCTCGCGATCGATGAGGGGCGGCGGCGCGGCGCCGTCCCCGTTCTGAGCGGCCGCCGGAACGGCCAACGCAAGAGCCAGCACCTGAAGGAGAGCGATTCGGGTCTGCATAGCCATCGATGGTCTCCTTATGAAAGGTCGCATCAGCATCGAGCGCAAAATGCAGCGCGCGACGCGGCGGCCTGCGAGTGGGCCGCCGCTGTCGCTCGCCATCAGAACATGACGTTGGCCGCGTCGGACAGGATCAGCTCGCGATACACGGGCAGCGACCAGCCGGCCTGCTCGAGCTCGTCGAGCCGCGCCTCGAATGCGCCGAGGTAGCTTTCTTTGTCGCCGTAAAGCTCGGTCAAGGTCGCCGCCGAGAACGGCTCTTGATAAGCGCTGAGTCGGCACATGATCTGCGCACCCTGAATACCGTTCGTTGCAACGTACTCACTCGGGTTGTCGATGAGCGGCTCGCGCGCCGTGTTGACGGGGGCGTACTTCGCGACCGGCACATCGACGTAGGGATTGCGAATGCCGCCGAGCGGATTGCCGTGCTCGTCGAGCGCCATCATCGAGCCGTCTTCGTGCGTGTCGCGGTCGAGGAGGATACGCTCCGCGCGCGGCGGCACGATGCCTTCGTCAACCCAGCGCAACAGGTGATGGAGACCGACGGACATATACGCCTGCACCGGGAACGTGCTAAGCGGATGCGTGCACGGATTCGGCAGCAGCCGCACGTTGTCGCGCGAATCCACGTGGCCGCTGCCGGAGACCTCGTACATCCTGAACTGCTGTCCGGGCTCGTCGCCGTCCTGCCGGCGTGAAATGTTGCCTTCGAGCTCGTGCATCGTCGGCATCTGGATCATCGGCACGTCGACCTCCGGAGCGTTCGCGCCGGTCGAGGTCGGGAAGTAGCCGTCGTAAATATGCTCCATCTCCGGCGTGCGATACACCGCATGCGCCGGCAGATAGTTGAACAGCGTGCCCGAGCTCATCGACGTGCCGCCGAGCACCATCTTGCGCACCTCGACGGCGCCGAGCGGCCCGTCCGGGCTCTTCACGAGCGCGCCGACCTGCGCGAGGATGTCGTTGGCTTGGCCGTCCTCGATGGCGAGCGGTGCGTAGCGCTCCGCGTTGAGCTCGACGAACTGCGCCGGCGACGTGGTCAAAATCTCGACCGCGGCGTGGCCGGCATCCATCGTATAGGCGGCCGTGAACTCGAACGCATGCGCGGCGCCGCTCGAATGCATCGACTCCGCGAGCACGAGCCCGCTGAAGCGGCTCGCATCGCTCGGCATGCGCACGACCACGCGCGTGGTATACGGTTGGCCGTTCGCGGTGCCGGAGACGAAATACTCGCGCCGCACGTAGTCGAAGTCCTCTGGCGTGAGCCCGGGGGTATGCGAAGGATCGGAGTCGAACATCGGGCCCGGGCCGGTAATCTCCTCGGAGAGCGTCGGCAGCGTGACCGCCGTCGTTTCGCTCGGCAGATTCATCGCCTGCGCCGGCCGGGCGGCGCCTGGGCCTTGGCCGCTACCGGGCGGCGGTTGCGCGAACGAAACCGCCGCCGACACGGCGGCCGCGACGGTCAGCGCGGCGAGTGTCGGCCGCCGCGGGGTGAAAATGCTCGTCATGACGTCCTCCCCTGGATGATCGGCTGACGATACTCGAACCGGGGAAAGACAGAAAGCGGCGTCGGCGCATCGGACGCCGAGCGGCGACGAGCAGGGGGAATGACGGCCTGGACCGCATCCCCCTGCGGAGCGGCATCACTTTCAGCGTCCGAGATCGAGCAGCTTGGCGAGCAAGAACCCGAGGCCGAAAGCCGCGAGGACGCTGATCAGGGGGCGGTTCTCGATGCTGTCCTCGACACGCGCCTGAGAACGCGCAGCATGGCTTCGTGCGCTCCTGCCTAGGTACTCGACCCGATCGAGCGCTTCCCGCCCTTTCTCGGCACCGCGATCGCGCATGGTGCGGGTCAGCGTCTTCAGGTCTTTACGCATCTCGTCGATCTCGCCGCGCAAACGATCGACGTCCTGAGTGATATCGATGGCCATCATGCTCTCCTTGGTTAGCCGGTCGAACATCCCGGGCCCGGCGCCTTCCGATTCTGACGCTGCCGGCAGGATCGGCGATACCCGTAAGATCCGCAGGCGCGGCAGGCCTGCAGGCCGCCCGCGTGCGCTTAGCGCCGCGGCTCGAGCGCGGCGATGAAGGCGGCGAGCGCTTCGTCCAGGGAGCGATCCGGTGGTGCCGTCAGGCGGGTCTCGTTCGCGAGCGGCGAGCGCGCGAGGACCTCGTAGAGCCATTCGGCGGCGCGGTGAAAGTCCGGCGTGACACCGGCTTCTGCAAAGGTCGCGGCGATCTCGCGCATCTCCGGCGCATAGCGTCTCGCCGTTGCCGCGAGCACGGGCACGCGCCGCGCCGAGCGCGCCGCGGCGTCCGGCTGGCTTGCCGCGAGCTCGTCCATCAGCGCTGCGCGCACGCCAAGGCGTTCGGCAGCGAGCAGCACGGTCGTCAGCAGCGCATCGACGCCCTTGTTGAGCGCTGCATAGCACATCTTCATGGCCGACGCATGGCCGACGACGGGGCCCAGATCGATGGCGGCGATTTCCGGCACATCGAGCCCGAGCACGGCGGCGCGCGCTTCGCCGGACACGTAGAAGCGGGTCGGTGACCGGTCCGCCCGCGGCGCCGGCCCGACGATCCCGGCGTCGACGAACGGCGCACCGAGCGCGGCAAAAGGCTCGGCCATCGCAGCGACGGTCGCCGGGGCGACCGCGTTACAGTCGACGAAGATGGGCCGCGCGCCCGTAGCCGTGAACGCCGCCGCGCACCGGCGCGCGAGCTCGCCTGCGACTGCCGGGGGCACGATCGACAGCACGATCTCGGCCGCTTCGACCAGCGCACTCAATGAGCTGGCGTCCTCGATGCCCGCGCGCGCCGCGAGTGCGCGGCTGGCGGCGCTGCGTCCGGTCAGATCCGTGATGACCCGATAGTCGCGGCGCACGAGCGCCGCGCCGACCGCGCTGCCCATCTCGCCGGTGGCGACCATGCCGATCGTTCGATTCAAAGCGAGCCCTCTATCGACGGAGTGGGTCGGTAAGCCTTACGCCTGCGGCCGCATCCGCAACGCGCACCGCGTACCCTTCGAAGGATGGCATGATACGTGCTGAACGTCGCTGTGATCCGTCGACGCTCCAAACCGGACTCGTGACTGCCGCGATTCCGCCGCAAGATGTGCAACGCGGCATTCCGCGAGCCGGCCCGTCGATGGCGGGCTTGCGATGAGCGAGCGTGGCGGGGAGCGGGTGCTGCTCACGCTCGCGACGAAAGTTTGGGCGTTTCGCGCCCGCGTGATCGCCGCGGTCGTGTTGCTGATCGTGGCGAAGATCGCGGCAGTTTCCGTTCCGTTAATCCTCAAGCAAATCGTCGATGCGCTGAGCCGCCCCGAGACGCTGGCCGCGCTGCCGGTCGGGCTGCTCGTCGGCTACGCGCTGGTGCGCTTCTCGACGACCCTGTTCGGCGAAATTCGCGACTTGATCTTCGTGCGCGTCTCGCAGACCACGGTGGCCGACTACACCGTGCGGGTCTTCCGCCACCTGCACGCGCTCGGAGCGCGTTTCCATGCGAACCGTTCCACCGGCGCGTTGACGCGCGACGTGGAGCGCGGCACCGCTTCGATCGGGTTCTTGCTGAACGTCGCTCTCTTCACGGTCGTGCCGACGATCGTCGAGATCGCGATCATCGTCGCCATTCTTGTCATGAGCTATCCGCTCGGCTTCGCACTCATCATGGCGGCGACGTTCGTGCTGTACGCGATGTTCAGCGTCGTGTTCACGCGGCGGCGCGCCATTCGTCAGCGGCGCGTCAATACACTCGACTCCGACGCGCACCGCAGCCTCGTCGACAGCATCCTCAACTATGACACCGTCAAGTTCTATACGAACGAGGCGTTCGAGGAAACGCGATTTCGCGCCATCATGGGCCATTGGACGGACGCAAATGTCAGCAACCAGCGCGCGCTGACGCTGCTGCACATCGGGCAAAGCGCGATCATTGCGCTCGGCGTCGGCTCGGTGATGCTGCTCGCGGGCCGCGGCGTATTCGCCGGCGAGATGACGGTCGGCGATCTAGTGCTCGTGAATGCATACGTGCTGCAAGTATGTCTCCCGCTCAACTCGCTCGGGTTCGTATTTCGCGAAGCGTCCGACGCGATGGTCAAGGCCGAGCGGCTGTTCGAGTTGCTGAGGGAAGCGCCCGAGGTGGATCCCGATGGGGATCTTCCTGCGCTCACGATTCTTGACGGTGAAGTGCATTTCGACAACGTCAGCTTCGGCTACGAGCCGAGCCGGCAAGTGCTCCGCGACGTCGATTTTCGTATTCCGCCGGGCAAAACCCTCGCGGTCGTCGGCGGCAGCGGCTCCGGCAAGTCGACGCTCGCACGACTACTGCTTCGCTTCTACGAGCCGTGGAGCGGCCGGATCAGCATCGACGGGCAGAACATCGCCGAATTGTCCCCGCAAAGCGTGCGGTCGGCCATCGGGGTCGTGCCGCAGGAGACGAGCCTCTTCAACGAGACCATCGCCTACAACATCGCCTACGGGCGCGCCGGAGCGACGCCGGAGGAGATCGTCGAGGCGGCTAAGGCGGCGAGCGTGCATGACATCATCAGCGCACTGCCGGAGCAGTACGAAACTGTCGTCGGGGAGCGCGGCTTGAAGCTGTCGGGCGGCGAGAAGCAGCGTATCGCGATTGCGCGCGCGATACTGAAAGACCCGTCGATCCTGGTGCTGGACGAGGCGACATCCGCGCTCGATATGCGCTCCGAGCGCGCCATTCAGGCCGCCCTGCTGCAGCTTGCGCGCCGGCGTACGACGTTGACGATCGCGCATCGCCTCGCCACCGTCGTCCACGCCGACGAAATTCTCGTGCTCGAGGGCGGACGGGTCGTCGAGCGAGGCCGCCACCGGGAGCTGCTCGATCTCGAAGGGCTTTATGCGCAGATGTGGGCCCTGCAAGAGCAGGAGAGGGAGCTGCGCCGCTCGGAGCGGCGCGCGAGCCTGCAGCCGGTCAACTTGGCAACGCTGATTGCCGGTGCAATCGATGCCGCGCGCTCGGAGATCGATGCCAAGGGCCTGAATCTCTATACGACTCTGGGTCTCGACGTGGGTCTCGTCACCGGCGATCCCGGCGCTCTCCAGGACGTCGTGCGGGCACTGCTCGCGCGTGCGATAGAGGTCAGTCGCCCCGGCTCCCGCATCGAGGTCGGTGTCGAGCGCGCCGGCAACGAGGTGCTGCTCCGCGTCGCGGATTCCACCGCTTCACGGCCGGCGCCGTTCGATTTGACCACGATCACCAGCATCGTCGAGGAGCACCGCGGTCGTTTCTCAGCCGAATCCGGTCCATCCGGCGCGACTTGCACCGTCGCATTGCCGATTCGCGCCGTCGCAGAGCCCGATGCCGATACGCCGCAGCCCGCCTGGAGCGCGGCGCTCGACGCGCTCACGTTGGACGCTCGGCAGATTCTTGTCGTCGACGACGATGAGGATGCGCGTGAGACGCTCCGTGCACTGCTCGAGCTGCGCGGCGCAGCGGTCATGACCTTTATCGGCGGGCGCGACACTCTCGCTTATCTGCGCCAGCTGCCGCTCGACGAATGGCCGGACCTGATGATCTGCGACATCGGGCTGCCGGAAGAAGACGGCTATACGCTGCTGCGGCGTGTGCGCGCGCTCGAGGCGGAACAGCGCTTGCCGCTTGCGAAGCGGATGCCCGCAATCGCATTGACAGGATACGCAAGGTCGGAGGATCGCGTGCATGCGCTAATTGCAGGCTTTCAAGCGCATATGGCGAAGCCGGCGCAGGCCGGCGAGCTGTTTGCGATGATCGGCCGTCTGCTGAGCAGCGGTGACGGCACCGCGCTCGAATGACGGATCAGGACTTCGCGCGTCGCTCCGCAATGGTGCTGATCAGCTCGCGCAGCGCGCTGATCTCGACCGGTTTGACGAAGTGATACTCGAACCCCTCTTCGCGCGAACGGTGACGATCGGCATCTTGTCCCCAGCCCGTGACAGCAACGAGCACCGGCAGGTCGCCGCCGTGGGCCTGCTGACGAAGCCGATGGGCGACCTCGTAGCCGCTCATCTGCGGCATGCCGATGTCCAGCATGACGATGTCCGGACGAAACTTCTCGAAGACTTCGAGCGCCGCCATGCCGTCGTAGACCGTGACGACATCCTGCCCGATCGCCTCGAGCAACAAATGCAGGCTGTCGGCGGCGTCCTTGTTGTCGTCGACGATTAGTAGCCTGAGTCGTTGGGCGTCGCGGGCCGGATCGCTTCGCGGCGGCGGCACGCCTTCGGCGCGATCTTTGTCGAGCGGCAGCCGAACGATCACCTCGGTGCCGCGGCCGACGCCTTCGCTGCGGGCTTGCACCATGCCGCCATGCAGCTCGACGATGCGCCGGACCAGAGTCAGCCCGATCCCGAGCCCGCCTTGACCGGGCACGGACTCCGGACTGATTTGCGTGAACAGATCGAAAATCGTCTCGAGGTCATCGGGATCGATACCGCGGCCCGTATCACTGACGCGGATCTCGATATCGTCGGTGCCGCGCTGCTTGACCGTCAACGTGATGCGGCCGCCCGGCAGCGTGAACTTCGCGGCGTTGTTCAGCAGATTCACGACGACCTGCGTGAGGCGCATCGAGTCGCCTCTCAGCGGCAGAGTTCGCGACGGCGCGTCGACGTCGAGGTGCTGCCCCTGCGCGTCGATCAGCGGCCGCACGGCCTCGACGGCGCGCGCCAGCACCGTGCCGATATCGACCGCTTCCATGTTGATCGCGAATTTGCCCCGAGCGATGCGGTTGACATCGAGGAACTCGTCGATGATGCGCGTCAGCAACGCGCTTTGGCGGTCGATCGTCTGCCGCATCGATTCGAGCACTGGATCGCCAAGCCCTTTACGCCCCATGAGCTCGACGGCATTGCGGATCGGCGCGAGCGGGTTTCTGAGCTCGTGCGCGAGCATCGCGATGAATTCCTGCGTGCGCTGTGCGCGGTCGGCGAGCGCCTCGGCGTGACGCCGCTGCGTCAGATCCTGCATTACGTTCGCAAAGCCATAGGGTCGCCCGTCGGCGTCATACAGCGCAGTGATCACGCTGCTCGCCCAAAACAGCGTGCCGTCCTTGCGCGCGCGCCAGCCTTCGTCCGCGACGCGCCCTTCGTCACGCGCCACGGACACGTGCTTCCATGGCTTGTGCGCGGCCAGATCCTCCGACGTGTAAAAGTGGGAGAAGTGCTTGCCGAGGATTTCGTGGGAGGCGTAGCCGCTGATACGCTCTGCGCCGCCGTTCCAGCTGCTGACGAAACCGTTGCGGTCGAGCATGAGAATCGCATAATCGTCCACGCCCTCGACGAGCAGCCGGAAGCGTTCTTCGCTTTGGGTGAGGGCCTGCTCCTGACGCCGGCGCTCGGTCAGATCACGCGTAATTTTGGTGAAGCCGACCAGCTCGCCAGTCGGCGCACGCAGCGCCGTGAGAATGACGTTTGCCCAGAACGGCGAGCCGTCCTTGCGGATGCGCCAGCCTTCGTCTTCGAACCGGCCTTCCATGCGGGCGACATGCAGCTCGTGCTCGGGCCACGCGGCTTTCAGCGCTTCGGGAGGATAGAAGCGCGACAGGTGCGAGCCGATGATCTCGTCGGGTTCGTAGCCAGTGATCTGCCGCGCGCCGGTATTCCACGTGGTGACGATACCGTCGGGGCTCAGCATGAAAATCGCGTAATCGGCGACATGCTCGACCAGCGTGCGGAAGCGTTCCTCGCTCTGTCGAAGCGCGGCTTCCTGCTCGCGGCGCTCGGAGAGATCGCGCGTGACCTTGGCGAAGCCGAGCAACTCGCCGTCTTCGTCGCGCAGCGCCGTGATCACGACGTTGGCCCAAAACTGGGAGCCGTCCTTGCGCAGGCGCCACGACTCGTCCTCGAAACGACCGTCGGCGGCCGCACGCGTGAGCTCATAGTCCGGCCAGCCGCGCTCGACTTGCGCGCGCGGATAGAACACCGAGAAATGCTGGCCGACGATCTCGTCGTGCGTATACCCCTTGATCGCTTGCGCGCCCTGGTTCCAGCTCACAACGTGCCCCGCCGGGTCGAGCATGAATATCGCGTAGTCGCGGACGGACTCGACCAGGAGACGGAACAGTCGTCCGTCCTCGATGGACGGCAGCACGCTTGCCGACGTCATGTAGCGGTTAGTCATGGCTGTCGCTGAGGGTCCTCTGTCGCGCTCGCGACTGAAGTGGCAGACGGATTGCCGCCGAAACGAGCGCAGCGCAGGCCGCGTGGTGTCCTCGACGTACTCGGCCCGGGCGCCCGCCGCGGGCCCGAAGTGCCGCAAACGGGCCGGCGCCGACGGACAGTTTAGTGGCCTGCCGCCCAGGAAATCCACCAAGCGGCTGCGCACCGCGAAGTTTCCTGTGCCCGAGCTCACGGGCAGAATGGCGCCGACCGCCGGCGAGGCTTAGACCATGAACGCTCGAATTTTCCTGCCGCTGCTCGTCCTGCTGCTCGCCAGCGGCTGTGCGGCGCTGATCTACCAGGTCGTCTGGTTCCAGCTTCTCGGGCTGGTAATCGGCGCGTCCGCACCCTCTGTAGGCGTGCTGTTAGGCATTTTCATGGGCGGACTGTGCATCGGCAGTCTGCTATTGCCGCGGTGGATCGATCTCGAGCGGCACCCGTTGCAGGTCTTCGCGCTGCTCGAGGCGGGCATCGGCTTGGGCGGATGGGGCGTGCTGCATGCGCTGCCGGGCGTCGAACAGGTCTACCTCATGCTCGCGAGCACCGGTGGCGCAGGGATCATCGTGCGCGCGTTCATCGCCGCCCTGTGCCTGCTGCCCGCCACTATTCTGATGGGCGCGACGCTGCCGGCAATCGCACGCATGGTCCGGCCCGGCGTCGAGGGCGGAGCGCGACTCGGCGCATTCTATGCCGCGAACATTGTCGGCGGTGTCGTCGGCAGCGTCTGGGCCGGCTTTTACCTGCTGCGCGTTTACGATACCGCGGTGGCGACCTACGTGGCGGCGGGGCTCAACGCGACCACGGCCGCCGTCGCGGTCGCGTTAGCGCTGTTCGTGCCGCGGCCGGCGGAGCCGATGTCCGCGCCCGCCGGCGCGCGGCTGCGTTTCGCGCCATCGGTGTGGCCGATCTATCTGACGATCGGCTTGTCGGGCATGACCGCGCTTGCCGCCGAGGTGCTGTGGACGCGGCATCTCGCCTTGCTGTTCGGGCCGACGGTCTATGCCTTCGCGGCAATCCTTGCGGTTTTTCTGCTCGGCCTCGGTCTCGGCAGCGGCGCCGGGGCGTTTCTCGCGCGCCGCATCGATCCGGCGGTCGCGCTCGCGGCGTGCCAAGGGCTGCTGTGCGCGGCGATCGCTTGGGCCGCATGGACCGCCGCGCGCATGCTGCCGTACTGGCCGCTCGACGTCACGTTGCCGACGGCGTCGCCGACCATGCTGCTGCAGATCGATTTGCTGCGCGCCGCCTGGATGCTGTTACCCGCGGCCGTGCTGTGGGGGGCAAGCTTCCCGCTTGCGCTCGCGGCCGCCGCCTCCCGTGTGCGTCTCGAGCCCGGCGCGCTGATGGGCGGGCTGTACGCTGCCAATACCTTCGGCGCAATCGGCGGGGCATTGCTGACGAGCACGGTACTGGTCGTCGCCGTCGGCGGCCGAGGGACCCAGCAACTGATGATAGTCGCGTCGATGTGCGCCGGCGTCCTCGCGCTCGTCGCGGCGGCACGTCGGCGCAGGCGGCGACCGGTCCACCTGCTGCTCGCCGGCGCCGCGGCCGCCGGCGCCGTCGTGCTGGTGCGCAGCGTGCCGGCCGTTCCGCCGGAGGTCGTCGCGTACGGCCGGTTTACGCCGACGCGCGGCATCGGCGCGGATGTGATCCATACGGCCGAGGGCTGGACGGGGCCGCTCGCCGTGACGCGCGAAGCCGATGGCATGTTGACGTATCACAGCGCCGGGAAGCCGCAGGCGTCCAGCTATCCGCAGGACATGCGGTTGCAGCGGATGCTCGGGCATCTGGCTACGCTCGCCGCTGCAACGCCGGAACGAGTGCTCGTCATCGGGCTCGGCGCCGGCGTCACGGCGGGCGCCGTCAGCGTCGACCCGGCGGCGGAGCGCATCGTGGTCGCAGAGATCGAACCGCGCGTGCGCGAGATCGCCGCGGAGTACTTTCGCGCGCAGAACCAGGGCGTCGTCGACAACCCGAAGGTCGACTTGCGCTTCGACGACGGCCGGCATTATCTCGCGACGAGCGGCCAGACCTTCGATGTCATCACATCCGATCCGCTCGATCCCTGGGTGCGCGGTGCGGCCACCCTCTATACACGCGAGTTCTGGCAGCTCGTGCGCTCGCGGCTGAACCCTGGCGGGGTGGTCACCGTGTTCGTGCAGCTCTATGAGAGCACCGAGGCCGCGGTGAAGAGCGAGATCGCGACGTTCTTCGATGTCTTTCCGGACGGCGCCGTGTTTGCCAATACGGTGCGCGGCGCCGGTTACGACGTGGTGCTGCTGGCCCGCGCGGACGAGACGCCGATCGACATCGACCGCGTCGCGGCGCGGCTCGCGCGTCCGGAGTACGCGCGCGTTGCGGCGTCGCTGCGCGAGGTCGGCTTCCGCTCGGCGACGGATCTGCTCGGCACGTACTCAGGCGGCCGTGCGGATCTCGCAGAGTGGCTGGCCGATGCCGAGATCAACACCGACCGGAATCTACGTCTGCAATACCTGGCAGGTGCCGGGCTGAATGACTACCGCGCAGACGAGATCTTCATGCGCATGACCGCCGGCGGCGTTGCGTTTCCGGAGAGCCTCTTTAGCGGCTCGCCGGCGTCGCTGGCCGCGCTGCGGCGCGCGCTGAACGCACGCTAGCCCCGCGGACTCAAGCGGGCGGCGGCGGCGTGCGGCACGGCGTAGGGTTCCAGCCGTCACCGTTCGCCTCGAGCCTGAAGTGCGTGCTGGTGTAGAACGGCTCATTGAGATAGCGCGGATCTTCTACGACCGTGACGACGAGCAGCCAGACGTCACCGTTCGGATGCTCCGGGAGACGATGGAAGTACTCGGTGATCGACGCGTCCTCGCTATAGGGCACGCCGTTCTTGCGCAGGTAACCTTCGCGGAACTGGGTTGTGACGACGCGCAGCGCGCCGCCGTCGCTGATCGAGCTTGGCGGCGGCGGGCCGCCGCGGAGCCCCCGGCCGCCGCCGCCGGCCGCAATCGTCCCGGTGCTGTTGCCGATCTGCGCGCGCACTGGCGCGCCCGAGCCCGGCGGCGGGCGTTCCCACTCCGCGACGGAGTAGCCCTGCCAGCTGCGCTCGTCGTCGGCGGGAAGGGTGAGCGGATCGAAATGCAGCCGCCGCGTTTGCGTGCCGGCGTCGAAGTCGATTCGTAACGTGTCGGCGTTTTCCCACGAGATATTGAGCCGCCCGGGCTGACGCATGATGCCGCCGACGCCGAACGCCTTGCACTCGAGCCCGGCGGCCTCGTCCGCGGCGAGATCCCAGCCGTCCGCGATGCGCCGGCCCTCGGCGCTCAGCGGCACGCTTTCGTAGTCGCCGGGGCGGGGCGTCGCCATGCGATGCCGCCAGTCCTCGGTGACGACGGCGACCCAGTAACCGGTCAAGTCGATCGGCGCGCCGTCGCGCGCGGAAGTCGGCGCAGGGCCCCGCTGAGCGCCGCTTTCGAGCGGCAGGAGCGACGCGGCGAGCAGCAGCATCGTGGTGACGGGGGCAAAGGAATGCGAGCGGCGTGATGAAATCATCGGCTTTCGATCTTGGGTTGCAGGTCGCGGTAGACCGCCTCGACGAACGCGGCCGTCGTCCACGGGCCTCCTTCGTCGCCGTACCGCGGGTCGTAATCCAGCGACGGGCCGGCGTCGAGCACCTCTTCGAGCGACATCCCTTGCTCCAGCATGTGGTGGATTCGGTCGCGGATGAATAGCGTCATGTCCCGATACTCGACGACATCGGCCTCGTCCGACAGCCGGCCATGGCCCGGGATCACGTACGTGCCGCCATCCTGCAGGTACGCCGGCACGGTGAGATCGAGGATCAGGTTGAGGCCCTCGATGAAACCGTCGATGCCGCCCCCTGCACGGGCGTCGACGACCGGATAGTGGGTCGTCGAAAACAGACCGCCGGCCACCACGACATCCGAGCCGCGAAAGTGCACGATCACGTCGCCGTCCGTATGCGCACCCGGCACGTGATAGATGAAGACCGCCTCGCCGTTGAAGTAGAAGTCGCGCCGGTCCTCGAAGAACGTGGTGAGCGGCAGCGCGCTGACCGGTACGCCGGCATCGGACATGCGCGTCAGCACCCGCTCGTGGGCGATGATCGCGGCCGGATTGCCGTTGACGGTGATGCCGGCTTGCGAGACCGTCTCGTTGCCGCCCGTGTGATCCGCATGCATGTGCGTATTGATGATCCACCGGATTGGCCCGTCGGACAGCCGGCGGATGGCGGCGAGCACCTCGTCGCTATACTCGGCAACGCCGGTATCGACGACGAGCACGCCGTCGTCGCCGACCTGCACCGCGACATTGGCGCCGGCGCCGACCAGCATGTGCACGTTACCTTGCACGTGCATCGTCTCGACGGCGCGCTGCGCGAGGGCCGCGTCGACGGACCACCCGGCGAGCAGGAGGCCGAGCGGCAACGGCAGCGCGAGGGCGCGGGCTCTGCTCGGGACGCTCATGGCTCCTGCCCGCCCATCAATGCCTCGACCATCGGCAGATACTCGGGATAAGTGGCTTCCGCTCCGGCCCAGACGGCTTCGAACGGCAGCCCGAACTTATCGGCGAAGTCGCGAATGAACGGATTTTCGCCCGGCAGATAGTGGGGCACCTCGTTCTTCGGTTTCGGCACCTCCATCGCGTACTCGCAGTTGTAGAGCCAATTCTGATTGCCGCGCTCCATCAGCACGAACTCCTGGCTCGTGATGTAGGGCTCCGTGAGGTAATCCGGATCGGTGACGATGGTGACGTGCGACAGCAGATTGCCGCGGCGAATGTAGTGCTCGACCATGGTCGTGCGGTCGCTGCTCGGAATGCCGCTGCGCCGATAGAACTCTTTCTTGATGTGGGTCGTCGTCACCGTGAGGATGTCGCCGTGCCATTCGCCGGTCGAGAAGCCCATGAACGTATGCGGCGCATATTCCGGTGGATGCTCGCGGCCATCCATCCAGATAGTGCGCCACTGCTGGTAAGTCCCGAGATACTTGCGGTAGCCGATGATCTCCTGCGAAGCGGGGTCCTTTTCCTCCCAGATGCGGAACTGCAGCGGCCCGCGGTAGATATGCGGCGCGTTGTAGGGCTGGCACTGGTGCTCGAGCACAGCGACACGCGTGACGTCGAACGCCTCCGCGTAACGGCGCGCCGCATCGTTGAGCGGGACCCCGGTGAAGTCGCCCTGCACGTCGCCCGGCACACGATCGAGGAAGTCCTCGTGATAGCGGCCGGCCCATTCGCCGGAAATGCTGAGCTGCGCGACGGCGGGGCCGGCGGCGACCAGCAACAGGAACGTCAGCGCACGCATGCCCGCGGCGCCTTAGTTGAACGTTTCGCCGGGGCGGCGGCCCCAATCGAACCCGTCGGCGTTCCGGCGCAGGTAGAGCATCCGCACCCGGTAATCGCTCGCGTTGCGGCCCGGATTGCCGGTAATCGTGACGACATCGCCGGGGCGCAGCGTCTGGTTGGTGACGCCTTGCCCCGACAGCTGGCCGGCGCCGCCCCATTCGACCGCCCAACGGCGAAGCTCACCGTTCTCGTCCGGCGCCTCGACGTGCACGAACGAATGCGGGTTGCGAAACAGGAATTGCAGCAGCCTGCCTTCGATCTCGATCGTGCGATCCTCGAAGTAGGTGGCCGTGAACGAATGGTGGGCGTCTGCCCGGACGATGCCGAGCACGGCGAGGACGAGCGCGGGGATCGCGACTCTGAGCGCAGAAGCCATTATTCTCTCCCCCGAAAGGCCGCGGCACCCGCGGCTCGGTCGATTCTACAACGGGTTGCGCGTGCATGCGACGCGTGATCGGCGCGACCACGCGGGCGCGAAGGGGCGGCGCAAGGGCAATAGATCGGACCCCTCGAATCCGTTGACCGCCGCGGGCGCGACTGCCTATGCTGACGGGCTGATTCCGCCCCGCTGCGCGCGGAAGATCGATCAGGGACCGGCCGCCCGCCGCGAGCGCACCGTGAAGCTCGGGCGGCCCTCGAGCGCGAGGAGCCTCCGCGTGATCCAAGCTGGCGCCAATCCGACTACCCACGAACCGACTGGCCGGGCGGAGCAGCCGCCGCTATTCCATGTCATCGATCCGAGGCCGTTCGAGCGCACGCTGCTCGACGAGCTATGCGAACTCGCGACGCACGTGCGGCGCATCGCGAAGACGCCGACGGGCGAGCTGTTTCTGCAGAATCTGCTGCCGACCCGGCGAGCGATGCTGTATTTTACCCAGCCCTCGACCCGCACGTTCCTGTCGTTCAATAACGCTTGCCACATCCTCGGCATGCGCACGAGCGAGATTCGCGATCCGTCGACGTCGTCCGAGGTCAAGGGCGAGCGCTTCGAGGACAGCATTCGCACGTTCAGCTCGTACGTGGACGTCATCATCATGCGCACGCGCGAGCAGGGCCGAGCGGCGCAGGCTGCGCAGCTGATGGATGCGATTCCGCGTCCGATCCCGGTCATCAATGCCGGCAGCGGCAGCGATCAGCATCCGACCCAGGCCCTGCTCGACATCTACACGCTCGAGCGCAGCTTCGCGGAGCGCGGCGGCATCGACGGCAAAGTCATCGGGATGATGGGCGATCTGAAGCGCGGCCGCACCGTTCGTTCGCTGTGCTATCTATTGCAGAACTACTCCGACGTGCGGGTCGTCTTCATCGCGCCGCCGCAGTTCGCGATGGAGCCGGACGTCAAACAGCACCTCGCGGAGCGAAGCATTCCGTTCGTCGAGACGGAGCAGCTCGACGAAGCGTTACCGCAGCTCGATGCGCTGTATGTGACGCGGATGCAGTCGGAGTGGGATGTCGCCGGCGAGTCGAGCGCCGTCGATCTGGCTCGCTACAGCATCGGCCCGCACGAGCTGCGGCTGCTGAAGCCGGACAGCGTGATCATGCATCCGCTGCCGCGCGGGTCGGAGATCGAGCCGGCCGTCGATGCGGACCCGCGTGCCATGTACTGGCGCCAGGAACGCAACGGGATGTGGATGCGCGTCGCCGTCCTCGTCAAGGTCTTCGGCCTCGCGAACGAGGTGCGGGCGGTCGAGCCGGTCGACTGAGCGCGCTCGCGCGCCGGCGTCGCAGACGGGCGGCGCGGCGCTGAGCGCGGTCGTGGGCGTGATCCTGGGCGCGACGCCGGGCCGCCTTGCGCTGCCGCCGGCGTTCAAACGTAGTGCGCGGCGGCCACGTTCGGGTGTGAACGCAGCCGAATTTTCAAGTAATTGTCGCCGAAGCGAGCGAAGATCGGGTCGCTGGGATCGGCATTCTGGCCGCCGCGTGAGAGCGTCGCCAACGCGTCCGGCAGCGGAATCGGCGTGAAGACTGATTCGAGCCGCGGATGGAAGAAGTACGCGGCCGACAGCCGCGAAAAGCCGGCGCGCGGGCTTCTGACCCGGTGCGGCGTCGCGCGCAGGAAGCCGGCCGTTGCCGCCTGCAGCATCTCGCCGAGATTCACGATATAGCTGCCAGGGAGCGGGTCGGCGTGCAGCAGGTCCCCGTCGCGCTCGATCTCGAGGCCGCCGACATCGTCCTGCAGCACGAAGGACAGCAACCCCGAGTCGTGATGCATGCCGACGCCCTGATCCGCCGCGGTCGCGTCCGTCGGCGGATAGTGGATGAGCTTCAGATGCGGGTCGCCTCGCGGCGTGAAGTAGCGGTCGAAGTAGCCGCCCGGCTGCTCGAGGCCGAGCGCGAGCGCGTGCATCAGCGTCAGCCCGACGCGATCCATCCGCTGCATCCATTCGAGCACGATCGGCCGCATCTCGGGCAGCGCGGCGGGCCATTGGTTCGGGCCGCGCAGCTTGCGCCAGGCCGGATCATCGGCCGAGACCGGCTCGGCACGCTCCTCGGCGCCGAGATCGAGCTGCTCGCGACGGTCCGGCACGCCGCGCGTGATCTCGCCGTGCACCGGCGTGTAGCCGCGGAAGTGCGGCGACGCGGCAATATCGAGCGCCCGCTTGGCGTCCTCAGGCAGTGCGAAGAACCGGCGCGCGACTCGCATCACGGCACGGTCGAGCTCGGGCGGAACGCCGTGCCCGGTGAGATAGAAAAAGCCGGGATCGCGGCACGCGTCACGCAGCCGCCGCACGAGGGCGCGGCCGGCGGGGCCGTCCGGCGAGGCCGCGAATGCGGAAAGATCGAGCTGTGGGAGCGTCCTGGACATCCTCGGCCTGCCAATTCAGCACGGGCTCGCCGCGTACGCGGGACGGCGAGCGGGCGCGCTTGCGACGCGAGTGTACGCAGGCACACGCAGCATTCAAGCGCGCGGCGGGACGGCCGCGATTTCGGCGTTGCGCTCGGACACTATCCGTCCACAATGCAGTGACGGCATGCGATGCAGCGAGGGGGAGCGATGACCGGCCATAACGATAAAGATCGCGGTAACGATTACGGCAGCCTGGCGGACGTCGGCCAAGAGCATGTAAGCCGTGGCAGCGGCGGCTTCGCGCACGGCCCGCAGTGGTCGCGGCGCGCGCTGCTGGCGACGAGTGCAGCGGCGCTCGCGGCCGGCGTCGCGGCGCCGGGGCGCGCGCAGCAGAACGCGGCGCCAGCCCGCACGCCGCACCCGCGCGTGTTGCTGCGCGGCGGCTGCGTGCTGACCCTCGACCCATCGATTGGCGATTTCGATCGCGCCGACGTGCTGCTTGAAGGTGCGACGATCGCTGCCGTGCAGCCCGATCTCGAGGTGACCGGAGACGATGTCGAGGTGATCGACGCGTCGCGCATGATCGTGATGCCGGGATTCGTCGATACGCACCGACACATGTGGCAGGGTGCGCTGCGCAATGTGTCGCCGGACGGGCTGCTGTCCGATTACACGCGCGATATCACCGGCGCGGCGCGGTCCGCGTTCACGCCCGAGGACGCACGTATCGGCGACCTGGTCAGCGCGCTCGGGGCGTTGAATGCCGGGATTACGACGGTGCTCGACTGGTCCCATATCGGCAACAGCCCGGAACATACCGACGCGGCGATTGCGGGCCTGCGCGAAGCCGGCATCCGCGCCGTCTACGCTTACGGCGGCGGCGCCGCGGGGCCCCGCAGCCAGTATCCCGAGGACATTCGCCGCCTGCGGGCAGAGCATTTCGCATCGGCCGACGATCTGCTGACGCTCGCGATCGCGGCCGGCGGCAATATCGCGGATTGGCAGCTCGCGCGTGAGGTCGGCGCGTTCGTGTCGATTCACGTCGTCGGCGCGCTCGGTCCGGTGGACGCTGCGATGGGGCCGGACGTCACGTACATTCACTGCACGAATCTGCCGGCCGATGCTTGGCGCCGGATCGCGGATACCGGCGGGCACGTGTCGATCGCCGCGCCGATCGAGATGCAAATGAGCCACGGCATTCCGCCGGTGCAGGAAGCGCTCGACCATGGCATCCGGCCGAGTCTTTCGGTCGACGTCGAGACGCAGATGGCCGGCGACATGTTCACGCAGATGCGGGCCGTTTTCGCGCTGCAGCGCATGCAGGCGAACGAGCGGCAGCGCCTGGGGGACGAGCGCGCGCCGGCGTTGCTGTCGGTGCGCGATGTGGTCGAGTTCGCGACGGTGCGCGGCGCGGCCGCGAATCAGCTCGACGCGCGCATCGGCACCCTCACGCCGGGCAAGCAGGCCGACGTGATCCTGCTGCGCGCGGATGCGATCAACGTGCTGCCGCTGAACGATGCGTATGGCGCTGTCGCGCTTGCGATGGATAGCAGCAACGTCGATACGGTCTTCATCGCCGGCCGCGCGCGCAAGCGCGACGGTGCGCTCGTCGACGTGGATCTCGATGCGGTGCGGCGCGCCGCGGATGCTGCGCGGGTGCGTATCCACGAGGCGGTCGGCTGGCCGCTCGGGCGCGTTTGAGTGACGCGTTCGCGATGAGCTAGTGGAGGGGAAGCGGGCCGCGGCACGTACCGTGCGAGCGGGGGAGAGGGACAGCTCGCAGGGCGCGCGGCCGGCGGTGCGGCCGCGGCCCGCTTCAGACGCCCGGGCTGACGACATGAGCGCTGCGCGCGCGCGGCGCCCCGGCGGCGAGCTTGCGCCGGAAGCGCAGATGCCGCCGCCGGCTCAGCTCGATCAGCGGTCGCCACATCAAGGCCGTCAGACGCCGCCGGATCAGCCAGTGCCAGATCCGGTTCGAGCGCTTGTATAGATACGACATCGCGAGATATGGCAGGACCGCGCGCCAGTCCTCGGGACGACGGCGCCAGATCGACGCGTGTGAGAAGAGCCGTCGATAGCACCATTCGTAGCCGCCGTAGAGCTCCTCAGCGGACATTCGTGCCGGCTCGAAGACGACATGTGCCGTGTCGTACAGCCGCCAGTCGCGATGCACGATCCGGTTCTGCTGCTCGAGGCTCGCAAACAGCGGCGTGCCGGGGTACGGAGTCAGAATATGGAACGTCGCGCATTCTAGCCGTTGCGTTTCGATCCACTCGACCGTCTTCTCGAAGACGTCCGGGCCGTCATGATCGAATCCGAGCACGAAGCTGCCGTTCACCTGAATGCCGTTGTCGTGCAGGATCTGCACGCGCCGGGCGTAATCTTCGGGCATCGGTGTGCGCTTACGCGCGTCGGCGAGATTGTCGAATTGCAGCGATTCGAAGCCGATGAAGACGCCGGTGCAGCCGGACAGGGCCATCTCGCGGATCAAGGAGGGATCGTCGGTCACGTCGAGCGTGACGGCCGCGCTCCAGATGATGCCGAGCGGCTCGATCGCGCGACACAGCCGGTGCAGATAGTCCGGCCGCGACCCGAGGTTATTGTCGACGAAGACCACGTAGGGCTGGCCGTCGGCACGGATCTCCTCGACGACCTGCTCGACGTCGCGCATGCGATAAGGCATGTGTAGCCCGCGCGTCGACAGGTAGCAAAAGCCGCAGCGGTTGTGGCAGCCGCGGGTCGCGATCACGCTCGACGTGGTCAAAAAGCCTTCGCGCGCAAGCAGATCCCTGCGCGGCATCGGGTCGTCTCGGTACGGGCGCCGGTAGTCGCCGCGATAAATCGGCTCGAGCTTGCCGGCCTCGACGTCCGCGAGGATTTGCGGCCACAGCTGAACCCCTTCGCCGACGGCGAGGGCGTCGGCATGCTCGGCCGCTTCGTACGGCTCCGTCAGTACGTGCAGGCCGCCGAGCACCACCTTCGCGCCCCAGCGGCGATACCAGCGCGCGAGCTCATATGCGCGCGCCGCGAATGTGAGGTGCACCGTGATGCCGACGGCCTCCGGGAACGGGTCGAGCGGCGGCGGCCCCTGCAAGAGGTTCTCGTCCCAGTACCGCACCTGCCAGTGTGACGGCGTCGCGCCGGCGATTGAGGTCAACGCCAGTGTCGGCGTCAGCACATGCTTGCCGAAGCTCGCGTGCGGGTCCTTGCGGTAGAAGGGGTTGATCAGCAACGCATAGCGCCGCCTCATCGGGCCGGGAATCGCGTCCGGGTCGAGCGCGGGTGCGACGGCCATGGCGGCAGGCGACCAGGGCGCCTTGGCGCGGCGGGGCGGCATATGAGTCGCGGGCAACGGGCGGGGCGTTTGCATCTTTCGTCTCCGTCGGGTGGGCGGGCTGCGGCACTCGTCGGCGGGTGGGCGGTGTCGAGCCCGGACAAAGACGATCTTGCGCTTGCGGAGAGTGCTTTGCAATGCAGAGTAATAGGCCATGCAGAGCTTCGGCAGGGCTTTGCGGTCGACGTGCCGGATGAGCGTGCGGGCGTTGCCGAAGTGGTAGAATGGCGCTCGAGAGCGGATCCGGGGTGGCCCCGGAATAGCAGAGAGAGCGCATGGCCGGCCCGTCCTTCTACAAGAACGTCGTACCGCTGAACCGTGAACGTCATCGAAGCCTCAAGCTGCGCGCGAACCGCGGCACGGGCTTCGCCGCGGGCGCTCATTTCGTGCCGCTTGCGGCGGTCGAGCTCTATGAGGCATCCCGGGACTATCCCGTCGTGTTCGCGGGCAGCGAGGATGCCACGCCGCTCGCCATTCTGGGCTTGCGCGATGGCGAGAATCTGTTCGTCGATGCGGCCGGCCACTGGGCCCATGGCGCCTATGTGCCGGTATTCGTCCGCCGATATCCCTTTATTTTGTCCCGTGCCGGCGAGGGCTCGACAGACTTCGCGGTGTGCGTGGACGAAAGCTACGACGGCCTGTCGCAGACCGAGGGCACGGCGCTGTTCGACGAGCAGGGTCAGGAGAGCGAGCTCGTCAAGAATATCGTCAAGTTCCTGCAGGATTTCCTGGCCGAGACCGAGCGCACGCAGCGCTTCGTCGCGCGCCTCAAAGCGCTCGGCTTGTTGACCGTGCAGAGCATGCAGGTGCAGGATGGGGCCGGCCGCACGTACGCGTTGCGCGACTTCCAGATGGTCGACGAGAACAAGCTCAAAGAGCTCGATAACGAGGTGCTCGGCGACTTGCATCGCGCCGGCTATCTCGGCTGCATTTATGCGCATCTGATCTCGCTGGGTAACGTCACGCGCTTCGCATCCCGAACGCCCGCCGAGCCTGCTCGAGCAGAGAACAGCGGAGCAGCTGCCGCGTCCTGAAGATTCGGCGTCCAGAGCAGTCGCGCACGGCCGAGCGTGCGTCATAGCGTGTGCCGGCCGCTCGCGCGTGGCCGCTCGCAGTGATCTTTCGATGTGCCGTCAATGAATGCGCGTACAACCCCGACTCCGCACAACGGCGATAAAATCTGCATCCGCGGCGCGCGCCAGAACAATCTGCGTCACGTCGATCTCGACCTCCCGCTCGGCGAGCTGATCGTCGTAACCGGCGTCAGCGGCTCCGGTAAGTCGTCGCTCGCATTCGATACCGTCTACTCGGAAGGCCAGCGGCGCTACGTCGAAACGTTCTCGCCGTACGCCCGGCAATTTCTCGACCGGATGGACAAGCCGCAAGTCGATTCGATCACCGGCATTCCGCCTGCGATTGCGATCGACCAGATCAACCCCGTGCGCACCTCGCGATCGACCGTCGGCACGATGACCGAGCTGAACGATCATCTGAAGCTGCTGTTCGCCCGTGCGGCGCACCTGTACTGCGAATGCTGCGGGCGGCCGGTGCGCCGCGACTCCGCGGAGACGATCTGGGAAGAACTGGAGCGCCGCTTCATTGCGGCCGGCGAAACGCCGCGGGTCGCCGTCACGTTCCAGGTGGCCGTGCCGCCGAATTTCGGTACCGAGGAGGTCGAAGCCTACCTGGCGCGGCAAGGCTATACGCGAATCATCGAACGGCGCGCCGACAGTGTCGAGGTCGTCCAGGATCGGCTGGTGCTGCGCGCAGATCAGCGCGCGCGGCTCGTCGAGGACCTGGAAGCGGCCCTGAAGCTCGGTGCCGGGCGAGCCGCGGTCCGACTGCTGGATGATCCCGCGACGGTGCTGAAGTTCTCGTCGGCGCTGCACTGTGCGGACTGTGATGTTGCGTACAACGATCCGATTCCGAGCGCATTCTCGTTCAACTCGCCGGCCGGCGCGTGCGAGCTATGCCGCGGTTTCGGACGCACGATCGGTATCGACTATCGGCTCGCGATTCCCGACCCCGGCAAGACGCTGGCCGAGGGAGCGGTCAGGCCGTTCCAAGGAAAGAGCTACAGTGAGTGTCACGACGACCTGCTGCGCTATGCGAAGAAGCGCGGCATTCGCGTCGATGTGCCGTGGGCGGAGCTGACGGACGCGGAGCGCGAGTGGGTCATCGAGGGCGAGGGCTCGTGGCGCGAGCGCAAATGGTATGGCTTGACGCGGTTCTTCGCTTGGCTCGAGGGCCGGGCGTACAAGATGCATATCCGCGTGCTGTTGTCGAAGTATCGCTCGTACGATCTATGCCCGGCGTGCGAAGGCGCGCGGCTCAAGCCCGAGTCGCTGCTGTGGCGGCTCGGCTCGCTCGAGGATGCCGCGGCCGTCATTGCGCCGTCCGGTCGCCATCGGCCGCGTCAGCTCAAGCTCGACGACGCGGCCTTCGCGTCGCTGCCGGGTCTGACGATTCACGATGTGATGCTGCTGCCGCTGGAGCAGGCACTCGCGTTCTTCACGCGGCTGCGCGAGGGAAATTGGGGTCAGAGCCCTTTTTCTCCCGCCGAAAAAAGGGCTCTGACCCCAATTTCCCCGATCGGTCTCGTCCTCGACGAAATCCTCGCGCGACTCGGCTATCTCAATGAGGTCGGCCTCGGTTACCTCACGCTCGACCGTCAGTCGCGCACGCTTTCCGGCGGTGAGGTGCAGCGCATCAATCTGACGACCGCGCTCGGGACGTCACTGGTCAACACGCTGTTCGTGCTCGACGAGCCGAGCATCGGTCTGCACGCGCGCGACATGGCCCGCGTGATCGCCGTGCTCGGGAAGCTGCGCGATGCCGGCAATACGTTGCTGGTCGTCGAGCATGACGGCGAGGTGATGCGCGCGGCGGACCGCGTCGTCGATCTCGGGCCGGGCCCGGGACGTCGCGGCGGCGAGGTCGTATTCGACGGCGCGCCGGAACGGCTGATCCGCGAGGGCACGACGCTCACCGCCGAGTATCTGCGCGGCGAGCGGCGCATCGGCGCGGAGCGCCGGCGGCGGCCGATCGACGCGGATCACGATTGGCTTCGGGTCGAAGGCGCGGCCGAGCACAATCTTAAGAATGTCGACCTGGCGCTGCCGCTCGGCCGCCTGGTCTGCATCACCGGGGTTAGCGGCTCCGGCAAATCGACGCTCGTCCAAGAAGTGCTCTATCGCGGTCTCGCGAAGCATAAGGGGCGCACCCAGGAGCAGCCGGGCGCGTATCGCCGAATCGTCGGCGCGGATCTCGTCGATGAGGTCGTGCTGGTCGATCAATCGCCGATCGGCAAAACGACGCGCTCGAATCCCGCGAGCTTCGTCGGGGCGCTGGAGCCGATCCGCAAGCTGTTCGCGGCCGAGCCGCTCGCGCGGGAGCGGCGCTACACCGCCGGAACATTCAGCTTCAACTCCGGTAACGGCCGCTGCCCGGCATGCAGCGGCAATGGTTTCGAGCACGTCGAGATGCAGTTCCTGAGTGATGTGTATCTGCGCTGCAGCGAGTGCGACGGCACGCGCTATCGGTCGGAGGTGCTCGACGTAAAGCTCGTGCGGCCGGCGCCGGCCGCCGCGCGCAGTGCCGCTCCGAGCAGCAAAGCAGCGCGTGCGGCCGCGTCATCGGCCCCCGCTCCGCACGCGGAAGCCGCGTCTTCCGTTCGCGATCCGCACGCCGCGAAGTCGATCGCAGACGTGCTCGCGATGACGGTCGCCGAGGCGGTCGAGTTCTTCGCGCACGCGCCGGAGGTCGTCAAGCGGCTGGAGCCGCTCGTGGCCGTGGGCCTCGAGTACGTGGCGCTCGGACAACCGGTGCCGACGTTATCAGGCGGAGAGGCGCAGCGCTTGAAGCTCGCGAGCCACCTCTCCGGTACGCGCGGCGGGTCTCGACGCCCGTCGCAGACCTTATTTCTGTTCGACGAGCCGACCACCGGGCTGCATTTCGCCGACGTTGCACGGCTGCTCGGCGCGCTCGAGCAGCTGCTCGACGAGGGCCACTCTGTCGTGCTGATCGAGCATCACCTCGACTTGATCGAGATCGCGGACTGGGTCGTCGACCTCGGCCCCGAGGGGGGCGGCGCAGGCGGCGAGATCGTCGCCTCCGGCACGCCCGATGAGATTACCCGCGCGGCGGACAGCCGCACCGGGCAGATGCTGGCGCGGCACCGGCGCGAGCGCGCGCGGCTCGAGCGCGAGCGCGAGCGCAAGCGACGCGGCGAAGGCCGAGCGGGCAGCGGGCAACGCGACCGCATTGCCGATGCGGCGGCCGAGAGCGCCGCGGGCGCCGATGCGGTGACGCGCAGCGGCGCGCAGTCGATCGACATCGTGCACGCGCGCGAGCACAACCTGAAAAGTGTCGACGTCACGATCCCGCGCGACAAGCTCACGGTGATCACTGGTGTCAGCGGCAGCGGCAAGAGCACCGTCGCCTTCGACATCCTGTTCGCCGAGGGGCAGCGCCGTTACCTCGAGTCGTTGAACGCGTACGCCCGGCAGTTTGTCGAGCCGGCGTCGCGAGCGGATGTCGATGCGGTCTACGGCATCCCGCCCACGGTCGCAATCGAGCAGCGGACGAGCCGCGGCGGGCGCAAGAGCACGGTCGCGACGCTGACCGAGATCCATCACTTCCTTCGCCTGCTGTTCGTGAAGCTCGGCGTGCAGCACTGCCCGGACTGCGATGTCGCGATCAACGCGCAAACCGTCGAGCAGATCACCGCCACGCTCGCGACCCGTTATCGCGGCCGCCAAGTGCGGCTGCTTGCGCCGCTCGTGATCGGCCGCAAAGGCTATTACACCGATCTCGCCGAATGGGCGCGCAACAAGGGCTATGCGGCGCTGCGGGTCGACGGCGTCGATCTGCCTACCGACGCATGGCCGCGGCTCGATCGCTTTAAAGAGCACGACATCGAGCTGCCGGTCGCCGAGCTCACCGTCGCGCCCGAATCGGCGGCAGCGCTCGAGCAGGCGATCGTCGCCGCGTTACGGCTCGGACGCGGCATGGTGCGCGTCGTCGCTGCGAGCGGCGGGCGTAACGGCCGCGCCGCACCGGGCGAGCTCTACTCGACCGAGCGCGCCTGTCCAACCTGCGGACGCAGCTTCGAGCCGCTCGATCCGCGGCTGTTCTCGTACAATTCGCGGCGCGGCTGGTGCGAGGCCTGTTTCGGCACCGGCCTCGCCATCGCCGAGGGTGAGGACGAAAGCGACGAGCCGTGGCTCGCCGACCGCGGCGGCGCGGCGGCGCCGCGCCCTAAGGCCCGCAAGCGCCGCCGCGGTGCTCGTGCCGGGCGGCGCACCGCCGGCAGCGACGAGCCCGGCGAGCCAGAGGCCTGCGAC
>CAZFJU010000012.1:0-16178 GCA_964518995.1 uncultured Gammaproteobacteria bacterium
CGCGAGGCCCACCAGCACGATGAAGCCGATCTTCGTGAAGATGTTGTTGTCGCCGTTGGTGAGCCACACCCCGGTGATGGCCGAAAGCAGGCACATCGGCACGATCAGGATCACGACGAGCGGCAGCGCGAGGCTTTCATAAAGCGCGGCGAGCACGAGAAACGCGAGCAGCACGACGAGCGGGAAGACCGATATTCCGGTGTTGCCGGCCAGGATCTGCTGATATGTCAGCTCGGTCCACTCGAAGCTCATGCCGTTCGGCAGCGAGCGGCTCACGATGTCGGCAATCTTCGCCTCGGCTTCGCCGGACGAGTAGCCGGGTGCCGGTGCGCCGTTGATCTCCGCCGTCACGTAACCGTTGTAGCGCATCACGCGGTCCGGCCCCGCCGTCTCTTCGAGCGTGACGAAGGCGCCGAGCGGCACCATCTCGCCGGCCGCATTACGTACCTTGAGCCGCAAGATATCCTCGGCGCTCAGGCGGAACGACATGTCGGCTTGCGCATTGACCTGATACGTCCGGCCGAACCGATTGAAGTCATTGACGTAGAGAGAGCCGAGATATACTTGCATTGTGTCGAATATCTCGGTCAGTGAGACGCCTTGGGTTTTGGCCTTGTCACGATCGACCTCGGCGCGGATCTGCGGCACGTTGATCTGGAAGCCGGAGAACACATCCGCCAGCCCGGGCGTCTCGTACGCGCGCCCGATGATGTCTTGCGTCTCGTTGAAGAGAGTCGCAAAACCGAGCCCGGCCCGATCCTCGATCTGCAGCTTGAAGCCGCCGATCGACCCGAGACCTTCGACGGCCGGAGGCGGGAACACCGCGATGTACGCTTCCTGAATCTCGGCGAACTTCGCCGTCAGCTCACCGAGGACTTCCCACGACGAGCGTGCCTCGACCCGATCCGGGTCATTGAAGTCCTTCAGCGCGATGAAGGCGATGCCGGTGTTCGGGCTGTTCGTGAACCCGTTGATCGAGAGACCGGGGAAGGCGACGGAGTGCGCAACGCCCGGTGTGTCGAGTGCGATCTCGCCCATGCGGCGGATCACGGCGTCCGTGCGATCCAAGGTAGCGGCCTCAGGCAGCTGGGCGAACGCTACCAGATACTCCTTGTCCTGCTGCGGGATGAATCCGCGCGGCACGCTCGAGAACCCGACCCACGTCAGCGCAATCAGCCCGGCGTACACGGCCGCGGCCACGCCAGCTCGCCTGAGCAGCCGGCCGGTGATGCCGACATAGCGCTGCGACGACCACTCGAACAGTCGATTGAACGGGCGCAGCAGCCAGCCGAAGGCGCGGTCGATGCCGCGCTGCAAGCGATCCGGCCGTGCGCCGTGCGCTTGCAGCAGCAGGGCGGACAGCGCCGGCGACAGCGTCAGCGAGTTGAACGCGGAGATCACGGTGCTGATGGCGATCGTCAGCGCGAACTGGCTATAGAACTCGCCGGACAAACCGCTGATGAATGCCGTCGGCACGAACACCGCGACCAGCACGGCGGAAATCGCGATGATCGGGCTCGTCACCTCGCGCATCGCCTGGCGGGCCGCCGCCAGCGGCGCAAGGCCCTTCGCAATGTTGCGCTCGACGTTCTCGACGACCACGATCGCGTCGTCGACGACGATGCCGATCGCGAGCACCAGGCCGAACAGCGACAACGTGTTCAGCGAGAAACCCAATGCATGCATCACGGCGAGCGTACCGACCAGCGATACCGGCACGGCGACCAACGGGATGATCGACGCCCGCCAGGTCTGCAGGAACAGCACGACGACGAGCACGACGAGGGCCAGCGCTTCGACGAGCGTCTTCACCACGGCCTTGATGGAATCGCGGACGAACATCGTCGGATCCCAGACGATCTTGTAGTCGACGCCCTGCGGGAATTCCTCCGCCAGCTCGGCCATTCGTTGCCGTACTCGGTTCGAAATATCGATGGCGTTGCTGCCCGGCTGCTGGAAGACGACCACCGCAGCCGCCTCTTCGTTGTCGAGCAGCGACCGAAGGGCATACGTGCTCGCGCCGAGCTCGATTCGCGCGACGTCGGCAAGCCGAGTGATCTGGCCGCGTTCGCCGGCCTTGATGACGATGTTCGCGAACTCGTCGGTGCTTGCGAGGCGGCCCTGCGTGTTGATCAGCAGCTGGAACTGCGCGGCGCTCGCCGACGGCGGCGAGCCGAGCTGGCCCGCGGCGACCTGCACGTTCTGCTCCCGGATCGCGCGGACGACGTCACCCGCCGTCAGGTTGAGCGCCGCGATCTTGTCCGGGTCGAGCCATACCCGCATCGAATACTCACCGGCGCCGAAGACTTGCGCCTGGCCGACGCCCGGCAAGCGCGCAAGCTCGTCCCGCACCCGGAGCGTCGCATAGTTCGACAGGTACAACATGTCGTAACGCTCGTCGGTCGCGATCAGATGCACGAGCAGCGTGATATTCGGCGAGGACTTTTCCGTCACGATGCCGATGCGCTGCGTTTCCTCCGGCAGCTTCGCGACGGTTTGCGCGACGCGGTTCTGCACGAGCACCTGCGCCTTGTCGAGATCCGTGCCGAGCTCGAACGTCACCGTCAGCTGCATCACGCCGTCGGCCGTCGACTGCGACGACATATACAGCATGCTCTCGACGCCATTGATCGCCTGCTCGAGCGGCGACGCGACCGTCTCGGCAATGACCTGCGGATTCGCGCCCGGATAGTGCGCCGTGACGATCACGGTCGGCGGCACGACCTCCGGATACTCACTGACAGGCAGCAGACGCAGCGCGAGCGCGCCGGCGATGAAGATCAATGCCGACAGCACGGCGGCGAAAATTGGCCGCTCGATAAAGTATTGCGAAAAGCTCATGACTGCGCTCCTCTAGAACGAGGCTGCAAGACGCTCGATCTGCCGCGATTCGTTTCGCATTGGCGCCTCGTTGGCCGCGACCGGTGCGCCGGGCCGCACGCGCTGCAAGCCGTTCACGATCACCAGATCGCCTCTATGCAGGCCGCTTGTCACGACGCGTAGCCCGTCGATGCTGCGGCCGAGCTCGACGGCCCGGTACTGCGCGACGCTGTTCTCATCGACGACGAGGACATACTTGCGGTCGAGGTCCGTGCCGATCGCTCGCTCGTCGATGACCGCGGCTTGGTATGCGTGCTCGCCCACGACGCGCAGGCGAGCAAACAAACCCGGCGTAAAGCGGCCGTCCCGGTTCGAAAGCACCGCGCGCGCACGAATCGTCCCTTGCTCCGGATCGACTTTGTTGTCGATGAAGTCGAGGTGCGCGGCGTGCGGATAGCCTTGCTCGTTGGCGAGTCCAACGAAGACCTGCAGCGCACCGCCGTCAGCGCCGCCCGCGGTCTTGCCGCCGCGGGCCTGATGCGCCCGTCCTTGCATCAAGTCGAGATACGTGTGCTCGTCGACGTCGAAATACGCATGGATCGGATCGTCGGCCACGACGGTGGTGAGCAGCGTCGAGCTGTCGACAAGGTTGCCGGCCGTCACGGCTGCTCGTGACACTCGGCCGTCGATCGGCGCCGTCACGCGCGTGAACGACAAGTCGAGCTCGGCCGCGGCGAGCGCCGCCTCGACCGAGGCCAGGGCCGCCTCTGCCATGTCGGCGTCGGCTTGAAGCTGCTCGAATTCCTCGCGCGAAGTGGCTCTTTCCGCGAGTAAGCGCTCGGCGCGGTCGCGGTAAGCACGCGTCAAGTCGACTTGCGCCTCGGCACGCACGCGTTCGGCCTCGAGACGAGCGACGACCGCGCTGAACGGGCGCGCATCGATCGTAAACAGAAGGTCGCCGCTCGAAACGCGGCCGCCCTCGCGGAAGTGCACGGCGTCGATATAGCCGCCGACCCGTGGTCGGACGTCTACGTGGCTAGCGGCCTCGAGTCGGCCGGTGAAATCGGCCCAGTCGCGTAGGTCGCGAATCACGACTTCTGCGGCGGTAACTCCGGCTGGCGGAGGAGGGGGCGTGGCCTGCTCGGCTTCGCCGCTCGAGCACCCTGCGATGGCCAAAGCGAGGAAGGTCGGGACGAGAGAAGCGGCGGGTTGCGATCTCATCGGAAGTCCTTTTTTCGCGTTTCGGGGTGTGAAGCTGCTCGAAAACACCGGTTCGCGCCGAAGATCTGCGATGATCGACCTGGGGCTTCGGTAACCCGAAGGTCGGCATCGTGGCGGGCCTTTGACGCCTCTGTTACTATACGGTCTAGTAACAGGTCCGCAGGTTAACTAACCGGTAAGTATCATGTCAACAACTTCTGAAGCAGCGCCGGATTCAATCCCGCCGTTCGCGACCCCGAGCGACAGCTCCGAGCCGCGGCTCGGCACGAAGGACCGCATCCTGCGCGCGGCGCAGCATCTTTTTTATCGGCATGGCATTCGCGCCGTGAGCGTGGATGCGATCGCGGCAGAGGCAGAGACGACGAAGGTGACGCTGTATCGACTATTCGAGTCGAAGGATGCGCTCGTCGCGGCCTGTGTCCAGGACCAGACGCGGCGGTTTTGGGAGGGGTGGGATCAGGCGGTCAAGCCGCTCGAAGGCGATGCTCGTGCGCAGATCGAGGCACTGTTCGAGCTACTGGAGAACCGCATTGGCCACGAAGCCGCCGACCGCGGTTGTCCGATCGCGAATACCGCGGTCGAGGTCGACGAGTACCATCCTGCGCTGCGCATTATCCGCGAGCATCACGGCGAAATTGCGCGCCGTTTCCGGGCTCTTTGCCACGAGATGGGAGCCCGCAAGCCGGACGCGCTCGGCGACGCGTTGACCGTGCTGGTCTCGGGTGTCTTCGCATCGCGCTGCACGTCGGAGACTGCGGCGCACCTCACGACGATCCGCGAAACGGCTCGAGCGCTGCTCGAGTCTCCGGCGCTCGGGGTGCCGCCCGGCACCGGTTGAGACTGCGCGATCGGCTCGGTGAGGCGCCCGTCAACCCAGCGCCGTCGGGCGCCGGCGGTGCCACGCGGTAATTTGCTCGTAGGCATGGGCGAGCGTGAGCACATCGACCTCACCGAGACGCGGCCCACTGATCTGCAGCCCGATGGGTAAGCCGGAGCGGCTGAACCCGCACGGCACGCTGATCGTCGGGATCCCGTAAATATTGAACGGATAGGTATTGCGTACCGACGGCTCGGCCCCCGAGGCTTGCGCCGGGTTCTCGGCGTTTGCGATCAGCTCGGGTAGCCCCGGCGCCGTCGGCGTCACGATGAGGTCGACCTCGTCGAATACCGAGTCGATCGCATGCCGCGCGAGCTCGAGCTCGCGGCGCGCCGCGTAGTAATCCGCCGCGGAGAACGAGCCGGCCGCGAGCAGCCGCTCGCGCGTTACCGGGTCGTAGAGCCGGCGCGTCGAGGCATTGTCGAGATACGGCTTGTGATACGCATAGGCCTCCGCCAACAGCACGGAGAAATCGGGCGGCGCCGGCAACCGCACCTGGCGGACGCTCGCCGTGATATTCCTCAATACGACGATCGCCTCGTCGATCGCTGCATCGACCTCCGGCTCGAGCGCGCCGAAGTAGCGCTCGCCCGGCAGGCCGATTCGAACTTCCGTAGCCCGGCGGAACAGCGCGCTGCCATAGTCGGGAATCGGTGCGTCGATGCTGACCGGATCGAGCGGATCGAAGCCGGCGATGGCGCCGAGCAACAGTGCCGCATCGCCGACCGTTCGCGTCATCGGCCCGACGTGATCGAGCGATTCGGACACCGGGACGATGCCCCGAATGCTCGCCAGGCCGTGCGTCGGCTTGAAGCCCACGATGCCGCAGTAGGATGCTGGAAGACGAATCGAGGCGAGCGTATCCGTGCCGAGCGCGCCCGCGCACATCCGCGCCGCGACGGCCGCGGCCGACCCTCCGGACGAGCCGCCTGGAATACGCGCGAGGTCCCACGGGTTGTGCACCGGCCCATAGTGCGTGATCGACGATGTGCCGCCGTACGCGTACTCGTGCATGTTGAGCTTGCCGAGCAGCACCGCGCCGGCTGCATCCAGCCGCGCTGCGACCTCTGCGCTCTCATCGGGGACCCGATCTGCGAACACCGCGCCGGCCGCGGTCGTCAAGATGCCGGCGGTGTCGATGTTGTCTTTGAGCGCGATCGGCATGCCGTGCAGCGGGCCGCGCCACTGGCCGTCGGCAAGCTCCGCTTCCATGGCGCGCGCTCGTGCGAGCGCCGTGTCGCGAGTGACGGTGATGTAGGCGTTGATTCGCGGCTGCAGCCGCGCGATCGCGGCGAGGTAAGCCTCGGTCAACTCCACCGGCGACAGCGACCGTGCGCGCACCAGGCGCGATGCCTCGAGCAGTGACAGCTCGATGGGGTCGGCGCTCTGTGCGAGCGCCCGTCCCGGGCTCGCAAAAGCGAAGGCGGCAAGACCGCCGGCGAAAAGCTCACGTCTGCTCAGCACGGCCGCTATCCGCGTGAATACGTGCCGACGAGGCGATTCATGCCGAGCACATGCGGCTCGACGCGCTCGAGGAGCTGCCACATCGATAATCCGTCCGGCAGGTCGAGCTCGCGATCGAGCGCCAGCAGCCAAAAGAAATAGTGATGCACTCCGTGCCCCTCGGGCGGCATCGGGCCGCCGTAAACCCGCTTGCCGAAGTCGTTCTGACCGGATGTGTAGCCTTGCACACCTTCCGGAAGCTCCGCGACCGAGGCTGGAATGTTGTATAGCACCCAGTGCACGAAGCCGTAGGTGCCGCCCGGGCTAACCAGGGGCGCGTCCGGATCATGGCAGAGCACGGCGAGCGACTTGGCGCCGTCCGGCAGATGCGACCAGGACAGCGGCGGCGAGACATCTTTGCCTTCGCCGGTGTACTCGACGGGAATGGCTCCGTTGTGCCTGAACGCCGAGCTCGTCAACTCGAGTTGCGACAGCGCGAATCCCATAGCTCACCTCCGTGACGCCCTTGACCGCCGGACTTGAAAGGATGTTCGCACAATGCCTGCCGGACTTGAACGCATAGACAGGGTTTCCCGCATCACGGTGCGGATCGATATGCTGTGGCAACGTAGGTGAGGCCGCGCGTCGCGGCCGGCGAACGGGGAATGGAGATGACCGAAACGGCCAGGCATTGGATCGACGGAGAGTGGCAGTCTTCCGCGGACGGCGCCGTGGGCGCAAGCGTCAATCCCGGCACCGGTGCGACCCTCGGCGAATTCGCCGATGCCGGGACGGCGGAGGCGGAAGCGGCCATCGCGGCAGCGCGGCGTGTGTCCGATACCGGCACGTGGGCGCGTCAGCCGCGGCTGCGCGCGCAGGTGCTGCTTACACTTGCCGATCGCGTCGAAGCGCACAAAGACGACATTGCGCACAGCCTTGCGTGCGAGAACGGCAAGCCGCTGCGCGACGCGCAGCACGAGGTGGCCGGCGCGATTTCGGAGCTGCGCTATTACGCCGGCCTCGCGCGCAATATCTTCGGCCGCACGATCGAGCTCGAGCCGAACCTGCACACGCTGCTGCGGCGCGAGCCGATCGGCGTCGTCGCGATCATCGTGCCCTGGAACGCGCCGATCGCGCTGCTGTTTCGCTCACTTGCGCCGGTCATC
The DNA here is from genome assembly GCA_964518995.1 of uncultured Gammaproteobacteria bacterium. GTDB lineage: Bacteria > Pseudomonadota > Gammaproteobacteria > Steroidobacterales > Rariloculaceae > ZC4RG20. The sequence continues at coordinate 7,528 of CAZFJU010000012.1, forward strand.
GCCGCCGGCTGCACGGCCATCGTGAAAGCGGCGCCGCAGACGGCGCTCGTCAACTTCAAGGTGTTCGAGCTGTTGGGGAGCCTCGAAGCGCTGCCGCGCGGCGCGATCAACATGCTGGTCGAGACGGGCAACGACGTTTCGCAGTTTCTCGTGGCATCGCCGGACGTCGACATGATCGCTTATACCGGCAGCACGGAGGTCGGCAAGCGCATCATGGAGGCCGCCGCGAAGACGATGAAGCGGCTCAACCTCGAGCTCGGGGGCAGTGCGCCGTGCATCGTGTTCGACGACGCCGACCTCGATCGCGCGGCGGCCGGGATCGCGCGGGCCGCATTGAGTCACGCCGGACAGGTGTGCGTCGCCGCAAGCCGGGTGATCGTGCATCGTGACGTGGCCGAAGCTTTCGAGCGCAAGGCGGTCGAGCGCCTGACGGCTGCGCGCCTCGGTCTCGCGGACGATCCGGCGACGGACCTCGGCCCGCTCATCGATCGGGCGAACCGCGACCGCGTCGAGCGCCTTCTCGAGACAGCGGCCCGACACGACGAGGTCCTGCTCGAAGGCCGGCCGCCGGAAGCGCCGCTCGATCGCGGCGCGTTCCTGTCCCCGAGCCTGGTGCGCGTGCGCAACGCCGCCTCGCCGCTTTTGGTCGACGAAGTGTTCGGCCCGGTGCTGAGCGTGCAGACCTTCGACGATGACGATGAAGCCGTGGCGCGAGCCAATGCGAGCCGCTTCGGGCTTGCGGCGAGCGTTTGGTCGCGCGATCTGGCCCGCGCGCAGCGCGCGGCGGTCGCGACCCGCAGCGGCAGCGTGTGGATCAATGCGCATACGCGGCTGTTCCCCGAGATCGAGACGGGCGGCTATCGGGAAAGCGGCATCGGCCGCCTGCATGGCGTCGAGGGGCTCGAAGCCTTCTTGCACACCAAGGCCGTCACCTACGAGATCTGAGCGGGCGCCGGCTCGAAACGGCCGGGCGGCATCGGCCGCCGCGCGCAGCGGCGGTAGCCACGACTTCGCTTTGCGCTTATAAAGTCGGCGGACTCGTCAACGGAGAACAACAACATGATTTCGGCATCCGGGTTATCGTCATTGGCTTCGAGGCCATTCCGGCTCGGGGCATTCGCGCCGTCCGGGCGCGCATCGGGGACTGCTGCGCTGCGCTGCGCATCTCTGCTGGTCGCGGCGGTAGCCGCTCTCGGGACGGCCGGCCCGGCGGCAGCTCAGGAGGCGTATACCGTCCCCGCGGATACGCCCGAGCATATCCGCCGCGCCGTCGAATCTCCGGCGCGTCCAGCCGAGCACCGGGAGCGCGATCTGGCCCGCAAGCCGGCCGAGGTGTTGACGCTGGCCGGCATCGAGGAGGGCCACCATGTCGTCGAGTTCGCGTCGTTCGGCCATTACTACACGACGATGCTCGTCGACGCCGTCGGCCCGGAGGGGCACGTCGGCATGTACGACCTCCCGTATACGGATCGTTTCGGCGGCGAGGCCGCGCGGGCGTTCGATGCCGAGCACGACAATGCGACGTACTTTCTCGAGGACTACAACGAGGTCGAGTTTCCGGCCGAGGTCGATGCGGTCTTCAACGTGCTCTATTACCACGACCTGCAGCCGAATGATGTCGATACCGCCAGCTTGAACGCCCGGCTGCTCGAAGCCCTGAAGCCCGGCGGCGTGTATCTGATCATCGATCATAAGGCCGAGGACGGCTCCGGTTGGCGGGACGCCGCAACGATCCATCGCATGGCCGCCGAGACGATCATCGACGAGGTTACCGCTGCCGGCTTCGAGCTCGAGGTCAGCAGTGATTTGCTCGCGAACCCCGACGATGACCGCACGCAGATGGTGTTTACACCCGGCACCCGCGGCAGCACGGATCGGGCGCTGCTGCTGTTCCGTAAGCCGCGCTGACGGCTCGCTGCCGACCCCCGTCGCTCCGTGTTGGTGCGCGCGCTGCACCAGCACGGCGCGCGCTGGCGTCGCTGTTCCTCCGCAAGTTTCTGATTCCTAAGCGGATTTGTGGGTGGCACAAAGGGTGCACCAGGGGCCGCGTCCTGGGATCAATGCGACGGGCACGATGACGCGCTCGTCCAATGGAGGAGTGAGCAGCAAATGAAGTGGGTCACGGCAATCATCAAGCCGTTCAAGCTCGAGGATGTGCGTCAGGCGTTGGGCGAGGCGGGCGTGCAGGGTCTGACGGTGACGGAGGTGAAGGGCTTCGGCCGTCAGAAGGGCCATACGGAGTTGTACCGCGGGGCGGAATATTCCGTCGACTTCGTGCCGAAGACCAAGATCGAGGCCGCGGTCCCCGACGATCTCGTCGAGCAAGCGGTGGAGGCCATTACCGCCGCGGCCGGGACCGGATCGATCGGTGACGGCAAAGTCTTCGTCTGCGATCTGGAGCACGCGGTGCGCATCCGCACCGGGGAGACCGGCGACGAGGCGCTCTGAGCGCGCGCTGCGGAGGCCCGGCGGCCGGTACGCTCGCCGACCGGCGCCAGGCTTCTCCGCGGCGGAGCGAGTTATCGCGTCGCTTCGACGTCCGTGAGTACGCGCGCTGCGTTGGCGTCGAGCGCGATCAAGCCGTTCTCGTCATCGATCTCGACTTCGGCGGCGAGGGAGATCGTGCCATCGCCGCTGCCGCCGTTCGCCAGCGCGAGCTCGATGACGGAATAATCGAGCTCGCCGCCGGACGAATCACCGTCCACGGTCCAAGGTTTGAAGTCATAAGCGCCGAGGCGTCTGTCGGTGACAAATGTGGCGCGTTCGCCGTCCGGCAGCTCGATGCGGTGGGCGTACTTCACCGCATACCCCACGCCGGAGTCGCTACGCCAGACATAGCCTAGCGTCGGCAGCTCCCGGAGCGCCGCACCGGCGTCGCCTTCGCCCGCGAGCGCCGCCGCGACGGCGGCTCGCCCGGCCTCGTCCGACCATTCGCGAACGTCGATGCGCAGCTCGATGTCGGCGGGTGTCATGGACACGGTGCGAGCGCTGAAACGTTCGACGCTCAGCGCTTCGGCGCCGGCCTGCGCGTGGATGGCGCCAAGCACGAGCCCGGCACCGATGGCCGCCAGGCGGGTTCTTGCGTTACTCCGCGTCGCCCTCATGCGTACCTCCTGTTCCTGGGTTGACGGGGATACCGTTTCTCGTTGTTCGTTGGCCGGAGCCCGGCCAACGATCGCGAGGCTATCGGGGCGGATCGCCGATTTTCAAGTGCACGCGCGCCGGCGCTTCCGTAGGCGGCCGCGCTGACGCGCTCCGTATGCGATCGCGGCAGGCCGCGCCGCGGACGGCTTACCACACCAGATCGTCGGGGACCTCGAAGCCCTTGTAGGCGTCGTCCTCATCTCGCTGCTCTGTGGGGCCTACGGCATCGAAGTCGACGATCGCCTGCGGATCGCGTTCGCGCACGCGCGCGGCGGCCGCGAGCGGCAGCAGCGCAAACCCGTTGCCGTAACGGGCGATGGCCAGCTCACCCTTGATGAGCTCCGCGCGCTGGCCGCCGTCGACATAGACGCGCTTGATCTGCGCGCCGTCCCGGAAGTGATAAGGCTCGCCGTCTACGCTTCTCGGCAGCTGGTGTTGCTCGATGAGCTGGCGAATCTGCGCTTCCCGCGCTTTCTTCTCGGCTTTCGCGGCGCGGCGGCGATTCAGCTCGCGGTCGCGGGCGATTTTCGCCGCCTGCGCTTGCGCAGCGGCGTTCTGCGGCGGCGCAGGCTGCTGCTGCCGTTGCTTGCGGAGTTGCTTTTCCGCCTGCCGGACTTCCTTCTGGCTGACGAGGCCGGCCTTGATCAACTGATCTCGAAGTGATGAGCTCATCTGCAGCTCGCGTGCTCCCCGGTGGTCCGGATTGATACCCGGAATGACGTTACCGGGGGGTGGGCGTGGTTGTCCAGAGTCCCCGGCGACCGCGACGCCGAAGGCGCGCGGGCGCCGGCTAATCCGTGCTCGCGGAAGCCGCGCGGATCCGCGCCAGCACGGGCTCGAAGATGTCGCGCTCACGGTCGTCGGGGTAAACGAGATGGATCGGCAAGCGCAGGCGGGGCGCGTTGCGAGATTCGTGCAGCCGGCCGGCGGCGAGATCTTGCGCGACCAACCGGCGCGGAAAGTAGCCGGCCCCGCCCGCGGCCCGGACATGCTGCAGCCCGAGCCAGCCGACGTTCACGGTCAGCCCGGCGCCCGTGAACTCCGGGAAACTTACTTGGTGGCGCGCGTAGAACTCCGGTCCCCAGTCGACGTAGACGTAATCGGCCGTGCTCGGACCTCCAGCGTCCCGCCGCGTCGACACCAGCAGCAGCTCCTCGTCGGCGAGGCGCTCGATGATCAGCCCGGGCCGACTCTGCGGCGAATACAGCACGGCGATATCCACCCGGCCCTCGACCAGCCCCTGCATCAGTTCCTCCTCGAAACCGATCTCCGCCCGAATCGCAATGTCGGAGCTCGCCTCACGCACGGCAGCCAGGCAGGGCAGCAGCAGGCCTTCCCACACGCCGATCCGGCCGCCGAGCGTCAGTGAGGCGCGAAATCCCTGGGCAATTCCGGCATCCTGGCGCGCGCGCTCGACGGTGCGCAGCAGCGTCGTGGCATGCTTCTGGAACAGCCGGCCGGCCGGCGTCAACGTCGTGCCCGCCTTATGGCGTTCGAAGAGTTTGCAGCCGAGATGCTGCTCGAGCGACTGGATCCGCGCACTCACCGTGGATTGGGTAACGAACAGTTTCTCGGCGGCCTTGACGAAGTTGCCGGCGGCGACGACGGAGAGAAAAGTGCGCGCGAGCTCGGTATCCATTACGGTGCTCAGCTGTGGAGCGGCGCAGAGTCGGAAGTTCGGGGCTGCAAGTCAACTCGCGCATTTTGAGGCTGACAGCCATCGGGATCGTCCAGGCGGCGAATCGATTTCTTCGATACGATGGCGCATCATCAGCCGTTTGGTGCGCTAAAGACCGCCCTAAAAACCGTAAATTCGCTTTTGGTATACCGCGATGCCTCTTTATCCCTTCACGCATCGCGTGCTCGAAAATAGTATGGGCCCCGCTAATCACAACGGGTAATCGGTTACATGTCGGCAGTTCGAGCGGATGCTATTCCGCCTTCCGTCCCTGCAGAGACGATCAAGCGGCTCGGCGACGTCGTCGGCGACCTCGATCGTGAGCAACTCATTTGGACGAGCGGCTATCTCGCCGGTCTCGCGGCGGGCCGCGTGGCCGCGAATGTCGAGGCCGTCCCGCAGCCGCACGAGGAGCCTGCGGCGCCGTGGACGATTCTCTACGCGACCGAGACGGGCAACACCCGGCGCGTCGCCCAGGCGGTGGACGAGCGTCTGCGTCAGGGCGGTATCGCGACGCAGCTCGTCGACATGCGCGATTTCGATCCTAAGGCCTTGCGCCGCATCGAGCAGGCGACGTTCATCGTTGCAACGCATGGTCTCGGCGATCCGCCGGAGGGCACTGAGGCGTTCTTCAAGTTCTGGATGGGCGAGCGTGCCCCCAAGCTGGAGCAGCTAAAGTTTGCCGTGCTCGCGCTCGGCGACTCGAGCTATGACGACTTTTGCTCCATCGGGCGTGAGCTCGATGCGCGGCTCGAGGCGCTCGGCGCGAAGCGCGTGCACGAGCGGGTAGACTGCGACGTCGATTTCGAGGACGCGGCCGATGCGTGGCGCGACGCGCTCGCGTCCAAGCTCGAGGCGGAGCGGGGCGCGGTCGAGAAGCGTCGTGTCGCGCAGCTCGAGGTCGTACGCAGCGGTGCATCGAGCGCGCCGGCCTATTCGCGTGCGAATCCGTTTCCGGCCGAGTTGCTGGTCAATCAGAAGATCACCGCGCGTGGCTCGTCCAAGGACGTGCGCCATATCGAGCTGTCTCTCGAGGATTCCGGCCTCGGGTACAAGCCCGGCGATGCGATCGGCATTTGGCCCGAGAACCGGGCAGAGTCCGTCGACTCGCTGCTCGCCACGCTGGCGATGGACGGCGAGAGCGGCGTCACCGTCGGCGGTGAGACATTGTCGCTGCGTGATGCGCTCACGAAGCGCCTCGAGATCAGCAGTGCGAGCCGCGGCTTTGCCAAAGCGTACGCCGAAGCCGCTGACGCGAAGGCGCTCGCAGCGCTGCTCGACTCGACAGAGGCCGGCGAATATCTTGGCATCCGTCAAGTTATCGACGTGGTCGTTGAGCACCCCTCCAAGATGGGCGCCCAGCAGTTCGTCGATACGCTGCGTAAGCTCACACCGCGGCTCTACTCGGTGGCATCGAGCCTCGATGCCAATCCAGACGAGGCCCATCTCACCGTAGGCATCATCAATTACGAGCGGTTCGGCCGCGAGCATTGGGGCGCGGCGTCCGGCTTTTTGGCGGGCTCGACCCTTCAAGCGCGTGCCTATGTCGAGCCGAACGATCATTTCCGGCTGCCCGAGGACGGCGATCGGCCCGTGATCATGATCGGCGCCGGCACCGGTATCGCTCCTTATCGCGGCTTCATGCAGCATCGCAGCGTGCACGGCGCCAGCGGCCCGAACTGGTTGATCTTCGGCGACCGTACGCGGCATGCGGATTTTCTCTATCAGCTCGAGTGGTTGCGCTTTCGTAAGGAAGGCCTGTTGAGTCGCCTTACGGTGGCCTTCTCGCGCGACCAGGCGCAAAAGGTCTATGTCCAGAACCGCGTCGCCGAGGAAGGCAAGGTGCTCTACGACTGGCTCGAGCGCGGCGCGCACGTCTACGTGTGCGGCGAGGCCGAGAACATGGCCCCGGCTGTGCATGCCGCGCTCGTGAACGTCGTGCGCGAGATCGGCGGCAAGAGCCAGGATGCCGCCGAGGAGTATCTCGAGGCGATGAAGGCCGCGAAGCGCTATCAGCGCGACGTGTATTGAGCGACTCGGCCGGAGGTCGACCGGAGGTCGACCGATAACTCGGCCTACGGCCGCGTAACGACCCGGCCCCGCTGGCCGGGCGTCGAAGATTTGATTCACACAGGGAAGCGCGTGAGTACCCAGAAGCCCCCTTCTGAAGTCGAGGATATCAAGAGCAACAGCCGGTTCCTGAGGGGCACGATCGATGCTTCGCTCGATGACGCCGTGACGGGCGCCGTGCCGGAGGCGGACCGGCAGTTGCTGAAGTTCCACGGCATGTATCAGCAGGACGAGCGTGAGATCCGCGCCGAGCGCACGGAGCAGAAGCTCGAGCCTTCTTATATTTTCATGATCCGCGTGCGCATCCCCGGCGGCGTGCTGACGCCGGCGCAATGGCTGGCGATGGACGACATCGCGAACCGCTTCGGCAACGGCAGCGTTCGTCTCACGACGCGCCAGGCGATTCAGCTTCACGGTGTGGCCAAGCACAACGTGAAGCCGGCGATGCGCGCGATCGGCGAAGCGGGGCTCACGACGATTGCGGCGTGCGGGGACGTGAACCGTAACGTCGTCATCACGCCGTTGCCCGAGCAGTCGGCGTTGCATCGCGTGGCGTACGATCATGCGCTCGAGGTGGTCGAGCACCTGACGCCGAAAACGGGCGCTTATGCCGAAATCTGGAACGGCGCGCCGAAGGCGGAGGCGGTCGCCGACGAGGAGCCGCTCTACGGTAAGGTGTATCTGCCGCGCAAGTTCAAGGTGGGCTTCGTTGTGCCGCCGCTCAACGACATCGATGTCTTTGCGCAGGATATCGGCTTCATCGCGATCGCGCGGGGCGGCAAGATTGCCGGGTACAACGTCGCCGTCGGCGGCGGTCTCGGCATGACACACGGCGATCCGAAGACCTATCCGCGGCTCGCTACGACGATCGGCTACTGCAAGGCGAAGGACGTCGTTGCCGTGGCCGAGCACATCGTCGGCATCCAGCGCGACTTCGGAGATCGCAGCGACCGGATGCACGCGCGCTTCAAGTACACGATCGATGATCGCGGCATCGACTGGATCAAAGAAGAGCTCGCGCGTCGACTCGGTTTTCCACTGGCGCCGGCCAAGCCTGCGAAATTCACGACCACGGGTGATCGGTTCGGCTGGGTGCGCGGCGAGGACGGCCGCATGCATCTGACATTGTTCCTGCCCTCCGGGCGCGCCGTGGATACGCCCGAGCACCGTTATCGCAGCGCCCTCAACGAGCTTGCGACGATTCACGACGGTGACCTGCGCGTAACCGCGAATCAGAACATCATCATCGCCGGCGTCGCGGCGGAGAAGGTGGATGAGATCGATCGGGTGGTCGCGAAGCATGGGCTCGACTTCTACGCGACGCTGAAGCCGCTGAGGCGCAACGCGATCTCCTGTGTCGCGCTGCCGACATGCGGACTCGCGATGGCGGAGTCGGAACGCTATCTGCCGGATTTCCTCTCCGAGGTCGAGCCGCTGCTGGCCAAGCACGGGCTGGAGGACGAGGACATCCTGCTGCGAATCACCGGCTGCCCGAACGGTTGCGCGCGACCGTACATCGCCGAGATTGCGCTGGTCGGCAAAGCGCCGGGGCGCTACAACCTGCATCTCGGCGGGGGGCTCACCGGCGAGCGGCTGAACGAGCTCTACGCACAGAACTTGCCGGAGACGGAGATTCTCGCGACGCTCGATAAGCTGTTTGCCGCATTCGCTGCAGGCCGCAACGCCGGCGAGCCGTTCGGCGACTTTCTGCACCGGACCGGCGTCGTCGGCGCATCCGTGCCGCAAGTGAGCGCCCAGG
>CAZFJU010000012.1:16278-34230 GCA_964518995.1 uncultured Gammaproteobacteria bacterium
CCCTGCGATCGCAGCATCGGACGCCGGGCCTCGCCGCGCCGCCGTCCGCTCTTGAAATTCCGGCCGACCTCTAAGAATCTCCATTCCTACACTCGCTGACGAGGACAGGGACCGTGAGAATTCGACACAACCGGGCTTCGCGGGCAGTTTTGCTCGTGCTGGCGTTGTTTTCCGTCTCAGCAGCCGCGCAGTTGCCGCTCGGAGCTCGTCAGAACGAGGCCTTGACGATCGCGCCGATGCTGAAGGAAGTCACGCCGGCAGTCGTGAATATCGGCGTCGAGACGCGTGTGCCGGTGCGGACGAACCCTTTGCTCGAGGATCCATTCTTCCGGCGCTTCTTCGGCGCGCCGGACGTTCCGCGCAGCGTGCCGCGCCAAAGCGCCGGCTCGGGAGTGATCGTCGACGCCGACAACGGCTATGTGCTGACGAACCATCATGTCGTGAACAATGCGCAACGGATCATCGTCACGCTGCACGATCAACGGCAATTCGAAGCGGAGCTGCTCGGCTCGGACGAGGCAACCGATATTGCGCTGCTTCAAATCGATGCGGAACGGCTCACCGCGGTTCCGGTCGGCGATTCGAGCCAGCTGGAGGTTGGCGACTTCGTCGTCGCCATCGGCAATCCGTTCAGCCTGGGGCAAACCGTCACCTCCGGCATCATCAGTGCGCTCGGCCGGCGCACGAACATCATCCGAGAGGGCATCGAGGACTTTATTCAGACGGATGCGCCGATCAATCCCGGCAACTCCGGTGGTGCACTGATCACGCTGGACGGCCTGCTGGTCGGGATCAACACGGCGATCGTATCGCCCGCCGGCGGGAACGTCGGTATCGGCTTTGCCGTGCCGACCAACCTCGCGCTCAGCATCATGGAGCAGCTCGTCGAGTACGGTGAGGTGAGCCGCGGACGGCTCGGCGTGACCATTCAGCCCGTGACGGCCGAATTGGCGCAGGCGCTCGATCTCGGCGTCGACCGCGGCGCGCTGATCACCCAGGTCGAGCCGGGCTCCGCTGCAGAGAGCGCCGGGCTCATGCCCGGCGACGTCGTGGTCGCTATAGACGGCCGGGACATTCGCGACGCGAACGAGCTCGGCCTTAGAATCGGGTTGCTACGCGTCGGTACGCCGGTTCGGGTCGACTATGTTCGCCAGGGAGATCGCCGCTCGGTCGAAACCACGGTTGGCTCGGTGCCGGATCCGCAAGCGACGGCAAGTATGGGGGCGGGCAGCGCGATCGACCGGCTACAGGGTGTCGAGCTGCGTAACCTCGACCGGGGCGACGGGCGCTTTCGCAACGTCGAAGGCGTGCTCATCGTCAACGTCGAGCCGACCAGCCGCGCCGCGCGTGCAGGGCTTCAGCCGGGTGACGTCATCATCGGAATCAACCGCGCGGGCGCGGTGCGTTCGGTTGAAGGGTTGGCGCGCATCCTCCGCTCGATCGGCCCGCGCGAGGCCGTGGCGTTGCGCGTGCTGCGCGGCAATCGGCAGCTGTTCGTCGTGCTGTAGCAGGCGTCCGGCCAGACCTCACAACGGCCGAAGACACGACGGCGCTTGCCATGGTCTTCGGCCGTTTTCCGTTTAGGCGGCGTCCGAGCCGCTACTCGACGGTTGGTGCGCCGGCACCGTCGGAGCCCATGAATAGGCTCGAGCCGTCGGGCAGGTAAATCTCTCGGCCGTTGGCGCGGAAGGAGCGATCGCGGGCCTGATAGCCCTCGACTCGGACCGGCGTGCCCGCCGGTATAGAATTACGGTTCCAGCCTCGGCGCACGAGCGCGTTCGGCGCGCCGCCTTCCACCGCCCACTGTTGCGTTTCGCCGCTGTCGGTCGTGACTTCGATATGTAGCCATGAGTGCGGATTACTGAACTCCATTCTCGTGACGACGCCTTCGAGCACAATCGGGCGGTTGATGTCGAACTCTGCCGCAAACGAGTGATGGGCGACGGCCGGCGCGGCAGCCGCCGCGACCAACAGAGCGCCGGCGACGGCGCTCGAAATTTTGCTTCGCATAATAGTCTCTCCTCGGTATATCGAGTGCTTCTCTCGCAGCAACGGCCGCGTGTGCTATCTCACCGGGTCCTTGAGGTGCTCGCCGTACAAGAGCAGCTCGGAAAACTCGACGCAGTTGAATTCGAGAAGCTCCGCATTCGGTTCGATGATGCGGTACAGCGGCAGACGAATCGTCCACGGCTCCGTGAAGACGACGGGATCATCGATCGTCGCCTCGTACTGCATATGGTTTTCGCCGATCAGCGTAAACCGCTCGGTGACCACCATCTGGCTACTGTGGAAATTACCCGCGCGATCGAACCACGTTCGATCGTCGTTGGAGTTCACAGTGACGACGAGCGTGTCGTCTTCCCAGCGGCCGTTGGACCAGCCCATCCACTGATCGACGGGCGCCATATCGACGTGGTCGCTCATATGCACGGCGCGATTGCCCTTCGCGAACGTGTATACGAAGAGTATGTCGCCGTCGCCCTGCACGATCTGAAACGGATACGGCATGTAATTGGCGCGCGGGATCCCGGGCAGGTAGCACGCCGCGGCGGGGTCGGCCTTCGGCCAGTTCGCGCGGTTGGCGTCTCGCTGCTCGAGCATCTCCGGCCGATAAGGAATCTTGCCGCCTACGACGACGCTTTGACCGGCCGGGATGGCGCCGAATGCGCCGAGCCGCCAGAAGTCGGTGAGCTGCTCCGCGGAATGCGCTTCGAGATTCCAGTCGGCGGTGCCGGCGGCTTGCCAGATACCGTTCAGGTTCGGCTGCCCATTGATGCGCTCGGGCCGGTCGCTCTGCGCATGAGCTCCAGCGGCGGCCATGCCGAGGGCTGCCGACGCGACTGCCACCGGCAAGACCTTGAATCGTTTAATCATCTCCCCCGTATCCTCCGCTGATTCGAATTTTTGAAACGGACCGACCGCATAATAAGTGAACGCCCCCAGGGGCGTCACTGTGGAATGCTGCCCGAGGACGCCGCCAGCGGGCAGCGCCTCCTCAATTCGGCAGCTTGAATACGAACAGCTGGTTGCCGCTGCCGGGCCGAATCTCCTGCGCGAGCCGGGCCAAACCGAACGCGAGCCCGGAGCCGCCCGTGCTCACGGCGACGTACTGCGTGCCGTCGACGGCGTAGGTGACCGGGTAGCCGTTCACCGGCGAGCCGAGGTTCACCTCCCAGAGCACGCTTCCGGATTCTTGATCGTACGCGCGAAACCGCCCGGCGACGTCACCGCCGAACAGCACGCCGCCTGCAGTCGACATCAGCGACAGCATGCCGGCCCGCTGCTCGAGCTTCCATGCCGTCGCGCCGCTCGACACGGAGATGGCCTCGATCGTGCCGACGGATTCCTGACCCGGCGTGATCCGGATGCGGTTGTTGATCGCGTACAGGGAATCGAGGCTCGGCTGCTCCGAGATCGAGACGGACGTCATGCAGGTATTTTGCAACGGGAAGTACATCAGGCCGGTGACGGGGCTATACGTGCCGGCGGGGTAATTCTTGCCGCCGCTCGTGCTCGGGCAGACCAGCTTCTCCTGGCCCGCGGCGGTGAAGATGGTTTCGGGGTTGACGGTCGACGCGCCGGACTCGACGTTGATGTCCGCGATGACGTTCTGCTCGACTGTCTCGCGCGCCCACAGGAACTCGCCCGTTTCGCGATCGAGCGTATAGACGAGCCCCGTCTTGCCCGGGATACCGGTGATGACCTTGCGGCGTTCGCCGGAGCGCACGCGCGGATTGATCCAGCGTACCGCCTGCGGGTCCGGAGCCACCTCGGTTTCGATCAGCAGCCGCTCGAATGGATGATCCTGATCCCAGTGATCGACGACATGCTGAAAGTGCCAGAGGATTTCGCCGGTATCGCCGTCGAGCGCGAGCGTCGAGTTGTGATAAAGGTGTTGCTCGTCGTTGCCGCCGAGCATGAATTTCGGCGCCGGCGATGTGACCGAGGTACCGACGTAGATTCGGTTCAGCTCGGGGTCGAAGCTCGGCACCATCCACATGCCGACGTGCCAGCGCTGCTCGTACGGCACGTCGCCCCAAGTCTCGTCTCCGAGCTCCCCCGGTCTCGGAATCGTCCGTGTGCGCCACAGCTCTTCGCCAGTTTTTGCGTCGAAGGCGGTGATGACGCATGCCTCCGGGCCGCCCGCCGGCTCACAGCTGCGACCGGAGACGACCTTGCCGTTGACGATGATCGGCCCGGAGCTGTTCTTTGCGCCGGCCCGGTAGTCCAGGATAAAGCTCTCCCATTCGAGCTGACCGGTCACGGCGTTGATCGCATACGCGTAGCCGTCGGCGCCGTTGTCGAGGATCAAGTTATCGTAGATCGCAATGTTACGATTGGTGCCCGGCGCCGGAAAATAGTCGCCGACGTCGGCCGGAACACGTCTGCGATACTCCCAGATCAGATCGCCCGTCGCGGCGTCGATTGCCTGCGTGATGTCGAACGGGTTCGGGAAGTACATCACGCCGTCGTAGACGAGCGCCGTGCCCTCCTGGTCCCCCTCCGCGAGGCTGCGCGACCACGCGAGCTGCAGCTGATGCACGTTGTCCCGGTCGATCTGCTCGAGCGGACTGTACCCCCAGTTGTCGAGTGTGCGACGCCACATGAGCCAGTCGGCAGGCGCGGGGTTTTGCAGCATTTCGTCCGTTACCGGTACGAACTCGTCGGCGGTTTGCGCAAGGGCCGTGCCCGGTGCGGCGGCGGCGAGCAGGCAGACGGCGAAGTGCGGACGGATCATCGTGGTTCTCTCCCGTGGCGCGCAGGGTGCGGCGCCCTGATCGTTATGGTCATGTTGGGCGAGCTAGTCGGGCACGCGCTTCGATCGGCGATACTCCCGCGGGCTCACGCCGAAACGCTTCTTGAACACGCGGGAAAAATGCGCACGGTTGGTGAAGCACCACTCACGGGCAATCTCCGTCACGCTGTGATGTTTCCAGTCCCGGCTGCCGAGCTGGTGCGCGCATTCCTCGAGGCGGCGGCGCAAGATGTAGCCCGAAACGGCCTCGTGTTCTTTCTCGAAGATCATGCTGACATAGCGCGTCGAGACGCCGAAATAGTCGGCGACGAACGCCGCGCTCAAGCTGGGATCGCGCAGCCTCGCTTCGATGAAGCGCTTGATGTGCGCACGGCGTGCACTGACGGTGGCCGATTCGCAGAACCGTTTACCGTGCTGCAGCGAGTAGGCGGTAGCGATGACGTCGAGGATGTTCTTTGCGATGGCGAGGCCATGCTCTTGCGGAAACCCGAGCTCCACTTGGCGCCAAACGTCCTCCAGGAGGCTGCGCATGACCGAGCCGAACTGCCGATTCCGCAACGTTTTCAGCCCAAGGAGATTCTCCGGATTGGGCAGGCGGGCGCGCAGCTCTTCCGCCGACAGCACGAGATGGAACGATGCATTCGGCTCATCGAACTGGATTCGACCCGGTGCGCTGCCGTCGAACAGGACGAAATCCCCGGGTTCCAGCACGTCTGCGCGCCCGTAGTGCGAGAACTGTACACAGCCCTCGACAGGCATCATCAAGAAAAAGCGCCGATCGGAGCTCGCAGCGTGCGGACGGGTCACGTCGATCCGAGCTGGCATCGAGACAGTTCTCCGAATCGACAGTGGGCCGATCGAGTCGACGCGAAATTGTGCGTTGAAGTGCAGCGTCTCGCTCGGCGTGACCTCGAGCGGCGCCACATATTTTCCCAGCAGCTCTTGCCAGTATGCGGCCTTGGCGACGTGCGGGGCGTCCGGTGTGGAGTATGTTTTGAGAATCGCCGCCAGCTCTGGAGGGCACCTGCGCCGATTCTAGCCCAAATTGCGCCGACCGGAAGCCCGCTGCCGCGCACGGTGAACCGCCGCGCGGCGGCAGCCGCGCGCGGCGAAGGCGGAAAGCTCCATCGACCGGCGGTGCAGTGCCCGTTCCGGTCTCCGGACGATTAGTCGTTCAAGACGAAGGTGATCTTCATGTTCACCCGCCACTCGGTGATCTTGTTCGCGTCGACCTTGACGTGTTGCTCCTGGACCCACACGCCCTGGATGTTCTCGATCGTCTTGGCTGCGCGCTCGATGCCCTTGCGGACCGCATCCTCGAAGCTTTGCGATGAGGACGATGAAAGCTCGATGACTTTCGCTATGGCCATGGGCAGCTCCTTCTTTTCTTCGATGGGAAACGGCCTTGAGGGGAGCAAGTAGCATGCCAAGAGGGCAATACCGCGAGCAGACCGACGTCAAGCGCGCGAAACCGCGCTGCAGCGCGCGGCGCCGTGCACGGTCGCTTCGAGCGCAAGCGTCCCGAAGCGACGCCTGCTTCCGCCGCTACTTGACGACCAGCTCGATCTCGGCTAGCGCGCCAAGCAGCGCGCCGTCTCGATAGACGGTCGCGCCGACCCGGTGCATACCGCGAGACACGGGCCATAGCCACGTCGGGCCGTGCGACGTGTGCACGCGCCCGTCGACGATCCAGCGAACTTCGTCTTGCGCTTCGACGCCGCTCAGCACGAATTGAAAGGCCTGAGCGTCCGCCGGTAGCCGCGGATCGTACGCGAGCCGTAGCCCGGGAGTCGGCTGGCGCATGCGCAGCACCGGTAGCTCAGCGACGACAGGATCCGAGTGGGGCAGCCGATGCGTGCCGGGGACGAACCATTCGTCGCGCGTGCTGCACCCGGGCGCGTCGTCGTCCGAGCCGGCGCCCGGCTGCGGCGTCGGGACACAAACCGTGTGCCGCTCGAGCGCAGGATGCAGCGGAAGCGGCCGCGTTTGGCGTCCGCGATTCAGCTCCGAGAAGATGCCTCGCAGCAGCAAGGCCGGGCCGGTCGAGCCGCTGACCCCGGCCGAAGGCGTGCGATCGAGATTGCCGATCCACACGCCCACGGTATGCCGGTCGTCGAAGCCGACGGCCCAGGCGTCGCGGAAGTCACTCGATGTGCCGGTCTTCACCGCGGTCTGGACCGGCAGGCGCAGAACGCTGTCGCGGCCGAACTCGAGCGCGCGCGCGTCCGGGTCGGCGAGGATGTCGGCCACGAGCGATGCGGTTTCCGCCGACACCACCCGGCGGGACGGGCGCGGCGCCGGGTCGTGCAGCAGCGGGGTCAGCGCTCGGAACGCTCCGCCGTTCGCGATCGCGGCGTAGGCCTGAACCAGCTCGAGCAGCGTCACCTCGCCTGTGCCGAGGGCGATGCCGTCGCCATAGTGATCGGGATGCCGATCCAGGCTCGCGAAGCCGAGCTCGCGCAGCGCGGCGAGGAAGCGCGGCGCGCCGACGAACTGGAGCGTCTTGACGGCGGGGACATTCAACGAATTGCCGAGCGCGTCGCGCAACGTGACGGGCCCGTAGTAGCGGCGGCTGTAGTTGCGGTAACTGTGCAGCCCGAATGACGTCGATTCGGTGAGCGGCGCATCGACGATGATCTCGGCGGCGGTCCACCCGGATTCGAGCGCGAGCGCATAGATGAACGGCTTGAGCGCGGAACCGGGTTGGCGCGGCGTGCGCACCGCATCGATGTGAGTGAGCGGGCCGCCGGGCGCCGCGCCGCCCGCGACGACCCAGGCGAGCACTTCGCCCGTCATATGGTCGGCGACCAGCACGGCGCCGTCGGCTGCGCCGAGCCGGGCAAGATCTGCGAGCCGCTCGTCGAGCATCGCCTGGACCTTTGCTTGGAGTGCGCCGTCGAGCGTCGTCAGAAGCTTCGCGTCGGGCGCTGCGCCGTGCCGGGCGACCTGCCGCACGTGGCTGACGAAGTGCGGCGCATGCACGGGCAGACGCGGCGCGGCGAGCTCGAGCGGGCGCGTCAGCAACGCGGCGCGCTCGGAGGCCGGAAGGTTGCCGCTCTCGACGAGCGCATCGGCGAGGCGACTCATTGCGCCGTCCGCGGCGCCTGGCGCGCGCCTCAGATCTAGGCGCGACGGCGCGCGCACGAGCACGGCGAGCGCGAGCATCTCCTTGCGGCTCAGAGTACGCAGGTCGCGCGCGAAATAGTGCATCGCCGCCTGCCGCACGCCGCGGCGGTTCGAAGCATACGGCACCTGATTCAGATAGAGCTCGAGAATGGCGTTCTTGCCGAATGCATGCTCGAGCCGGCGCGCGTCCCAGCCTTCGAGCCAACGGCTCCACAGTGTGCGCGGACGCGGATGCAGCATGCGCACGACCTGCTCGCTGATCGTGCTGGCGCCGCGAATCGCAGCTTGGTTGCGCAAATTGACTCGCACGGCAGCGAAGCGTGCGCGCCAGTCTACGCCGCCATGGGCATAGAACCGGCGGTCCTCCGCCGCGATGAACGCGTCCCGCAGAAACGGCGGCACGTCATGCAGCGCGACGCGATCGTGCAGATTCCAGTCGGCGGCAAACGTCGTCGTGAGCGGCAAGCCGTGGCGATCGAGAATTTGCGGGCGCGCCGCGTCGGCCGCCGTGTCGATCCGTGCCGCCAGAACGGCCGCGTCGAGTGACGTCGGCAACGGCGCGAGCGCGCCGAGCGTCGCGATGACAAGAGCGGTGCCGGCGGCCGCGGCGAGCAGCAGCCCGGCGGCGACAAGACGGCGCGCACCGCGAGTGAGCGGGAGGCCGCTCACCCGCATCCCGCCGCTGTCAGCCGGCGGCCCGCGCTCACGGCGCCTCTACCGTGAGCTCGAGCGCGGCGCCCGTGCCGTAGACGTCCGGGTCGTAAAGCTCATGGGCGCGCGGCGGCGTCGCGGCGAATTCGCCGGCGGCGATCGCCTGGGCGGTATACGACAAACGGTAGTTGCCGGCCGGCAGATAGTCCGAGTAGAACCGCGCGGCATCGTGGCGCAGCTCCTGGTGATGGAAGCTCCAGCGCGACGCGGCGTAGCCGATCCACATGCCGTCGACGGGCGGCTCCGCGGCCGCGGCATCCACCGTGGACGCCGTCGCGAGATCGCGGCTGACCGGCTCGAGCCCGCCCGGCACGGGATCCTCGACCACGACGAAGTGGCGTGCCGTCGGCAGCGACACGAGCAGATCGACTCGGACGAGCTCGCCGCGCGCGATCCGCATCGGCTCTTCGAGCCGCACCCATTCGCCGCCGCGCTGCACGCGGACTTCCTTGCGCAGGCTCATCCCGGCATTGATCGGCGGCGACGCCGCGCCGGCCGGTGCATAGGCGAGCCGAGCCGTGTAGTGCACCCGCCCCGGGCCCGTCTGCGTCAGGTGCAGCGTGCGGCGGGTGCCCGCGTCGGCGGCGTCGAGCGGACGCGCGAGCGTCGTTGCCGCGTCGAACGACGACAGGCGCGCCGTGCCGATGGCTTCGTCGTCGAGCGTGACGTCGACCGCGGCATCGGGCGCGACGGATTCGTAACGTTCCGCATAGGCGGCGAGCGCCATCGTGCAGAACACATTCTCTTGGCTGTTGTGCCACCGATCCCGCGCGCCGCGCGCACGGGTCACATAGCGCGCGAGATCCGTCGCGAGCTCGCCGAGCTCGGGCCGGCCGGCCGCGGGGGGCGTGGTCGAGAACGCCGCGAGGATTGCGCAGTTCGCCCGCACGGGCGTCGCGAGAATACGCCGGTAGCTTTGGTCGAGCGTTTCGTTGAAGGCCAACGATCCGGCCGTGCGCGAGCCCGCGGCGAGCAGCTGGTCGAGCACCTCATCGACCTGGGTGTCCGCGCCGCCGACTGCGAGCGCGGCGACGAGGTAGTGCGCACGCCCGAACAGGCTCATGCGCTCGACGTGGGGGCGGTACCGCTCGAGGCCGGTGAGGTCGAGCCGCCCGCGTTGCGCGAGCGCGGCCAGCGCCACGGCGCGCACGGTGGCGGTCATGCCCTGGGAGTAGAAGTCGGGCGCCAGCTCGCGGCGCAGCAGCTCTTCGAGGTAGTCGAGCAGGCGGCCCTCGACCGCGCCCGGAATGGGCTCGCCGGCCTGCCGCAGCCAGCCGAACGCTAGCGCCGTGAACGCGCTGAGATACGGATCGGCGTAGGTGTCGCTCGGGACGAAATGCGCCATGCCGCCGTTCGGCGCCTGAAAGTCCGCGGCGCGTGCGAGCACATCGTCGACGAGCTGCGCGGCTTCCGGCCAGGCGAAGCCGTCCGGCAGGCGGCTGCCGAGCCGCCCTGCGAGCGACGCGAGCACCGCGCGTGAGAGCTGCTGCTCCCAGGACGGATAGTCGTCTGTGCGCGCGCGGCGGAACGCGCCTTCGAGTTGACCGACCACGGTCGCGGACAGCGTCACGGCGAGCTCGCCGACATCCGGACGGATCTGGGCCGGCACCGCGAGCGGCTCGCTCGCCGAGCCGCCCTCGATCGTGCCGTGCAGCGCAGCTACCTCTGCCGCGATCCGCTTCTGGACCGGCAACTCATGCACGACGCCGTCGCCGTCCACCGCGTCCTCGGCCGTGACCGCGAAGCGGATCACGCCGGCGTCAAGGTCGAACGGCACACGCCCGGCCACGATCGGCGCCTCGATCGTTGCGCGTGCATAGGGCGCAAGAGTGACCCGCTGTTCATGCTCGACGGTCTCCGCGATATCGCCTTCCGCGCGAATCGTCACGCGCAGCTCGCGGCTCTCCTCGGTGCGATTCGAGACCGTGAAGGCGGCGCGGAACCGGTCGCCTTCGCTGACCTGATTCGGCGTGGCGGGCCGGATTTCCGTCGGCAGGTTCACGGTGAAGCGATGCTCGCCGAAGCCCATGCGGTCCGTCGGCGTGGCCGCAAGGGCGAGCAAACGCCAACCCGTGAGGTTATCGGGCAGGCGGAACTCGATTTCGGCTTGCCCTTGATCGTCGAGCTCGACAGACGGCGCAAAATAGCCGACGTGGTCGAACGTCGAGCGCATCGCGAACGCCGCGCCGCCATCGCCGCCGGGGTTGGCGCCCTTCAGCTCCACGCGCTGGCGGCCGACGAGGCGGGTCAGCAGGCTGAAATTGCGCACATCGAGCGGCGCGAGCGCATAGAAGCCGGCATAGGGATCGAAATACGCCGTGCCGTCCTGGACGAGATCGAGCACGGCCTCGTCGAGCACGACGACGGCAGCCTCGATCGGCTCCTGTCGCGCGCGTACGCGCGGCGCCGCAGTGAGCCGCGCGCGCACGACATCGCCGGGCTTGTACGTCTCCGCGTCGGTCTCGATCGCGATGTCGAGCGTCTTGTACGGATCGCGCACCGGCACGGACACGTAACCCAGCTTGAACGCCGGTTTGCCGAGATCGACCTCGCCGAGCTCGGGCGGCGGCGCATCGACCCGCGGCGACATCACGAGCACGGATAGATAAAAGCCCGGCATGTAGTCCGGCTTCACGTCAACCTCGATGATCGGCGTCGAGCCTTCGAGCACTTCCGTCCACTGCTCGAGCACGCCGAAACGCTCAACGGTCACGAGCGCACGCGCGCCGGGGTACGGGTTCTGAATCAGGTAACGCGCCACGTCGCCGATCGCATGCTCCGTCGCTTCCGGCACGATCTCGAGCGCATCGTCGTTGCCCGCGTTCCAGACGACCGCGCCGCGGCCCGTCGCCCAGGTCCGCAGCGTGGTGCGATGCGCACGGCCGGCGGTGTCCTCTATGGCTGCGGTCAGCCGATACGCGCCCGGCGAGGTGGGCGTGAACGCGCACGGCGCAGGCGCGGACAGCGGACGGGCCGTGCACTCGCCGGCCGCCACCCATTCGTCGACGTATCGCGTGAGGTAAGCATCGCCCGCGCCTTTTACCCGTGCGGCGCGGGTCTCGAGCCGCTCGATCGTCACCTGCACGTCCGTGTCCGCGACCGGCTCGCCGCGCGCGTCGACCACGAGCAGGTCCACCTCGGCCGGCTCGTCCTGCCGGTGCACCCAACGGTCCGCCGCAAGGCCGACGAAGCGGTCGACCGCCACGAGATCGGCCCCGGCGGACGAGGCGACGTAGCGGCCGCGGTCGTCGCGCACGGCGCCTTCCACGGACAGCCGGCCGTGGAAGATATGGCGTGCGGCGCCGGCATCGATCGTGAACGCATGGCGCAGGCGGCCTTCGGCATCGACGGTGCCGACATGCTGGTCAAT
The DNA here is from genome assembly GCA_964518995.1 of uncultured Gammaproteobacteria bacterium. Lineage (GTDB taxonomy): Bacteria > Pseudomonadota > Gammaproteobacteria > Steroidobacterales > Rariloculaceae > ZC4RG20. The sequence goes on from CAZFJU010000012.1 coordinate 28,242, forward strand.
GTTGATCGTCGGCGGCGCGCCGTGGCGATCGTCGACGGCGTCGAACTGGAAGCGTGCGGCCAGCGGATGCGCGGAGCGGAAGGTTCGCGCGGACAGGCGCGCAGTGAGGCGCGCCTCGGCATCGGTATACGCGCCGCCGGAGTGCAGCGCTGCGCGGGTCTCGACGCCGATCGTATCGCCGGCCTCGAACAGATCGCCGTCGAGCCGCGTCGTGACGCCGAACGGGGACGGCGTGAAATCGCTGACGAGCACCCGTATCGGGAAGCGCACGATCTCGAGCGGATTCCACTCGTCGGCCCCGCGTGCGGAATCGCCCGCCGCCGCGCCGGCCGGCGTGCGCGCATCGAAGCCGGCCGTAATCTTGAACTGGTACCAACCGACGGCGGAGGTTTCCGGGATGCGCCATTCGCCGTCGTAGGCGCCGAAAGCGGACAGCGAGACGTTGTCGAGCGTATGCACGGTGCGGCCGGTCGGATCGACAATCTCGAGCGTGTAGGGGCCGAGCGGCGGCGCGACGAAGCGCTCGTTGCTCTGATCGCGCACGTAAAGCTTGAAGGCCATCGTCTCGCCGGCGCGGTAGACGCCTTGCGCGGTCGTGCCCCACGCGGTGAGGTGGCCGAACGCGGGCGCCGGCTGCGGTCCGAACGCGTAGCTCGACGCTCGGAACACGCTCGCCTCGAAACGATCGTCCACCGGCAGCAGAGCAAGGCCCGCCGGCCCGTCGACGCGCACGAACAGCCGCGGACACTCGTTCGGATGCTCGGCGCGGCAGCCGTAGCCGAGCAGGTCGAGCGCGGGATCCAGGATGGAGCTGCCCGGCAGGAGGGCTACGCCGTCGCCATCCGTGCGTGCGTCAGCGATCGCCGCGACGTCCGGCGACAAATCCGCGATGCGATCGGTGTAGACCGAAACGCGTGCGTCGGCGACCGGTTCGCCCGTCGCGAGGTCGACGACCCAGACGAGCGTATTGAAGTGCCCGAGCTTGACGTGCAGCTGATAGGGCGTGACTTGCGCGAACAGCTGGCGTGCCCAGGCGCCCTGGTCGACATCGGGGCGCGTCGTCAGGCGTCCGTGCAGCGCGCCCGACGGCGCGTCGAGCAGGCTGCGCACGTCGAGCGGCACGGCGAAGGACAAATCCTCGATGTCGGGCACGGCGATCGTGCGTGACGCCGCGCGCACCGCGCCATCGGGCGTCAGTGTGCGATAGTCCAGCCTGACCTCGTCGAGGTTGGTGACGAAGAGCGGGACATCGGAGTCGATCCCGGCCTCGAGCACGCTCGCGGGATGCGATAGGGTGAATGCGCGCGGGCGATGATCGGTGCGAAAGGCAAATTCCACGGGCACGGCGGCCGTACGTCCGAACTCGTCCTGCGGCGGCGAGTCGGCGCGTGACGCAATGCGGTAGGTCTCGGCCGCTGCGAGCCGCGTTGGCAGCCATACCGTATAGAGCTGCCCGGAACGATGCGGCTGAAAGAGCTGTGAAAAATCCGGCGCGTTCGACCAGGGGTCGAAGTCCGTGCGCCCGCCGGTGAGATCCGGAGTGAAATCGATGCCGCCCGCGATCTGCGATGCGACGACCGGCGCCGAGAAGGACAGCCCGACGCTGCCGAGCGGATTACACGCGGCGGCCGCCGCGGCCTCGGGGCGCAGCACGATTTGCTCGCGGTCGTTCGTCTGGCAGGTGACGCCGACGAAGCGGAACTCGGGGAACGTCGTAAACTCGACGATCGGACGTGCCTCGACGCCGGGTAGTGCGCCCGCGCTCGACACGAGCCCCGGCTCGACGACGAGCCGCGCGCGGCGGTCCAGCGGTAACGGCGTCGCCGGGCTGACGAGCCAGATACGCCGTGCGCCGTCGCGCGCCGCTTCTTGATCGTCTGGGTCCGGCTCGACCGTGGGCGCGGTCCGGGCCGCATCGTCGGTCGCGAAATAGATATGCTCGCGGACCGACGCGGCCGTCACCGGCTGGTTGAATACCGTGCGCACGACCGGCGAGCCCGGGCCGAGCCAAGTGGAGAACCACGCGAAGCTGACTTGCGGCCGTTCGGTCTCGAAGATGTGCTCGACCTCGGACGCGAGCGCCGCGCCGTCGAGCGCGGTCAAGCCGGGATGCAGCACGAGCTCATAGCGGGTCGCAGGATCGAGCGCCGCGCCGTCGCCGAGCCGGCAGGCGAGCGTGCGCGGATCGAGCCAGCGCCATTGGCAGGGTGGCGGCGGCGAAATCTCGATCGGCAGCTCCTCCGCCGTGCGGTCCATCCTGCCGAGTGGAACGACCGGCCGGTCGAACTCGATCAGGATCTCGCGGCTGCTCGCCACGTTCGCGCCCGCGGGCGTGATGCGTGTGATGCGGAGCGCGTCCTCGCTCTGCGCGAAAGCGCTGCCGCCGTGTAGCCCAAAGGCGAGGAGGGCGAAGATGACCGTCGCGAAGGTGGCCGGGCCGAAGACGCTCTGCGGCGGGCCGCGGCGTTTCACGGCGGCGCTCTCGGCTCGAGGCCGTTTTCGTGCTGATCCCGTCCTGGGCATGCTGTCCACCGCGAGGTTGCGCCGATACGAGCAAGGATACGTGCTCATCGAGGCGGCGTAGAGCCTGGAATCTGGCAAAAGGTGACGTCGTTCGCGCCGCCCGCGGTTATCGGGCGAAATCTCAGTCGGCCTGGCGGCGGGAAGCCGGCGCGGCGGCCGCGGTCCGGAGGACGTTATTAATTAGCTGATCAAACGAATTACTGGACGAGGATGACGCCGCTTTCGCGCATGTAGCGGCCCCACAGCTCCGTCATCTCTTCGAGCACGTCCGGCTCAGCGGCGGCGAGGTCGCGCTGCTCGCCGGGGTCCGCGGCGAGATCGAACAGCTTCCACGCGGCATCGTCGCCTTCGCGCGGATCCCAAACGATCTTGAGGTCGCCGCGGCGTACCGCCCGATGCCCGAAAAGCTCCCAGCCGACGACATAATCCGCCGGATGAATCGCGCGCGCGTCGCCGCGCAGGAGCGGCAGCATCGAGGCGCCGCGCGGCGGCACGACCGGATCGCCCCGATAGACCGCGCCGGGATGCGACGTGCCGGCCAGCTCGAGCAGGGTGGGCAGAATGTCCATGACGGTGCCGAACGCGGCGCTGCGCGTGCCGGCTGGAACCTCACCGGGCCAAACGGCGAACGCGGGCACGCGAATGCCGCCTTCGAATGCCGAGGCCTTCTGGTCGCGAAAGGGCACTGTGCCTGCGCGGGCCCAGTTCGGGCCGTACATCACGTACGAATCGGCGGCGCCGAGGTTCTCGTACGAGTTGTCGCAGCAGGCAGCGACCCAGTGGCTGAGCGGTGCGGCGAGATCGCGCCGTAGGCCCTCCGGTCCGTTGTCCGAGATGAACAAGATGAATGTGTTTTCCAGCTCGCCGATCGATTCGAGATACGCGATGAAGCGGCCGATCTGCTCGTCGAGATCGCTGACCATCGCGGCGTAGATTTCCATCTTGCGCGATTCGAAGCGCTGCTCGTCGGCAGATAGCTCTTCCCAGCGCGGCTGCCCTTCTATCGGCGGAATGCCGGCAAAATCTTCCGGCACGAGCCCTAGCGAGCGCGCCCGCTCGAGCCGGGCTTGATAAAGCGCTTCATAGCCTTCGTCATACCAACCGGCGAACTTCGCGATGGACTCGGGCGGCGCCTGCAATGGCCAGTGCGGCGCCGTGTAGGCCAGATAGGCGAAGAACGGGGCGGCATCTTCACGCTCGCTCTCGATGTACTCGATCATTCGCTGCGTGTAGAACGGTGTCGAGTAGAAGTCGTCGCCGACGGTGACGAGCTCCTCGCCGTCGCGATACGGCGCGAGGCCCGGCAGGCGCGGACCGTTCCACGACAGGCCGCCAAGATGCGCCGCGCCGTCGATCGAGACAAACGAGCGATCGAAGCCGCGAGCGGCCGGGCCGGTCTCGACATCGGCGCCGAGGTGCCACTTGCCCGTCATGTAAGTGCGGTAGCCGGCATCGCGCAGCAGGTCGGCCAGGCTTGCGACGCGGAAGTTCAAATAGCCTTCGTAGCCGGGTTGCCCGCGCTGTGCATCGTTGTTGGGCACGCCCATCACTCCGAGTCCCGCGACGTGGTGGTCGGTGCCCGAGAACAGCATGGCGCGCGTCGGCGAGCACGTCATGCTGGTGTAGAACTGCGTCAACATCATGCCGGAGCTGGCTAGAGCATCAAGGTTCGGCGTCGGAATCTCGCCGCCGAACGCTCCGAGGTCCGAGTAGCCGAGATCATCGGCGACGATCAGCACGATATTAGGCGGCCGATCCGCCCGCGCACGCGCCGGCCGGTCGGCGCCGGGCGCTGCAGCCGGGCTCTCGATGCGCGCATCGTCGAGCGGCGCATCGTGGCTCTGGGACGCTTCGGCGCTCGAGCCGCCGGCGGCGAGCAGCAGAACGAAGGCGACGATGGATGATCGGATCGGTAGCACGGCTCACCTCACTGCGTTGCCGGCCGCAGGCGAAGCATTTCGGCACAGCCGCTACGAGCCGCAATTACGGCGCGACTCCTGGACGTGCGAAGAGCGGGCCGGCGCGCGGTCCGGAACATAAACAGAGTAGGCATTCGCATCGATGAGTCAAGCGATCGCCGCGCCCCGCGACGCCCGCCAGCCGGCGGGGTACGATAGCGCCCCTTTACGCCATCGGCCCGGCAGCTCCGCGAGCGTCGAGCGCAGCGCTCGCCTCGCGGCCCCCCTGGCCGCTACGTGCTTCGGAGGTACAAGCGAATGAGCGACGTGATTCTCGGCATCGGCCGCCTCGGGTTTCCGTGGCAATGCATCGATCCGTTCCTGTTCTGCGCCTACCACAACGACGCCTATCCGGCCGGCAACGAACGCTTGGGGCCAGCGGTTTCGCTCGCGGGCCGTAATCTCGGTCAGGATTTTGAGGGCCGGGACGGCTGGCGGATGTATCACGGCCAAGTGGTGCCCGGCTTTCCGCGCCATCCGCATCGCGGCTTCGAGACGGTCACGATCATGCGCCGCGGATTCACCGACCACACCGATTCGCTCGGCGCGGCGGCGCGCTTCGGGCCGGGTGACGTCCAGTGGATCACCGCCGGCAAGGGCATCGTGCATGCGGAGATGTTTCCGTTGCTGGACGGGAACAATCCGAATCCGCTCGAGCTGTTTCAGGTTTGGCTGAATCTGCCGAGCCGCGACAAGCTGGCGGATCCGCACTTCGCCATGCTCTGGAGCGAGTCGGTGCCGCGCCGCAAGTTCGCCGACGCGCGCGGCCGGCAAACGGAGGTGATGGTCGTCTCCGGCCGGCTCGGGGATGCGGAGCCGCTCGCGCCGCCGCCGAAGTCATGGGCGGCCGATCCGGGCAACGACGTCGCGATCTGGACGGTCAAGATGGCGCCGGACGCGGAGTGGACCTTGCCGGCCGCGGCGCCGGGGACGAATCGCGCGCTTTATTTCTTCGTCGGCTCGTCGCTCCGCGTCGCCGGCGAGCCGGTCGCGGTGAATAGCGTCGTGCAGCTGCGCGCGGATCGCGAGGTGAAGCTCGTCAATGGTATTGGCGAAGGCGAGCTGCTCCTGCTGCAGGGCCGCCCGATCGGCGAGCCGGTCGCGCAATACGGGCCTTTCGTGATGAACACGCAGGCCGAGCTGCAGCAGGCGTTCGTCGACTATCAGGCCACCGAATTCGGCGGCTGGCCATGGCCGAGCGACGATCACGTGCTGCCGTCCGACTCGGGGCGGCACGCGCGCTATATCGACGGCCGGATGGAGGTCGTCGGCTGACGCAGACGGAGAAGTTGGGGGCAGGGAGAAATTGGGGTCAGAGCCCAATGGCACTGACTTAAGCCGCTTAGGAGCAGAAGCGACTAGGTAAGAGATTGAAGACAAAGGAGAAGGTTGGCTGTAGTTGATAAGATGGTGGTTGCGAAACATCAAACTTACCAACCCGGGGCCAACCTTCATGCATCAGAGTACTCGCCGATCGCCGGCACGACAACGCGATGTGGCTAAGCAGC
>CAZFJU010000013.1:0-29948 GCA_964518995.1 uncultured Gammaproteobacteria bacterium
GAATGACGACGGCCTTCCTGGTCGTCATCGCAATTCCGCTGGCGCTGGCTTGGCTCACGGAGCGCTGGATCATGCGCAATGAGCGACGCGCGGTCGCGGCCGACAGGCTTGCCGCCCTGCCAGTGCCGCTGCTCGCGCTCGTGCTGTTTCTGGTCGCGGGCTCACAGGTGGACGCAGTGCTTCGCTCACTCCCGCAGCTCAGCCAAGTGCTTGCCGCTTTCCTGGCTTTCATCGCGGGCGCGGTGATCTGCGCCCTCGCGTTGTCGCGCGTCTTCCGATTGCCGGTCCCGGCCGCACGCACGCTGCTGTTCAGCTTCGCGACGCGCAACTCGTTCGTCGTGCTGCCGTTGGCGTTGGCACTGCCGCCTGCGTGGCAGGCAGCGGCCGTCGTCATCGTGTTTCAGTCCTTGGTGGAGCTGTTCGCGGTGCTGGCTTTGCTTCGGTGGGTGCCGCGCTGGCTGATGCCGTCACGCTGAGCGCCGGACGATTGAAGCTGTCTCGGTCAGAAGCTCGCGTTCAGGCTGAGCCAAAAGTTCCGTGCCTTGTCCTTGTTGTTGTAGTCATCGAGATATGACGCGGTATAGCTGCCGTCCCCTTGCTCGTTGAACACCGTCTGGAAGCTGGTGAAGTCCTGATCGAGCAGATTGTTGATCCGCGCGGTGAAGTTCAGCTTCTCGTTGATCTGATATTGCGCGCCGAGGTGCAGCACGTCGTACGACCGGTAGTAGCGCGGATTGCCGGCATCGTCGAGGCTGCCGCGATAGCGGCGCGAGCGCGCCTCGGCGGTCAGCTGCACCGATAAGCGGTCCGTCGCGCTCCAGTCGAGCGTTGCGTTCAACATGTGCTTGGCGGACTGCGTCAGCGGCAGACCGGCATCGTCCCCGCTGAGGCGCTCGCTGTCCGTATACGTGTAGTTGGCACGCAGCGATAGCCCCTCGCGGAGCCAATAGCGGCCTGCCAGCTCCGCACCCTGGATGCGCGCTTTGTCGACGTTCACATACTGATTGACGATGCCCGTGCCGAGCACGGCCCAGAACTCGCCGAGGTTCACGCATGGGCGCACGCCGCCCGTCTCGGTGCAGCTCTGGCTGACCTCGCTGCGCTCGATCTTGTCCTCGAAGTCGTTGTGAAACGCGGTGATGTTGAAGTTATGGCCGCGCTCCGACGTCCAGTACAGCGCGATCTCGCTGTTGACGCTGGTCTCGGGGTCGAGATCCGGATTACCCGCCCACGGGTTCGTGCCCTGACCGCCGAAGCCGGTGATGCCATCGTACAGATCCGTCGTCTTCGGTGTCTTATACCCGGTGCTCACGCCGCCTTTTATCGTCCAGCTAGGGCTGAGCCGGTACACCGCATACGCACGCGGGCTCAGGTGGCCGCCGAACAGGCTATGATCGTCGTGGCGCACGCCGAAGGTCACGGTCAACGCCTCGGTCGGGCTCCAGTTGTCTTCGGCAAACAACGACCACATCTTGTGCACCTGCACGGTGCCGTTACCGTAGCCGCCGCTCTCCATGCCGAAGACGCCGTCCTCGAGCTCGCCGTCGATCGCTTGGCCGCCCACGACGAGGCGGTGGCGCTCGCCTTGCAGCGGAACGTCAAGCTTCACATCAAGCGTGTACTGATTGCTTTGCATCGTGCGCTTCGGCCTCGGCAGGAACGCACTCTCCACGGCCGCCTGTCGCTGCTCGAGACCAAGCCCCGCAAACTCGCCTGTTCCATCGTACATCTGCTGGAGCAGCATCCGTTCGGCAACGGAGAACGGCAGGGTGCGTCCGTTGTTGTCAGTCTCGACGTACGACAGCGATACGAGACTCTCGCCGAAGCTCCAATCGCCCTCATGTGCCAGCGACCACTGGTCGCGCGTGAACTCTTGCTCCGGGCCGTAGCCCACCCGCGGCGCGACTCGACCACCCTGCTGCCGCCAAATCGTGTCGATGCTGTCGACGGTGCCGAGCGGATACGCCGCGGTACCGAGATTATTGATGTACGGCGCATTATCGTAGCGCTGCGTCGAGTTATCGAGCTCGAGCTTGAGAGACTGATGGTCGACCGGCGTCCATGTCAGCGTGACACCGAGAGACTCGTTGACATTATCAACCGTCTTGCCGCCGCTGCCGAAGCCGAGCGCCCGCTCGTGCGGCGCGCCCGTCGGGTCGTAGACGATGTCGTACTCCGGTTGCGATGCGTTGCGCTCGTAGCGAGCGCCGCGCACACCGAGACCGAGCCGATTCGGCACAAGGGGGCCAGACAGAGCGAAGTCCACGGTCGAATCCGAGCCGAAGGCGTCGTGTTCCTGATAGCTGTGCCCCAGGGTCGTCGAGACGTGCCAACGCTCGCTGACACGGCGCGTGATCACGTTGATGACCCCGCCGAGCGCGTCCGCGCCATATAGCGTCGATGCCGGCCCGCGGATTACCTCGATGCGCTCGATCATGTCCAGCGGGGGCACGTGATTGAACTGGTTGCCGCCGAACGCGTTGGGGTAAATGTCGCCGTGGTTGTTCTGCCGGCGGCCGTCGATCAGCACCAATGTGTACTCCGAGCCCATACCGCGCATGCTGATCGTACGCTGCCCGGTTTTGTCGGAGGTCTCGCCAATGTCGACCCCTTCGAGATCACGCACGGCGTCGATCAGCGTCATATACGGTCGCTGCGCGAGGTCGACTGCCGAGACGACACTGATGCTCGCAGGAGCGTCCGACAGTTTCTGCTGAAAGCCTGCGGCCGTAACGACCATCTCCTCGATGGGACCGGCAGTCGAATCGGCGTCCGATTGCGCGGAGGCGGGGTCGGCCGCGATCAGCGCCGCAATCGCTACCGCCAGACTGGCGACAGGGACGGACCTGGCGGCCCCCGGGAGCGGTAGAGCGTGGAGCGTTGAGCGTTTCATCCGTGATCTCGACCTTTGGTAATTCACGTAGGGCCAATCGCAAACTAGCCGGAGCGAAATTTATCGTTACTCATTCCTATTTGCAAATGATTTTCGTTTCGCTTGCCGAAAATTCGAATGCAGTGAAACGGCCGCATAGGCCCGAAATTTGCTTGTGCTGAGCATCGAAATCCGAGGTCTCCATGCCGCTGCCTCGCGACCCGCCTGCCCGCCAAGAGGTGTCCATTACCCGCGCCGTGCACGCGGAGCGGGTCGTGTTGCTCGGCTGGACGCGGGCCATCCTGCTTCAGCTTGCCCACCCGCTGATCGCAGCGGGTATCTACGACCACAGTGATTTTCGCTCGCGACCGTCTGCCGCCGTCGGCCGCTTGCGCGGCACCGTGCGAGCGATGCTGGCGCTAACGTTCGGTACGCCAGCCGATCGCGATCGCACGCTCGCCAGGATCCTGTCGATTCATCGGCGAATTAACGGCTGCGTGCCGAGCGCAGTAGGCCCATTCGAAGCCGGCACGCCCTATTCCGCCGAGGATCCGGCACTTGTGCTTTGGGTGCATGCGACTCTCATCGAGTCGGTGCCCATGTTTTACGAGATGCTCGTCGCGCCGCTCAGCGAAGCAGAACGCGACGCGTACTGCAGCGAAGCAAGTGCGTCGGCGATTGCACTTGGCGCGTCGCCGGAGGAGGTACCGCTGACAGGCGTCGCGCTCGACGCCTACCTGGCGCGCATGTATTCGTCCGGCGTGATCGTGGTCGGCGACCCGGCAAAGGCGCTCGCAGAAGCCGTATTATCACCGCCATTCGGCCCGCTCGCGGCGCTCGGCACCTTCGTGAACCGGCTGCTCGCGCTCGGCACGCTACCCGAAGAGATCAGAGCGCAGTATGGCTTCGAGTGGCGGGAGCGCGATCAGCGCCGATTCGACCGGATCGTGCCGACGCTCGCAGCATTGCGTAGAGCCATGCCAGAGGTTGCTGCCACGTGGCGTGCATCACGCCGGCCAGCCGTCATGCCCGCGATGCGCTCGCCCGTGGATGCCGATTAGCACCACTAAGCATTGCTCGGCTGAGCGGCGCCCTCGCCGCGAATCTCCTTACCGAGCGGCAGGCGCACGACGAATTCGCTTCCGAGACCAATGCCATTGCTTTTCGCCTCGATCGAGCCGCCATGGCGGGTTACGAGCTGACGTGACAACGCCAAGCCAATGCCGAGCCCGCCGCCGCCGGTTCGCTCCCGATGCTCGGGGATTTGAGTGAACATCTCGAATAGCGATTCGAGCCGCTCCGGCGGAAGACCATAGCCGGTGTCTCGTATCCGCACGACGACATGCTGGCCCTCGATCGCCGCGGTGATATCGATCGAGCCGCCGGGCGGAGTGTACTTCGCAGCGTTCGCGAGCACATTGCCGAGGACCTGAGTCAAGCGTTGGAAGTCGCCGTCCGCCGGCAGCATCACGTGCCCCGCCTCCACGGAGATCCGGTGTTGCCGCTCGACGATCGCCGGCAAGCACAGCTCGACGGCCGCTTCCACGACCTCCCGCACGTCCAGCGGCGCTATTCGCAGCGCGACTTCTCCGCGGCTAATCCGCGACAGGTCGAGCAGATCCTCGACCAGCCTCGACAGGTGATCGAGCTGGCGCTTCATCATCGCCCGCACCTTGACCATGGACTCGACACTAATCGCCGACTGCTCCAACAGCTCAACGCCTGCGCTGAGCGGTGCGAGTGGATTGCGCAGCTCGTGGCCGAGCACGGCGAGAAACTCGGTCTTGCGCTCGCTTGCTTCGCGCAGAGCCTCCTCGGCTTCCTTGCGATCGGTAATGTCGATACCGGTGGACTGGGCCTCGGTGCAGCGTCCCGCCTTATCGAAGCTGAGCGCTCGGTTGGTCCACAGCGTCCACCGCACACCGTCCGCGGTTTCGAAGCGGTTCTCGATCCTGATCTCGGGCATCTCCGGCGTCAGTCGCTCGAGCATCGACCGGACGCCGAGACGATCGCTGTCGGCGACGAAATCCCAGAAGTTGGAGCCGATCAGCGCGTCGGGCGTCGTGCCGCGCGCGCGCGCATAACCGCCATTCAAGAACAAGATTTCGCCATCCGGCCTGAACCGGCACACCATTTCCGACTGGGTGTCGACGATCGCGCGGTACCGATCCTCGCTCTTGCGCAGAGCCTCTTCGACGCCCTCCCGATCGGGCACCGCGGCACGCCCGCGGCGCGCCGAGCCGAGCAGCGCGCTCGCGAGCGCGCCGGCCACGATGAACAAGGCCAAGCTCGTGATCGCGTCGCCCGCCGTCGCCGCGGCGGCGTTAACTTGCGACATCGCGATGGCCGCCGCCGCGGCCGCGCCGGTCGCGACCAACCCGGGGCCGAGCCCGCCGACGAACGCTGCAAGCATCACCGGAATGAGCAGCGGCAGCATCGAGACGCGCGCGGCCGGCGGCAGCAGCGGGAGGCACAGGGCCGCTACGGCGACGCCGACAACCGCGATGCCGTACCCCGCCCATTGGCCCCTGCGCTCGTCCGGCCGTGACCACCTCATGGCGCGCAGTGTACGAAAGGCAGTACGTCTCCACCATCCGTTCGCGGCACCGCTGCTAGAATAGTCGAGCTCGAGTCGACCGGCTCGGCCCAACCACATGGCTCATGCCGCCGATTACACATACGCGCCCGCTTTCGCTGTACATACACCTACCGTGGTGCGTGCGGAAATGCCCGTACTGCGACTTCAATTCCTACCGTGCAACCGGCTCGATTCCGGAAGTGCAATACGTCGACGCGCTGCTGCGTGATCTCGAGGCCGAGCAGACCGTGATAGCGGGTCGCCTCGTGCAAAGCGTCTTTATTGGCGGCGGCACGCCCAGCCTCTTCTCGGGCGATGCGATCGCGCGACTGCTCGAGGGTGTCCGAGCACGTGTCGAGCTGTCGAGCGGCGCAGAGATTACGCTCGAAGCGAATCCCGGCGCCGCCGATACGGCGCGCTTCGCCGCGTATCGGCGCGCCGGCGTCGCGCGGCTATCGATCGGTGTGCAGAGCTTTCGATCGGAGCAGCTGCGCGCGCTCGGCCGTGTGCATGACGAGCGCGAAGCGGAGCAGGCCATCGTCGCGGCGCGCCAAGCCGGTTTCGACAACGTCAATGTCGATCTGATGTACGGCTTACCGGGTGACTCGGTGCCCGCCGCGCTTGCCGACCTCGAACGCGCGCTCGCATTCGGGCCGGCGCACGTGTCGTGGTATCAGCTCACGCTCGAGCCGAGCACCGCCTTTTACCGCCGACCGCCCAAGCTGCCGGATGAGGACGTGGTGGTCGAAATCGAAGCGGCGGGACGCGCACTTCTCGCCCGTTCAGGCTACGAGCGCTACGAAGTTTCCGCATACGCACGATCAGGCTTGCGCTGCCGGCACAACCTTCATTACTGGCGGTTCGGCGACTACATCGGTATCGGCGCCGGCGCGCACGGAAAATCGACGGCGCCGGACGGCGCCGTGCTGCGCCGCATGAAGGCGCGCAACCCGCGCACCTACGTCGATCTCGCCGGAAGCGAAGCCGCTGTGCGGATGGAGTGCACTGCAGCGCCGGCAGAAATCGCCCTCGAGTTTATGATGAATGCGCTGCGCCTGTCGCATGGTGTGACAGTCGAGGAGTTCGAAACGCGCACCGGACAGCCGCTCGACGTCATCGCCGGCGCGTTATCCGCGGCGATCGCCAAGGGATGGATGCGCCGCGACGGCGCCGTGCTGGCCACGACACCGAAAGGCTACGCCTTGCTAAACGAGGTGCTGGCCCTTTTTGTGCCGTGACCGCCGGCCGCGGCGGTTCAAACGAACCCGCGCGCTTCCTTGATCAAATCGTAAGCGACGTTCAGCTCGCGCGTCTTCTCCTCCGCGATCGCGCGCATGTTCTCCGGCACGCCCTTGGCCGCGAGCTTGTCGGGGTGGTTCTGGCTGACCAGGCGTCGATAGGCTCGCTTGATGTCGCTTTCGGCGGCATCCGGGGTCACGCCGAGCGCGGCATAGGCCGCTTCGAGCCTCTGCCGCGCGCTGAGCGGCCCATATTCCGTCCCGGAACGTTGCCCTGCTCCGCCGGCTGCGCGGAGCAGCGCCTCGAGCTGTGCGACATCGCGCTCCGTCAGACCGAGCCGACGCGCGACCCGCACCAGCATCGCGTGCTCGGCCTGGTGCACACGGCCATCTGCGGCGACGGCCATCAGCTCGGCTTGCAAGAAAAGCTGTAACAAAAAGATGCGGCCCCGCGCCACTCGCGCGAACCGATCAACTTCCGCGTCGAGATCGAAACCGGGCGCCTTGCCGCGATTGAACGCGGCTTTCGCCGCCTCGCGCTGCCGAGGCGACAAATGCAGGCGGTCGAACAGCGCTTCTGCGGTGCGAATCTCCTCGTGCGTCACGACCGAATCGGCTTTGCTGAGCGCGCCCATCACTGCAAAGGTGGTATCGAGGAACTGGGCCTGAATATTCCCGAGCCCGCGGCGCAGCACGCTGCGCATGCCCCAGGCGACCGCCCAGCCGAGCAGTGCGCCGACGAGCAAACCGCGAAAGCCGCCAAACAGCAGCCCGAGCAGGCCGCCGATCAAGATCAGCAATGGACTGCTCGCGCTCAGCGATAGCTCGCCGCGATCGCTTCGAGACGCGTATCGAGCTCCTCGCGGTCGAGCCAACGTCCGCGCACCATGACGCCCGCAGGCTCGCGCAGCGCCGACAGATCTTCGAGCGGATCGTCGTTGACGAGCAGCAGATCCGCAGCGAGCCCCGGAGCGACGCGCCCGAACTCTTCGGCCGCGCCGAAGAACTCGGCCGTGTGGACCGTGCCGGTGCGCAGCGCCTCGTACGGCGACAAGCCTGCCGCGACGATCGCATCGAGCTCGTGAAGCAGGGAGAAGCCCGGCACATTGAAGACCTGCGGGGCATCGGAGCCGAGCAACAACAACTCCGGGCTGGCATCGTGCAGCGCCTTCACGAGCTGGCGACGCACCTCGATGAGCTGCCGAGCTTTGTCTTCGGTATAGCCCTCGGCCTGGGTGATCTGGCGCTTCGACTGCAGCCACTGCTGACGCATCTGCGGCGAGACGTAGGCCATCTCTGGTCGGGCGGCGAGCTCATCCGCCGTCGGGCTCGGCGCCGCCCAGTGCTCGAGCAGCGTCTGCGTCGGCACGTTGTAGACACCCGCCTCGCGGGTCGCCTCGACCGCATCCGGAATCCGGCGGAGATCGACGCGATCGGCAATACTAAGGCCGAAAAAGCCCGCGGCTGCGTCACGCTCGTCCTCCGGCACGAGGTACTGAACGTAGCCATCGAGGTGGTCGATGGTCGCTTGCCGCGCCCCGAGCGCGCGCTCGAGGCCGACGTCTTCCGAGACGTGCCCCGCGAGGTCGATGCTTACATCACGCGCCACATCCGCGGCGGCCGCGAATTCCTCGCGTGTCAGCCCGGGATGCAGCTTCACGAAGTCGTAGCCCGCCTCGGCCTGCTCGCGAACGATGCGGCTCGCATGGTCTGGATCGTCCACGCTCTGCGCGCTGAGCGAAGGCCCCGACGTATAGAGGCGCGGGCCGAGCACGTCATGCCGCGCCAGGCGGTCTCGCAACTCGAGGTGGCCCGGCTCGCCGAGCATGCCGCGCACCGTGGTGACACCGTTGGCAACGTAAAGGAACAGCACCTCCTCCAGGTACTCGGCATTGCTCGTCGGCGGCACATGCCCGTGCATCTCCGTAAGACCCGGCAGCAGATAGCGCCCATCGCCATCGATCACGAGCGCGCCTTCGGGAACCTCTGCGCCGTCCGCGGCGACGATGGATTCGATTCGCCCGTCTCGCACCACCACCGTCTGCGCCTCGAGCACGCGCTCGTCGTCCATCGGTACGACATTGACGCGCTCGAATACCACGATGTCCTGCGCGAAGCCTGCGGTCGACATCACGAGCGCGGCGAGCGCGGTCGCGACGAGTGAGAGACGTTCGAACATAGGGGTGCTCCTTTCGCGGTGAGGTCCATGCTGCCGTGTGCCACTGCGGGGATCAATACAGTGTCGCCGGGCCGCGCGGCCCCATTGGAGTGCACGCACCGCCGCGAGCATGCCGCACGATGGTGCACCGGACGCCGGCCAGATCAGCGCTTCACCACTAACACATTGAGAGCTCTATGGTTCTTCAGGTGGCACGGAGGCTGCAAATGGCGCGCGGACGACTCTCACGGAGGTTTTGGGCAGATGGATAGCGTATTGGAATTGTCATACGCGCTCGACACATTCTACTTCCTGGTGTGCGGCGCGCTCGTAATGTGGATGGCCGCCGGTTTCTCGATGCTCGAGTCCGGCCTCGTGCGCGCAAAGAACACGGCCGAGATCCTGACGAAAAACGTCGGGCTGTACTCGATTGCGTGCATCATGTACATGCTCTGCGGCTACGGCATCATGTACGGGGACGGGAACGGCGTATTCCCAGGGTTCGGCATGCTTACGGCAGGCGATCATTCGGCCGCCGACGTGATCGCCGGCGGAGACGACGCGCCGTACTACTCGCAGATGGCCGACTTCTTCTTCCAGGTCGTCTTCGCGGCAACTTGTATGTCGATCGTCTCCGGCGCGGTGGCCGAGCGCATGAAGCTCTGGGCGTTCTTTCTGTTCGCAGTCGTCATGACGGGGTTCATCTATCCCGTGCAGGGCTACTGGAAGTGGGGCGGCGGCTTCCTGGACGAGCTCGGCTTCCTCGACTTCGCAGGCTCCGGCGTCGTGCACCTTGCCGGCGCCGCCGCAGCGCTCGCAGGCGTGCTGCTGCTCGGCGCGCGACGCGGCAAGTACGGCCCGCGCGGCGAGGTGCGAGCGATCCCCGGTGCGAACTTGCCGCTCGCGGCGATCGGCACGCTGATCCTGTGGCTCGGCTGGTTCGGTTTCAATGGCGGCTCCGAGCTCAAGGTCTCGAACGTCGGTGAAGCGAATGCCGTCGCGGCCGTTTTCGTCAACACGAATATGTCTGCGGCGGGCGGCCTGATTGCCGCGCTCATGCTCGCGCGGCTGTGGTTCGGCAAGGCCGATCTGACCATGGCGCTGAACGGCGCGCTGGCCGGGCTGGTCGCGATCACGGCGGAGCCGTTGACACCGTCGCCGCAGCTCGCGACGTTGATCGGAGCGCTCGGCGGCTTGCTGGTCGTCGGCTCGATCATCACGCTCGATCGCGTGTTCAAGATCGACGATCCGGTCGGGGCGATCTCGGTCCATGGCGTCGTCGGGATCTGGGGCTTGCTCGCGGTGTGCCTTTCTAATCCCGAAGCATCGCTCCTGGCGCAGCTGCTCGGCGCCGCGATCATCTTCGGTTGGGTGTTCGCAGCGGCCGTTGCGACTTGGCTGCTCGTGAAGATGGTGATCGGCCTCCGCGTCTCGGAGCAGGAGGAATACCAGGGCGTCGATCTCGGTGAGTGCGGCCTCGAAGCCTACCCCGAGTTTCGCTCGGGCCGGGAATCGGACGCCGTTCCGGCCTCTTCGCCGCCGGGTGAACGCCCGATCACCGCGCCGGCATCGTCGCTCCCGACGACCGCCTGATGGCGAATCGGCGGCCCGCATGCCCCCGGTATGCGGGCCGTCCCCTGGGGCACCGTTACGGCTGCAGCTCCGCGAGGCGACGCTCGAGAAAGCGGCGCTCCGGCTCAGCTCGGACCAGATCGAGCGCACGACGGTAGGCGTCGCGCGCAGCGTCATGCCGGCCGAGCCTGCGGCACAGATCCGCCTTGGCGGCATAGAGGAACTGATAACGCTCGAGCTCGCGGCGCGCGAGCAATGCATCGACGAGCACGAGCCCCGCCGCCGGCCCATCCCGCATGGCCACCGCGACTGCGCGGTTCAGCTCGACGACCGGCGACGGCTCCACGCGCAGCAGCAGATCGTAAAGCGCAACGATCTCGGCCCAGTCCGTGGAACCCGCCGTCGGCGCCTCGGCATGGATCGAAGCAATCGCCGCCTGCAGCGTATAGGGTCCGAAACGACGCGCCGCAAACACGCGCTGCACGAGCGCGACTCCTTCTTCGATCATCGCGCGATCCCACAGCGCACGATCCTGTTGATCGAGCAGAATGAGCTCGCCGCCGGGCGTAGCGCGGGCCGCGCGACGCGATTCCTGCAGCAGCATCAGCGCCAGCAGGCCGAGCGCTTCCGGCTCCGGCAACAGCTCGACGAGCAGCCTGCCGAGCCGGATCGCCTCCTGCGACAAGTCACGACGGGTCAGCGAGTCGCCGGTCGAGGCGAGATAGCCTTCGTTGAAGACCAGATAGACGACGCGCAGGACGCTGTCGAGTCGTTCGTTTAATGCGTTGCCGGTCGGCACCTCGTAGGGAATCCGCTCGGCTTTGATCTTGTTCTTTGCGCGCACGATGCGCTGCGCGAGCGTTGCCGGAGAAGCGAGAAATGCATGCGCGATCTCTTCAGTCGTGAGGTCGCAGACCTCGCGCAGCGTCAACGCCACCTGTGCGTCCCGAGGCAATACCGGGTGACAACAAGTGAAGATGAGCCGCAAGCGATCGTCCTCCGGCCCGTCGTAATCGAGATCCGGCGCAAACGCCTCCTCCGTGCCGCCGTGCAAGCTGTCCGCGATATCGAGCTCCGACGCAGCGAAGCGCGCGCGTCGGCGAATCGAGTCGATGGCCTTGAAGCGGCCGGTGGAGACAAGCCACGCGCAGGGATTGTCCGGGACGCCGTCCTGCGGCCATTGTTCTACCGCGGCGCGAAACGCCTCGTGCACGCCTTCTTCCGCGAGCTCGAAATCATTGAGCAGCCGGATGAGCGTCGCGAGCACGCGCCGCGACTCCCGGCGGTATACCTGCTCGATCAGTGCGGACAGATCGGCGGGACCGTCGTTTTGCTTTGCAGTCATGATCGGTGCACCCGGCAGCGGGCGTGAGGGCCTAGGGACGGGTCGTCGCCGTGTCGAACCTGCCGCGCAACAGCCGCGCGGTGATCGCACTGCGCTCGGCGTCATCGAGCTCGAACTCGAAGATCGCCAAATCATCGCGCATATGCTGCTCGCTCTGCGTGCCCGTCAGCGGCACGACACCCTCCTGCGTCAGAAACCGGAACAGCACCTGCGCCGCCGTGCGGCGGAGCCGCGCGGCAGGCCGCTGCAGCTCCGGCGACTCGAGCAGATCCGGGTTCGCGGTTAGCGTCCAAAAGCTTTGGTAGATCATGCCGTTCTCGGCACAGAAGCGGCGGATGCGAACATCGAAGTTGGTTGCCGCATAGAACCGATTCTGCACGACGGTGGGCTTGATCCGCGCCATCGAGCACAACTCCTCGAGATACGCAAGGCTGTAACAATTGCTGATGCCGAGCTGACGTGTGCCACCGCTGTCGACGATGGCTTCCATCGCCCGCCATACGTCCTCGAGAAGGCGCACGTCCGGCATCGGGGAATGCAGCACGAGCGCATCCACATGGCCGATATTCAGATTACGCAATGATCTCGTGAACGACTGCTCGACCTGCGCCGCCAGCGGCGCCGCCGGGTCGTAGGGCACGCGGCGCGGATCCTGCCCGGGATAAGGCGTGAATTTCGTCTGCACATACAGCTCGTCGCGCGTAACGATTCCTCGGTCGATGACGGCCTCGAACGCGCGGCCGACAGCGGCCTCGTCGTAGTGCTTCGGTTGAGCCGCCGTATCGACCCCGCGAAAGCCGAGCTCGACCGCCCGCTCGACGAGTTGCCGCGTGCGCTCCTCCTTCCATGCCGTGCCGTAGAGGATCCGCGGGCTGCGGACGCCCGCGGCGGATTCTACGTAGCGGATAGCATCGCGCGGGCTCATCGCTCCGCCCTCGCCGGCAACTCGTCGCGCAGCTCGGCGAGGAACTCGTACGAGCGCAGCCGCGCGGCGTGATCGTAAATCGCGGCGGCGGCGATGACCTCGTCGGCGCCGGTCTCCTCGATGAAGCTCGCCAAGCCGTCGCGCACCGCGTTGCGCGTGCCGACGAAGGAACAGGCGAGCATGCGGGACGCCTGAGCCTTTTCCATCGGCGACCAGTAGTGCTCGATGTCGTCGATGGGCGGCGGCAAGAGCCCGCGCCCTCCGCGCAGCAGATTGGCGAAGCTTTGCTGCATGGATGTGAATAGCCGTTTGGCCGACGCGTCGTCGTCCGCGGCCACGACGTTCACGCCCACCATCGCATAGGGTCGCTCGAGCTGCGCGGAGGGCTTGAACCGCGCCCGATAGACCTCGAGCGCTTGCTGCAGCGCATCGGGCGCAAAGTGCGAGGCAAAGGCATACGGCAGCCCCAGCTCGGCCGCAAGCTGTGCGCCGTAGAGGCTCGAGCCGAGAATCCACAGCGGCACGTTCGTGCCTCTGCCGGGGACGGCCTGCACGGGCGCCGCCGGTTGCTCCGGCCCGAGATAGGCCTGCAGCTCGAGCACATCCTGCGGAAAGGTCTCGGCGCTCATCGGATCGCGGCGCAAAGCGCGCACCGTCGCCTGGTCGGTGCCGGGCGCACGGCCGAGCCCGAGATCGATGCGTCCGGGATACAGCCATTCGAGCGTGCCAAACTGCTCGGCGATGATCAGCGGCGCATGATTCGGCAGCATGATGCCGCCCGCGCCGACGCGAATGGAGCGAGTGCCTCCGGCCACGTAACCGATCGTGATCGCCGTTGCCGAGCTCGCGATGCCGGGCATGTTGTGATGCTCAGCCAGCCAGAACCGCGTATAGCCCCAGTCCTCCGCATGCCGCGCCAGATCGAGCGTATGGTGCAACGCGTCGCGCGGCGTTGCGCCTTCAGCTACGAAGGCAAGATCGAGAATCGAGAGTGGCGTCATGGTCGGATCCCGTGGTGTCCTGATGCTGTTCCGCGCGCCGTCCGAGAGCCCCCTATCGGCCCGCGGATGCGAGGCTCCCATCCTAGACGAACGGCGGACGAAGCCGCATCCGCACGCGCGCGCTTGACACGCCGCGTTCGAAGGCGGGTAATCCGTGTCCTCGCGCGTTCTGTGGGGGGAATCATGAGCTTTGGTGCGTTTTCGGGCCTGGTGCGGGCTCGCGTAGGTCAGTGCATCGCGGTCGCGGCGTCGGCGTTGGCCGCTTGCGCGGCGCACGCCCAGCCGGAGGACATCGGCGTCGCTCCTGTCCTCCTCGATGATGGGCCGTACGTGTTTGATACTGCGGAGCAGCATGGCATCCAGGTCGACGTCGTTGTCCGGGGCTTGGCGAATCCATTCTCGCTTGCATTTTTGCCGAACGGCGATGCGCTGATCAGCGAGCGCGGCGGAGCGCTGCGCATCGTGCGGGAGGCGACCGGTCCGGCCGCGACGCTGGTCGCCGACCCCGTGCAAGGCGCACCCGCGGCCGCGGCCGCCCGCGGCGCGGGCCTGCACGAGGTTACCGCGCATCCGGATTTCGAGCGCAACCGACTCGTGTACCTGACGTACAACGATGCGCACGAGCCCGCAAGCGCCTCGGGGCCGGCGGGTCCGACGCTGATTACGCTGAAGGTCGCCCGCGCCCGCTTCGATGACGGGCGCCTCGAGGATTTCGAGGATATCTACTCGGCCGGCGCGCGTGCGGGCGGCAGCGGCTCACGGCTCGCGTTCGCGCCGGATGGCATGTTGTTCGTCACGACTGGCGCGCCGTTCGGCGACGAGGCGCGCCGGCTCGACAGCGCCTACGGTAAGGTGCTGCGTCTCGACGAGGACGGCAACGCCCCGGCTGACAATCCGTTCGTTGGCCGGGACGGCGTGCGTCCGGAAATTTACTCGATGGGCCATCGCGATCAGCTCGGTCTCACGCTCCACCCGGAGACTGGCGACGTGCTCGCGGCCGAGCATGGACCGAACGGCGGCGACGAGGTCAACTTGATCCTGCCGGGAAGCGACTATGGTTGGCCGACCTACAGCTACGGCCGCAACTACGATGGGCCGCGCGTCTCTGCTGTGCCCGTGGCGGACGGCATCGAGCAGCCGCTCGTCCTGTGGTCGCCGTCAATCGCGCCGACCGGGCTCACGTTCTACAGCGGCGACGGCATCGGTGCGTGGGCCGGTAATCTTTTCGTCGGCAGCGCACGGCGGGGTCAGATCCCGCGTACCGGAGGGCTCGAGCGCGTCGTCCTGAACGACCAGCTCGAGGAGCTGCGGCGTGAGCCGCTGCTGACGGAGCTGCGCCAGCGCATTCGAGACGTACGTGAAGGGCCGGACGGCCTGCTGTACGTGATCACCGACGAGGAAGACGGTGCGTTGCTGCGGATTTCGGCGGCATCGCTAGACTGAGTCGCCGGCGCGCGGCGCGTCAGGTCAGCGGGCGCGCCGCAGCGTCAGATTGAGCCGATAGGGCCCCGCGAACGGATGATCCGCCTCGGCGAGCGGCGCCACGCCGTGGTAACGCAGCCGGGCGGGGCCGCCCCATACGACCACGTCGCCGTGCTCGAGCGGCAGCCGCTGCAGCGGCGCCTTGCGCTCGTTCCCGCCGAACAGAAACATCGCCGGAACGCCGAGCGAGACCGATACGATCGGCGCCGCGAAGTCACGCTCATCCTTGTCCTGATGGAGTGATAGTCTCGCACCCGCGGCGTAGCGGTTGATCAAGCAGGCGTCGGGAGCAAACTGAGCGAACCCGGCCTCGGCGGCGGCGTCCCGAGCAACGCTCGCGATAACGTCCGGCAGCGGCGGCCACGCGCGGCCGGTGAGCGGATCGGCGGCTTCGTAACGATAGCCGCGCCGGTCGGAGACCCAGCCGAAGGGCCCGCAATTCGTCATCGCAACGGACATCTGTCGATTGCCGGGCGTCGTCATGTGACGGAAACGCGCGGCGGCCGTGACGTCGGCCAGCGCGGCGCCGATCCGCTCCGCCGTCTCGAGGGCGAAGCCGCGCAGCACCAACGCTCCCGGCGCGAGCCGCTCGACCGGGTGACGCTTAGGCTTTGAGCGGCAAGCTCGCATGCGTCTCGATCTGCTCGCGCAGCCACGCGGCAAACGCCGGCGGCGAGGAGGCGAACCGATGATGCGGCACGGCGACCCGACGATCGCCGAGCGTGAGCACGAATGTGGGGAAGCCGCGCGCGCCAATCGCATGCATCAACTGGCGCGTATCCGCCACGTGCGCGTCCACCGGCGCGGCGGCAAACGCCGCTTGGAACGCACTGCGCTCGAAGCCGAGCCGCTCGGCGATAGCGTATAGCACCTCCGGACGCACCACGTGCCGTCCGTCCTCGTAGTGCGCATGCTGGATGCTCTGCAACATGTCGATGCCCTTGCCAGCCGCCAGCGCATCCGCGGCGAGAACCGCTGCGATCGTCGGCGGGGAATGCACCACGAGCTCCGGATCGAACAGCAGCCCGTCGAGATAGGCCGATCCATAGGGTTGGCCGCTCAGCTGCGCGACCCGGCCGTCCGCTTCGCGGATATACGCGCGCATTTCGTCGGGCAGCCGCGTCGGCTCGGGCCAGAGCCCGCCGGCACGGAGCCGCAGCTCGAGCCCGTCCACACGTTGGGCCGCCCGCACCAGCGGCTCCGCGCCGTAGCACCAGCCGCAGAGCGGGTCGTAGAGGTAATGCAGAACGGCCATCGAATCGCTCCTGCAGCAAATGGTCACGCGCGGATTATAGTCGTGCGACCTTTTCCGCCGCGCGCGCATCTATACCAGCGACGATGAACGGCGAATTCCCTCGAGCCGAGCCCGCGTGGCTCGAACGCGCACGGCGGGGCGACATGCAAGCCCATGCGCAGCTGTACGAAACCTTCGCGCCCATGGTCTATACGCTCGCCCGCCGGATGCTCGCCTCCAAGCCCCATGCCGAGGATGTGCTGCAGGAGACCTTCGTCGAAGTGATCCGCAAGCTGGATACGTGGCGAGGCGACGGCGAGTTCGGCGTCTGGGTGCGGAGAATCGCGGTGAACAAATGTCTGATGCACCTGCGCTCGACGTGGGTCTCGCGACGCACGTCGCTCGAGATCGAGCCGTTCGCGCCGACGTCCGGAGATGCCGGCGAGAGATGGTCTCTCGAGCGGGCGCTTCAGGCACTGCCGGAGGTTGCGCGCGCAGTCGTGCTGCTGCATGACGTCGAAGGATATACGCATCAGGAGATCGGCCGACTGATGGGCCGCACGGCGAGTTTCTCCAAGTCGCAGCTTGCTCGTGCGCACGATCGCCTGCGCCATCTGCTGAACGATGAAATCACTCAGACCGAGCTTGAGCTATGCGAGCCCGTACTGAAGACTTGCTGACGATTCGCGACGGCGAGCCGATCGACACCGCGTGGCGCGACCGGCTGATGGGAGACGCCGACAACGTGCGTGAGGTGGCGCGGCTTGCGCGAGTCGCCGACGACCTCAAACGACTGCCGCGCCTCGAGCCGCCGCCCGGGCTGTGGCCGCGGATTGCCGCGGAAGCCTCGCCTCGCCGGTCGTACGGCCCGCGCCGCGCAGCAGGTTGGGCCGCCGCCGCGGCCCTGGTAGCGGCCGCGGCGCTGCTGTGGCCGGTCCGCGGGCCCGAAGACGCCGTGACGACCCCGGCCGGCAACGGCGCGCCGTCGCTCGCCCCGCTGAGCTACAGCGCAAGCGAACCGCCGCTGCCCGACGGCGGCCGCGACTATCGTCCGCTCGTCGCCGAGTCTGCCCGCATCGAGCTGCTGCTCGCCGAGCTGACGCGCGCGCCGCGCCGGATGAGCGCCGGCACCGCACGCACGATCGCGGATCTCGAAGATCACATCGTGCTGGTCGACGAGCAGCTCTTCCGCGCCGAGGCGAGCGGCGTCGACCCGCGTTATCGCGAAGCGCTTTGGCGCGAGCGCGTCGATGTCATGAGCGCCCTGCTGTATGTGCGCTATGCACAAATGCGCACCTATTGAGCTGTCATACCGCCGCCCCATACAAGGAGAACGACATGCCGAACGATAGCCGGAGTGAACGCCGCGGGCCGCACAGCGTCGTTGCGTTGCTTTGCGCGGCCGGCGCCCTCGCCGCCGCGGCGCCGACCCTGGCGCAGCCGCCCGATGCGGAGCCGCCGCGCGCCCGGACCGAACGCATCCCACCGGCAACGGACCGTGACCCAGAAGACGTGCAGCGCGAGCTCGAGGCCGCGCGCCGCGGTCGGGAAGAAGCGGCCCTCGAGCGGGCCGAGGCCCGCTACGTGCAGGGCGCGGAGCGCGAGCTCGAGGCCGCGCGCCGTAATCTGGAGCAGGCCGCGCGCGAGGTCGCGCGCCTGTCCGCCGAGGTCGTCGCGCCGCTCGTGGACGAGTTCCAAGTGCAATGGCGCGGCGCCGGTCAGGGCGCCATGCTCGGCCTCGTCGTCGAAGACGCCAACGATGGCGCGCGGATCACGGCCATCAGCCCCGGCGGCCCCGCCGAGTCGGCCGGCGCGCGCATCGATGACGTGATCGTCGCGGTCGACGGCGAACCGCTTCGCGCGCCGGGCCGACGGCCGTCCCGCGTGCTCATCGAGCGACTGTCCGCTGTCGAGCCGGGCACCCGGGTGGCAATGCGGGTGCAGCGCGACGGCACGACCGAAGAGATGAGCGTCGAGACGCGCGAGCGAGGCCAGCGCGCGTTCGCCTTCGAAGCACCGCGGCTGGAGATTTTGAGGAATGCGTTCCGGCCTGCAGGGCGCTGGTCGTCAATGGAGCTCGCCCCGCTCACGGCCGAGCTCGGCGCGTACTTCGGCACGGAGCGGGGGCTGCTCGTCATGCGGCGGCCTGATGACGATTCCCTGCTGCTCCAGGACGGCGACGTGATCCTCGCTATCGGCGGCCGGGAGCCGAACTCGCCGGAGCACGCGATGCGGATACTCGGCACCTTCGAGGCCGGCGAGACGGTCGAGCTGACGATCATGCGCCATCAGCAGCAGCAAACGCTCGCCATTCCGCTCGAATGAGGTTAACGGTCGAGCCGCTGCCAGCGTCGCGCCGGCGACGGCTTGTCCCATCCATGGTACGGGTGCTCCGCCAACATCCTCGAGTCCTTGAAGAGCCATACGAGCGCGGCGCCAGCGCCGAAGCCGCCGACGTGTGCCCAGAAGGCCACGCCGCCGCCTTCGGCGCCAATCGCCAGCACACCGCTGATGAGCTGAATAACGAGCCAATAGCCGAGCATCAGATAGGCAGGCACGGCGAACGTCGTGATGAAGAAGCCAAGAAAAATAAGCATGTGCACGCGCACGCGCGGATACAGCACGATGTACCCGCCCATCACACCGCCAATGGCGCCCGAAGCGCCCACCATCGGGATCGCCGAATCGGGGTCCGCCATGATCTGCGCCCCGGCCGCCGCGAAACCGCATAGCAGATAGAAGGCGACGAAGCGCACGTGGCCCATCGAATCCTCGACATTGTTGCCGAAGATCCACAGGAACCACATGTTACCGATGAGGTGGAACCACCCGCCATGCATGAACATGGACGTCAGCACCGTATGCCACCCCGGTGAATCGCCCAGCACGCAGAAGGTGTTCGGACCGACTTGGAGCCGAGTCCCTGGCTGCACGTTTTGCAGCAGCTCTCCGGGGATCAGACCCAGCCGGCACACGGACGACGAAAGGCTCGGCTCGGTGCCGAAGCCCTGCAGGAAAATCCACGCCGCAACGTTCAACGCAAGGATCGCGTACGTCGCATAAGGCGTCGTGAAGTGGGGGTTGTCGTCGCGGATTGGAAACATAGAAATCCTTTCAGAGCACCCGCTACGCGGGCAGCGGGGTACCCCAAAGCTGCAGCACCAAGGGAAGAACGTTTATGCTACCGCCTTTCACTTCACGCCGTTTTCACAGAGGTTAGGATATGGCCGACAAGAAAATCATCGCAGTGCTTGGCTCGACGGGCGCCCAAGGCGGGGGACTGTGTCGCGCAATTCTCGCGGATTCCTCGGGCGAATTCGCATGCCGCGCAATCACCCGCGATCCGAGCAAGGACCAGGCGCAAGCCCTCGCCCAGCAAGGCGCAGAGGTTGTCGCAGCCGACCTCGACGATGTCGAGAGCCTGAAGAAGGCCTTTGCCGGCGCGCACGGCGTGTTCGTCGTCACGAACTTCTGGGAGCACTTCTCGGGCGAGAAGGAGAAGACCCAGGCCAAGAACGCAGCGGACGCCGCAAAGGCCGCCGGTGTCAAGCACGTCGTGTGGTCGACCCTCGAAGATACGCGCAACTTGCTGCCGGCGAGCGATACTCGGATGCCGATGCTGCAGGACAAGTATCGTGTGCCGCACTTCGACGCGAAGGCCGAGGCGGATGCGTATTTCGCCGATCTGCCTACGACCCGGCTGCTGGCTTCGTTCTACTGGGATAACTTCTACATGTTCGGCCTCGGCCCGAAGAAGGGCGAGGACGGCGCGTACGCCTGGACGCTGCCGATGGGGCAGTCGAAGCTCGCCGGCATCTCCGCCGACGACATCGGCCCGGTGGCTTTCGGCATCTTCAAGGCCGGCGACCAGTACGTCGGCAAGGCGGTCGGCATCTACGGCGAGGCGCTGCCGCTCGACGAGATGAGCCGCAAGATTGCGAGCGCGTACGGTCTGGATGCGGTCCAATACAACGCGGTCGAGCCGGATGCATTCCGCAGTTTTGGGTTCCCGGGCGCGGACGAGCTCGGCAACATGTTCCAGATCTATCGCGATTTCGAGCGCGAGGTGCTCGGCGCCCGCAGCGCCGACGAAGCACGCAAGCTTCATCCGGGGTTAAAGAGCTTCGAGCAATTCCTGAACGCCCAGAAAAACGCCGTGCTGGCGTCCATGAACTCCTGATCGTCTAGTCTCGGCGGCCGCCGGCGACGGCGGCCCGCCTTGGCTGTCGCTGCGCGCTGGATGGCGGCGCTGCCCACGAGGTGCGATAATGTGCGCGGGCCGGTCATGGAAGATCAAGCCTTGTCGTATCGTTCCCGGTTTTTATCCCTGCTTTGCTTGCTCGCGGCCTGCGCCGCGGCGGGTGCTCAACCTGCGGCTTTGCAGGACGACGACCTCAGCGACCGCCTCGCCCCATGCGCAGCATGTCATGGTGAAAGCGGCCGTTCCAACAGCGAGGTGTACTATCCGTCCATCGCCGGCAAGCCTGCCGGCTACCTTTATGCGCAGCTCGAGCATTATCGTGCAGGCCGTCGCCGCCACACGATCATGGAGGGTCTGCTCGCGTATCTGTCGAAGCCCTATCTCGAGGAGATCGCGGCCTACTACGCGGCGCAGGCGCCGCAGTGGACGCCGTCCCGCGACCCGCGTACCGACGATCAGCTCGCGCGCGGCAAGGCGCTCGTCGAGCAGGGCGACGCCAGGCTCGGCGTTCCATCGTGTCGCGCTTGTCATGGGGATCGGCTTACCGGTGTCGCACCGTATATTCCCGGGCTCGTAGGCTTGCGGGCCGAGTATTTGTCGGCGCAGCTCGCCGCCTGGCGCACCGGCGCGCGCCGTGCGGCCGAGCCCGACTGCATGGCGCAGATCGCCGCCCGGCTCGACCCCGAGGATCTTGGCGCGGTGACCGCCTGGATCGCGAGCCGGCCGTATCCCGATGATCCGCAACCGGCAACCTCATTACCGGGCGAGTTGCCGCTGGACTGTGGGATCGTGCCATGAAGCGCCCAGTGCTGGTCGGCGGCACCCTCGCCGCCCTCATCGTTATCGCGGCGCTGTGGTGGGCACGACCGAGCCAGGTCGAGACGGCCGGTCTCGACGCGGCCCCCACTGCCGAGCGCATCGCACAAGGCGAATATCTCGCAACGGCGGGTAATTGCATCGGCTGTCATACTTCGACCGGCGGCGAGCCGTATGCCGGCGGCCGGGCCATTCGCACCCCATTCGGCAATATATTCAGCACGAACCTCACACCCCACGATGAGACCGGGATCGGCACGTGGACAGCCGACGACTTCTGGCGCGCGATGCACAATGGCCGGTCGAAGGATGGGCGCCGCCTGTACCCGGCGTTTCCGTATACGAGCTACACGCATGTCACGCGCGCCGATTCCGATGCGATTTTCACCTACCTGCAGTCGCGCGAGCCGGTGGCGGGCCCACGCATCGAGCCCGACCTTCGTTTCCCGTACAACGTCCCGCTCGCGCTGGTGGCATGGCGCGCGCTCTTCTTCCGCACGGGTGGCCTCGAGCCCGATAGCGAACGCAGCCCGGAATGGAATCGCGGCGCCTATCTCGTGGAAGGGCTCGGCCACTGCAAGGCCTGTCACTCGCCTCGCGGCCGCCTCGGGGCCATAGAATCGGACGCCGCCTACAGCGGTGGGCAGATCCCCGGGCTTGGCTGGGACGCACCACCGATGAATCCCAATGGCGAGATGACCGATGCGGAAGCCGAGGACGTCGCGACGCTGCTGGCAACCGGTGTCTCGCAACGGACGGCAGTGACGGGGCCAATGGCCGAGGTGGTATTCCACAGCCTCCAGTACCTGACCGAGGACGACATCGCGGCGATGGTCGAGTACGTACGAACGTTGCCCGGCCGCGCCGCCCCGCCCGCATCGCGAGCCTTATTCGGCGCGGAACGGCTGCAGAATGTCGTGCTTGCCGGCGCGCGCGTCTATGCGCAGCACTGCGCGGACTGCCACGGCGACGATGGCCGCGGCGAACCCTACATCTATCCGCCGCTCGCCGGCAACGCCCTCGTCACCGCGCCCTCGGCGACCAATCTGATCCGCAACGTGCTGCTCGGCGGCTTCCCGCCGAGCACGTCAGGCAATCCGCGCCCCTATGGCATGCCGCCGTTCGCGCATAGCCTGAGCGCCGCAGAGACGGCCGCCGTGCTGACATACATCCGCAGCGCATGGGGAAACTCGGCTGCTCCCATCACCGCCGAGCAGATCAACCGGCGCCGTTGAAGCGCGAGGCTTTTCTGCGCGGCTATAGTTACAATGCAGCGGCGCAACCCTCCCAGGAGTCGCTATGCCGCTCGATCAAAACCAGCACGACGAGCTGAAAGAGGCCTTCGATTTCAACGACGCGAACGGCGACGGTAAGATCGAGTTCGACGAATTCGTCAGCATGCTGACGGCGCTCGACGCGTTCGGCAGCCGCGAGGAGGCCCGCGTCGGCTTCGATGCGGTCGATAGCGACAACGACGGCTCGATCGATCTTGAGGAGTTCATCGCGTGGTGGAGCGAGCACTGACCAGGCTCGCCGCGATGGCGCGCCGCGGCATCGGAATGCCAATGTCAGTCGCGGCGGCGAACACGTACGCCGTCCGTCACTCGCTCGCCCGGGTAAAGCACGACCGTCTCGCCCGCCGCAACGCCTGATAGCACCTCGGCGAACTCGGCGTTGCTCCGCCCCGTCTCGACGGGGGCGAACTGCGCCTTGCCATCGACGACCCGGAAGACGGCCCAGCGCCCGTCGCGGCGAAACAGCGCAGACACCGGCACGCGCAGCGCGTCGTCGGTGGACCAAGTGACGACCGCGGCTTCGACCCGGAACCCGTGCCCAAGCGCTACGCGCTCCTCGCGTGGGCTGACGAAGTCGACGATCACGTTGACCCGCTGCTCTTCCACGCCGAGCGCCGACACCTTGGTGAAACCGTAAGGCTCGACCCAACGGACGCGTCCCTGCAGCGGCGGCGCCGCTCGGCCGTAGTCCTCGATGATGACGTCGGCGCCGCGCTCGACATGCACCGCGTCGGTCGACAACATCTCGACCACGATCTCGAGGTCCGTCGGATCTCCGACGCTCATCAGCTCCGCTCCGAGCGGCACCATGGTTTCACTTTCCTGCAGGATGCGCAGCACGCGCCCATCGGCCGGCGCACGTACCGCAGCACGCGCCGCTGCCGACTCCTCGCCGGCGCCCGGCTGTACCAGGCGGCTGCGGGCCACCTCGAGTTCGCCCCGGCGCACGCCCAAATTCTCCTCGGCGGCAGCAAGCGAAGTTTCGGCGACGCGCCGCGCAAGTCGGGCGCGATCCAGCGCGTCCGCCGACGCGAGATCGCGGCCGCGCAGTTGCTCGACACGCTCGAGATCGGCGGTTGCGAAGGCGAGCTCCGCTCGAGCACGTTCGCGCTCGGTCGTTGCCGCCCCGACAGCGGCCTCTGCGGCCCGCATCGCCGCGCGCGCTTCGGCTTCCGCGCGAACGTCGAGAAAAGCGGGCGCGCCGGGCTCGATCAAGGCGAGCACTTCTCCGGCATGCACGTGCGCGCCGGCATCGAGCTCGATGCGCCGCAAGCGCCCCGCGACCGGCGCCGAGACGATGTACTCGTCGCGCACGCGTGTACGGCCTTCGTCACGAACGGTGACGACCAAAGACCCGCGCGAGATCTCCGCGATGTCGACCGGCACGGCTTGCGGCCGGAACGCCAGCCCGATCAGCGCCGCGACGATGACCGCGGCGCCGATCCAAAACACGGTGCGAAACTTGAGCTTCATGCCGCGAGATTCCTCCTTACCCCCCGCTCAATCGCGGCTCTTCAGCACACTGACGAGATCCATCCGGTCGAGCCGCCGCCGCACCAGCAGCCCCGACACCGCCGTCACGATCAGCACGACGAGCGCGGCATAGCCATAGGTTGACGGTGCAATGACGAACGGCAGCCGGAACAAGTCCGAGCTCATCGCCTGCGCGAGCGCCCAAGCAAGCCCCGTTCCGAGGGCGGCGCCGATCGGCAACGCGAGCAGCGTGAGGAACGCGATCTCACCGAGCAAGATGTACGACACCTCGCCGCGCGAAAAGCCGAGCACGCGCAGCGAAGCCAGCTCCCGCTGCCGCTCGGCAAACGAGATGCGCACGCTGTTGTAGACGACCCCGACGGCAATCAGCCCGGCAAACATGGTGTAGACCCAGATCGACATGCCAAGATTCTGGTCCATCAACTCGGTGAAATTGCGCCGCGCGAGCGTCTGCAGCGCAACGCTCGCGACCGCCGGCAGTTCCTTGAGCTCGGCATAAAGCACATCAGTCGCGTCCGCGTCGACGGTCAGAAAGGCGCCTGATATCACGGGCCCCTCGTGAAGCAGCCGGTTTAACTCATCGATGCGCATGTGTGCACCGGAGCCGAGGAAGGTCGTCGTGACGGCCGCGACCGGCACCTCGAGCACGGGCCGCCGCCCTTCTGTGACCTCGATCGTCAGCAGCTCGCCCGCGCCGATGCGTAGCTTATCTGCGACGTCTCGGGACAGCACGAGCCCGCCCGGAGGCGGGACCACCGGGCGGCTGGATACATCGATCATCCGGGACAACTGCGAATCGAGCGGCAGGCCGCGCAGCCCGATTCGTTCCTCGAGATGGCCGTTGCGCAGGCGCACGGCGACGGCCCGATACGGCTCACCGGCGAGCACACCCGGCGCGCGCAGCAACTCGAAATACGCCGCGCGCGAGCGTGGCTCGACGAAGCTGACCTCGACATGGTGACGGTTGGCGACGTTGAAATAGGCATCGATCATCTCGTCGAGCGCATCGATGAAGAACAGCGTGCCGATCAGCAGCGCGCCCGACACCGCGACGCCGATGCTCGTGAACGCGGCGCGAAGCGGAAAGCGAATGATCTGGCGCAGCACCATGCGAGTTTGCTGGTCCAGCAGATGCAGCGCCGTGACGCGCGCGCCGGCCGCCTTAGAGTAGTCAGGCGGAGGCGGAGGCTGCATCGCCTCGGCGGGCGCGATCGTGGCCGCCCGCCGCACCGCGAACGCCGCACCGCCGCCGACAGCGACCGCTGTGATGGCGAGCACCAGCGCAAAGACTCGCGGATCGGCCTGGAAGATGAACAGCGGAAAACGGAAATAGTCGGTATAGACGCCGGCCAGGAGGCGACCGAGCCAGACGCCGAGGCTGCCCCCGAGCGCGAGGCCGAGCAAGGCGATCGTGCCGACCAGCTTGAGGTAGTGGACGACCACGGCGAAATCCGAGTAGCCAAACGCCTTCATCAAGCCGATCTCGGTGCGCTCGGTCGCGATCAGCCGCGAGATGACGACGTTGACCAGAAAGGCGGCGACCAGCAGAAAAATCGGCGGCAGCACCCGGCCCATGGTTTCGAGCGAGTCGATTTCGCTCGTGATGAATGCGTCCGAAATGTGGTCCTCACGCCCATACGCGCCGGGCGCACCGTATGGCTCGAGCAGATCGTCTAACTCCTCGCGGACGGCGGCCTCGCTCGCGCCGTGCGCCAAGCGTATGACCGCCTCGTTGAACGCCCCGTCCTGGTTGACCGCCTCCGCGAGCGCATTGCGCGCCATCCACAGCACGCCGTACAGGCGGTCGTCCGGCACGAGCTGGCCCGGCGCGATCGCATACACGTGCTCCGGGGAAAGTGCGATGCCCACCACGCTGATCGTCTCGCGGCCGCCGTATATCGTCGCGGAGATCGTGTCGCCGATTTCGAGCGCATGCGCATCCACGAAGCTCTGCAGCACGACGGCCTCGTCTCGCCGACCTACGGTCGGCAACCGCCCACGCACGAGAAAGATTTGATTGACGGACGGCTCGCCCGCATCGGGCAGCGAGAAAATCTCGCCGGTCGCGGGCTCCTCCATGCCCGGCATATCGAACAGCGCCGGCGCGCGCACGCGCGTCTCGGCCGCTTGTACCCCTTCGATCGCGCGAAGCTCGGCGAGCAACGCATTCGGCGCCCGCACGACCGGCGCCCAGACATCCGCGAAGCGATAGCGCTCGTAGTACGCCCGTCGAGTTTCTTCGAGCGACGACAATAGCCCGGCCGCGACCAAGTGCACCGACACGCCGCCGGCAATCACGAATGCAATCGCGAGCGCCTGCCCGCGCATGCCGAGCAGATCCCGCAGCAGCTTGCGGTCGAGTGCCGAGATCAGACGGCCGAACGGGCCGCTCACCAGGTGAGCTCCGACGGCGCCTTACGGTGAGCGTTGAGCCGCTCTTCCCGAATTTGCCCGTCCGAGAAGGTGATCACCCGATCCGCCATATCGGCGACCGACGCGTTGTGGGTGATCAGCAAAGTCGTCGCGTTCATCGTCTCGTTGACGTTCTTGACGGCCTCGAGGACGCGGATGCCGGTCGCGCTGTCGAGCGCCCCGGTAGGCTCATCGCAGAGCAGCACGGATGGGCGTTTCGCGATCGCGCGCGCAATCGCCACACGCTGCTGCTCGCCGCCCGACAACTGCGACGGGAAATGGTCGAGCCGCGGAGAGAGCCCGACCAAATCGAGCGCCTCTTCTGGCGTCATCGGATCGTCGGCAATCTCGGTCACCAGCGCGACGTTCTCCCGTGCAGTAAGGCTTGCGATCAGGTTGTAGAACTGAAACACGAAACCGATGTGACGGCGCCGATACGTCGTCAGCTCGCGCTGCGAGGCGGCGGTAAGCTCAGCGTCGCGAAAATACAGACGACCGGACGTCGGCCGGTCGAGCCCGCCAAGGATATTCAGCAACGTGGATTTGCCGCTGCCCGACGCGCCGAGCAGGACGACGAGCTCGCGCTCGGGCAGCTCGAGATCGACGCCCCGCAGCGCATGGACGGCATTGGGCCCGGTGCCGTAGACCTTCGTCAGCGCCTCCGTCCGGAAGCACAGGTCGGCCGGGGACGCAGAAAACTCATGTACACCCTCGTCCGCCGGTCGGGATTCCATCGTAACAATCTAGCAGGACCCGCCGACCGGCGCATCGCTGGCGCCGCGACTCCGCGCTCAGCCCTGGCACGAACCCTGCAGCCGCGGCTGGCCGGCACCTCGAAGGCCGCCCCCAGGCGCTGACCCACGGGCCGAGCAAGACCTATGCACCACGACAAACGCGAACGAGATCGCAACCATCGGGCGGCGCTGCTGCTCATCGATGTGATCAACGATCTCGAGTTCGACGGCGGCGATCGCCTGCTCCCCGCAGCGCTGGCGATGGCGGACGCGATCGCCGCGCTAAAGTCGGCCGCCCGCTCGCGCGGCGTGCCGACCATTTATGTCAACGACAATTTCTCGCACTGGAAGTCGAGCTTCGAGTTACTGATCGAGACTTATCTCGAACGGAACGTGCGCGGCGCGCCGTTGATCCGGACGCTGCGTCCCGACGAACATGACTACCACGTTCTGAAGCCGCACCAGTCCGGATTCTTCGGCACCCCGCTCGAGTTGCTGCTCGAGCACCTGGAGGTCGATCGGGTCATCCTGACGGGACTCACCAGCGACCGCTGCGTGATGCTGACCGCGATGGATGCCTACATGCGGGGCTATGGCATCGCCGTGCCGGCCGACTGCGCTGCCGCGATCGAGGCCGAGCATCACGCCGAAAGCCTCGCGTATGTATCGCGAGTGCTGCGGGCAGACACGCGGCCGTCGACGGACGATCTGGACGACTGGCTCTGAGGCGCCAGGCTGGCGCAGCGAGCTTGGCGGATCAGAAGCGCGGAGGATATTCGAGGCACGTTTCTCGCGCGGCGCTCGAAGACTCCGGCGGCGCCGGTATCCGCAGCGCGTCCGATTCATCGGGCACACTGAGGTCATCCGGAATCCGGATGGGCTGCACCGACCGGGCCCCCTGGTAGCGCTCGGTGCTCTCACAGCGCAACTCACGCTCCCGCGAGCAGCCCGTGAGCACGACGAGCATCATAATGAGCATGAGCGAGCGGATCATCCCCTCGGGCCTCGCATCTCGATGCCCGCTGCGGCGATGGCGGCGCGCACGCGCCCGTGATGCTGCTCCGCGAGCGGCGTCAGCGGCAGACGTATACCCGGACCGATCAGGCCCATCTGCTGCAGCGCCCACTTGACCGGGATGGGATTACTTTCGACAAACAGATCGTGATGCAACGCCTGCAACGGCGCATCGGCCGAATGCGCCTGATCCGTATGCCGGGCCCGCGCGGCATCGCAAAGCGCCTTCATCTGGCTGGGCGCGACGTTCCCGGTGACGGAGATCACACCGTCTCCGCCTCGCAGCATGAACTCCGCTGCGGTGGCGTCATCACCGCTCAATAGTGAGAACTCCGCGCCACACGCGTTTCTGAGCGCGGCCACACGATCGAGCTCCCCGGTGGCTTCCTTGACCGCGGCGATATTTGCGTGCGCAGCCAGTCGCGCCACCGTGTCCGGCTTCATGTCGACCCCGGTACGCCCCGGAACGTTGTAAAGAATCAGCGGATGGTTGACCGCGTCGGCCACCGCGCTGAAGTGCTGAAACAGGCCTTCCTGCGTCGGCTTGTTGTAGTAAGGCGTCACGACCATCAGGCCGGCGAGCGGCAGACGATCGACGGCACGCGACAGCTTCAGGGTTTGTGCGGTCGAGTTCGAGCCGGTGCCTGCAATGATTTGCACCCGACCCGCGGCGATCTCACAGCTTCGCTCGAGCAGCTCGATGTGCTCGGCGTGATCGAGCGTAGGGGATTCACCGGTGGTACCGGCGATGACGAGCGCGTCGGTACCGGCTTCGACGTGGAATGCGATGAGACCCGCGAGCGCGTCGTAGTCGAGCGCGCCATCGCGATCCATCGGCGTCACCAACGCCGCCATGCTGCCTGCAAACATCGCCGCCCACCGGGAAACAAAGGCGAGGATAGTACTGACGGCTGCAAGCGCCCGCAACTTGCCATTGCCTCTGCACGACTTCGGGGTACACTGGTCGCGCTCGTTTCGTCCAGCGGGATTCACCTTTTAATGCAACAATTGTTGGTCATATCCGCCGTGGGCGGCGACCCGATGGCCGTCGTTCAAGATCTCACCCGAACCATTCTCGACTGCGGAGGCAATATCAAAGAAAGCCGCATGACGGCGCTTGGGTCCGAATTCGGAATGCTGCTGCTCGTCGGCGGGAATTGGCACACGATCAGCCGGCTCGAGCGCGACCTCGAGCGCTTCGCCAGCAGTAACGGCATCACAATGAAGTTCCGTCGCACCGAGGCGCGGAATTTCGGCAAGGAGCTGCTGCCCTATGCAGTCGACGTCGTCGGTCTGGACCAGCCGGGTATCGTGCACAGCCTGAGCGGCTTCTTTGCGAGCCGTCAGGTCGAGATCGGCGAGCTCTCCGCGCGCAGCTACGTCGC
Source organism: uncultured Gammaproteobacteria bacterium (assembly GCA_964518995.1). Classification (GTDB taxonomy): domain Bacteria; phylum Pseudomonadota; class Gammaproteobacteria; order Steroidobacterales; family Rariloculaceae; genus ZC4RG20. Next base: position 29,757 of record CAZFJU010000013.1, read on the forward strand.
ATCTCAAACCGAAACTCCGATGTTCTCGGTGCAGATGTATATCAATATTCCCGCTTCGATCCACATCTCGGCCTTGCGCGAAGAATTCATGGATTTTTGCGACCAATTGAATGTCGACGCGATCATGGAGCCCGTCAAGCACTCCTGAGCCCGCGCGGCGCCCCAGTTTCCGTACCAGAGCATGACCAAGAC
>CAZFJU010000013.1:30048-33257 GCA_964518995.1 uncultured Gammaproteobacteria bacterium
CCACCGGCGGCCGCACCGTATCTTCGCAATCGCTCGCGGGGCGGCCGTACGTGCTCTACTTCTATCCGAAAGACCACACCCCGGGCTGCACGACGGAAAGCGCCGATTTCGCGGCGCGGCACGATGAATTTCGGCAGCTGGGGGTCGAGGTGCTCGGCGTCTCGCGGGACAACCTGACGTCGCACGAGAAGTTCAAGCAAAAGCTGGACCTGCCGTTCGATTTGATCGCCGATACGGACGAGGCGCTATGCCGGCTGTTCGACGTCATCCGCGAGAAGAGCCTCTACGGCCGCAAGTTCCTCGGCGTGGAACGCAGCACGTTTTTGGTCGATGGTGCGGGTATTCTCATCCGGGAGTGGCGTAAAGTAAGGGTCAACGGCCACGTCGAGAACGTTTTGGAGGCCGCGCGGTCTTTATAGGCAGAACAATCCGCGGGCATGCGGATCCGGGGGCCCGATGAGAAAGTGGTGGTGCCTATTCGTTATGATCGGCCAGATGCTGGTGCCGGCGTGGGGCGCCGATCTGCCTGATTTCGGCACCCCGGCCGACGCCGTGCTCAACAAGAGCCGTGAAGGTCAGATCGGCCGCAGCGTCATGCTGCAAATGCGCAATGCCGGCGTCGTCGTGGACGATCCGCTCCTGAACGAGTACGTCCAGTCGATAGGCGCCCACATTGCAAGCCATGCCAATAACGGCTCGCACAGTTTCCGCTTCTTCGTAATCAACGATTCGGCGATCAACGCTTTCGCCATGCCGGGCGGCTATATCGGCCTGCATACTGGCCTGATCCTCGCCAGCGACAACGAAAGCGAGCTTGCGGGCGTCATCGCGCACGAGGTGTCGCACGTCACACAGCGGCACATCGCCCGCTCGCTGTACGACGCCCAGCGGACGAGCATCGTCTCGCTCGCTGCGACGCTCGCGGCGGTACTGCTCGGTGCGGCCAGCGACGTATCGGGAGACGCCATCGCCGGCGTCGTATCGGCATCCCAGGCCGCTGCGGTGCAGCGCCAAATCAATTTCACGCGCGCGCACGAGCACGAGGCGGACCGGGTCGGCATCGAGGTGCTCGCCTCGGCCGGCTACGACCCCAACGGCATGGCCACCTTTTTCGAGAAGATCTCCCGGCGCTACGGGTTCGGCGGGCGCGACGTGCCGGCGATTCTGCAGACTCACCCGGTGACCGCGACGCGTATCGCCGAGGCACGCGACCGTGCGCGCCGGCTGCCGCAAGTTCGACACGAGGACAGCATCGGCTACGGGCTCGCGAAGGCGCGCATCGAGGTGCTCGCGGCGAATGACGCGCGCGCCGCGCTGAGGCAGATCGAAGCCATGCCGGCGCAAGACTCAGCGCCGGTCCGCTACGGCAGAGGCCTCGCGCTGGCCCGGCTCGGCCGGCATGACGAATCCGAGCGAATCTTTCGCGAGCTGATCAGCGAAGCGCCTGGTGTGATCGCGTATCGAATCGGCCTCGGCGAAGCGCTCGTGGCGAACGGTTCCACCGAACAGGCGCTCGGCCTTTATTCCGACGCCGCGCGCCTGTTTCCGCGCAACGTGCCGCTGACGATCAGCTATGCCGAGGCGTTGCTGGAGGCCGACCGCCCGGCCGATGCGCACCGGTTACTGCTCGATTTGCTCAACAACGTGCCGCCGACGCCGGCGCAGATTCGGCTCATCGCCCGCGCCGCCGACGCCGAGGGCGACACGCTGAACGCCTACTACTACATGGGCGAGTACTACGTTTCGATCGGCAACCTGCCGCTGGCGATCAATCAGCTGCACCTGGCGCTCGAGCTGCCGGAGTCGCATGCTGTCCAGCGTGCGCGGCTGAACGCGCGTCTGCAGGAGCTGGTGGAATACCTGCCTGAAGAGCAGCGCGGTGAAGCGCTGCAGCGCGGACAACCCCGCCGTCGCGGCTGATTTGCGCCCCGGGGCCGAATCGGCCCTTTGCTGCGGCACTAAATAGGACTAAAATAGTCCCATATCTTCGGGACGGGATTTGTAATGCTCCGAATGAGCAAGCTCACGGACTACGGAACGCTCGTGCTCGCGCAACTCGCAGTGAACGGCACGGGTCTTTCAACTTGCAGCGCGGTCGCCGAAGCCACTCGGCTCGGCCAGCCGACCGTGAGCAAGCTGCTGAAGCTGCTTGTGCGTGCAGGGCTGGTCGTCTCCGTGCGCGGCTCGCGCGGCGGTTATGCATTGGCGCGCGCACCGGAGCAGATCACTGCAGCAGAGATTTTAGACGCACTCGAAGGCCCCGTCGCGCTCACCGCGTGCAGCGCCGCTGTCGGAGCATGCGATCTCGAGTCGCATTGCCAGGTGGGCGCCGCATGGCAACGAATCAACCGCGGAATCCGCGCCGCGCTCGAATCCGTAACGCTCGCGGAGCTGAAGGCTGCCGAGGAGCCGCTGCCGCAGGCGAGGCTCGCGCGCGAGTTCCGCAAGTCGGCATGATCATGCGTCCCGGCAGACAGCGTAGCGAACTAGGGAAGGACCGATGGCAATCGAATCGAAGGAACTGAACGAGCTCGTCCAACAGAAGTACCGCCACGGCTTCGTGACGGACATTGAGCAGGATACGCTGCCGCCCGGCCTCGACGAGGACGTGATCCGTCAGCTATCCGCGTTGAAAGGCGAGCCCGAATTTCTGACCGAGTGGCGGCTCAAGGCTTATCGCCACTGGCTCACGATGGATGAGCCGACCTGGGCGCACGTCAAGTACACGCCGACGGACTACCAGTCGATCTCGTACTACTCCGCGCCAAAGCGCCCGGAGAACGCGCCAAAGAGCCTCGACGAGGTCGATCCGAAGCTCCTCGAGACGTACGAGAAGCTCGGTATTCCGCTGCACGAGCGTGCGCGGCTCGCCGGTGTCGCCGTCGATGCGGTGTTCGACAGCGTATCGGTCGCCACCACGTTCAAGGAGAAGCTCGCCGAGGCCGGCGTGATCTTCTGCCCGTTCTCGGAGGCCGTACGTAATCACCCGGAGCTCGTGCGCAAGTATCTCGGCACCGTCGTGCCCCACCGCGACAACTTCTTCGCGGCGCTGAACTCCGCCGTGTTCACGGACGGCTCGTTCGTGTACGTGCCAAAAGGCGTTCGCTGCCCAATGGAGCTTTCCACCTATTTCCGGATCAATGCAGCCAACACCGGTCAGTTCGAGCGCACGCTGATCATCGCCGACGAAGGCAGCTACGTCAGCTATC
>CAZFJU010000014.1:0-6674 GCA_964518995.1 uncultured Gammaproteobacteria bacterium
CCAGATCGTTTTCCTGATAGCTATAGACGCGGTTGCGGCCGGCGTCCTTCGCGGCCGCGCAGGCGCTGTCTGCCGCGGTGAGCAGCGATGCGACATCGTCCGTCGCAGGCGTGATCGGCACCACCCCGATGCTCGCGCCGAGACGAAACGTTCTGTCGTCCCACACGAACTTGAAGTCGACGATCAACTCACGGAGCGTCTCGGCCGTGCGCAGCGCCTCGTCCATCGCGCAGCTTTCGAGCAGCACTCCGAACTCATCGCCGCCGAGCCGGGCCAGCGTGTCGCGCCAACGGATCTTCGCCTTGAGCAATGCGCCGATCTGCCTGAGGAGCTCATCGCCGGCACCATGCCCACAGGCGTCATTGACGATCTTGAATTGATCGAGGTCGATATGTAGCACCGCGTACGATGTCTCGCGCGCCTTCGCACTGTTCAATGCACGTTCGAGGCGGCTCTCGAACTCGCGGCGGTTCACCAGCTCCGTCAGGATGTCGTGGCTCGCAGCGTAAGACAGCCGTCGGTTCAGCTCGCGGGACTCGCTGACGTCGTGGAAGACCAGCACCCCGCCGGTCACGTTGCCAAGCGGATCGCGGATCGGCGCAGCCGTGCTCTCGATGTAGAGCTCGTTGCCATCGCGGCGGATCAGAAGCGTCGGACGCACAGACTTCGTCGAGCGGTTGCGGCGCATCGCGACCGCGACCGGATTCTCGACCGGCTCGCACGTCTCCTCGTGGAAGCCGCGAAAAATCTCGTCGATCTGGCGCCCGACCGCATCGTCGAGCCGCCAGCCGGTCAGGTCCTCGGCCACGGGGTTCAAATACTGCACGCGGCAATCCGCATCCGTCGTGACTACGCCGTCACCGATCGACTGAAGCGTGATCTGGGCGCTCTCCTTCTCGCGGAACAACGCCTCCTCGTAGAGCTTCCGCTCAGTGATGTCCGTCTCGACGCCGACCAGCCGCCGCAGGCGGCCATGACCGTCGACCCGGCCTTTCACCTTGCTTTGCACCCATCGCCATTCCCCGTTGGCATGGCGCATCCGATGCACACTTTCGAAGAGATCGGTCTTTCCTTCGAGATGCTCTCTGATTTGCGCCTGCACCCGCGCCATGTCATCCGGATGGACGAGAAAACGCCATTCGGGGATGGGGCCAGCTTCGGCATATCCGAGCATCGAGCGCCAGCGGGGCGAAAAATACATCGAATTATCGCGAACGTCGTAATCCCAGACGCCGTCGTTCGCCGTGTTCGTCACCAGCCGGTCGCGTTCCTCGACTGTCGCGAGATCTTCACTCAGGCGAATCCGATCGAGGCCGCTCGCAGCGCTGATGCCAATGAGCTTCAGCGCGAGGTGCAGATCCGCGCTCCAACCCGGCTTTGGCGCCGAGCTGCAGATACCAAGGATGCCGCCGAGCGATTCGCGAACGTTGAAACCGAGAACGAGCATCGCGCCGATGTCGAGGCTCGCGAGCTGCTCCGCGTCGTGGCGCTGCACCGGCGGTGCATTCGCGGTATCGTTGATCTCGAGCAGTCGCAAGTGCTCGAGCCGGCTGCGCAGCCATGGGAAGTCGGCCATCTCGCGCTTTCGGAGCAGCTGGGGATTGCATTTGGAAGAGGCCGAGCGCCCGGCATGGACCTTCTCGATGATGCCCCCGCTCTCGTCGAATATCGCAATGAACAGGGCATCGGCGCCATATGCGTCAGCGAGCTCTTGCAAGCCGCGCGCGAGGCGCTCGTCGGCGTTCGAGACGGTGATGGACTGAAAGTCGACCGCGACTTTCGTGCAGATCAGATCGAGCCCGTATCCACTAGGTAGCGCAGCTACCTTTCCGATAAGGCGGGTTGTGGCCGACGCGTCTTGAGCTTCATCCTCTTCTATGACGCCAACGCTCCCATAATTGCCCTCGTATAGGAATGGCACCGGGAAACGTCTCCGCTTGCATACTAGACTCCGAATACATCTCCATTCTGACAGTAAAGATTAACAATACAAGCACGTACTTCCTGAAACGCGACCCCGGTCATCGTCTATCAACGGGGCTTCCGTAGCATCAACACGTTGCGCGTACAGATCGCGACGAGCTCGTCCCGCTGGTTATACCCGCGATGCTCAAGGGTCAGGATGCCGTTCGCGGGCCGGGAGCGGCTCGGCCGCAGAGCCATCACTTCCGTCTCGACATGCACGGTGTCGCCCGCAAACAATGGCGCCGGAAAGCGCACGTCCTCCATGCCGAGGTTCGCCACCGTGGTGCCGAGCGTTGTTTCGTGAATCGAAATTCCTACGATCAGCCCGAGCGTGAAGAAGCTGTTGATCAGCGGCTCCTTGAACTCCGACTGCGTGCGCATGTACTCCCGATCGATGTGCAGCGGCGCCGGATTGTGCGTCATCGCGCTGAACAGCACGTTGTCCGCCTCGGTCAATGTCCGCCGGATAGCGTGACGAAAAACCTGCCCGACCTCGAAATCGTCGAAATAGCGTCCCGCCATGGCCCCTCGCAAGCTTTACGTGCCGCCCGAGAGTGCTCGGCTGCGCTCCGCGGCCGCGTGCACTGCACGCTCCAGCAGCGCTTCGAGCCCGCCCTCGCCCATCAGCACGGCGAGCGCCGCCTCGGTCGTGCCTTTCGGGCTGGTCACGCGGCGCCTCAGCTCCGCTGCAGGCTCGCTGGACCGCTCGGCATAAGCGCCGGCACCGGCGACCGTAGCGGTGGCGAGCCTCGCTGCAAGCTGCTCATCGAGCCCGGCCTGCATGCCGGCGCGGGTCAGGCATTCGATCAGCAAAAAGACGTACGCTGGACCGCTGCCGGAGACCGCCGTCACCGCGTCCATCAGCCGCTCGTCGTCGACCCACGCCGTTTGCCCGACGGCCGCGAGCAACTCGTCGGCGAGCACGCGGTGCTCCGCCCCGACCTTTGCGGACGGCACCATGACCGTCATACCGCGACCGATAGCCGCCGGCGTATTCGGCATCGCGCGCACGACGGCGGCGTCCTCGCCCAGCACGCCAGTCAGCGCCGCTATGGTCTGGCCGGCCGCGATGGAGATGAACAGCGTCCCCGCCAGTGCCAGCGGTGCCAGCGGCTGCACGACCTCCGCGACCTGCTGCGGCTTGACCGCGATCAGGACGGCATCCGGCCGTTGCGCCCAAGCATTCCGATCCGCGCGCTCGTTCGCTGCAATGCCGAGCGCGTGGGCGGCGGCGCGCGCGGACTCGGCCGGGTCGACCACGCGCAGTGCAGCCGGTGCGGTGCCGCGCTCGAGCCAGCCGTGCGCGAGGGCCTGGCCCATGTTGCCGAACCCGATCAGCATGATTCTACGATCCATTTACAGCCCTCATGCGTCGTCGGTTGCTCGGTGCATGATCGCGCGTGCCGATGCGGCGTCCCCGCCGGCGTCCACGTCGCGATAAATACCCAGATCCAATGCATCTTCCGACTTCGCAACCACGCACGTCACGACGCAGTCGCCGGTGACATTCACGGACGTCCGCATCATATCGAGCAACCGGTCGATGCCGACGATCAACGCGATTCCGTCCACCGGCAGCCCCACCTGCTGGAGCACCATTGCGAGCATGATCAGCCCCGCGCCCGGCACGCCAGCCGTGCCGATCGAAGCGAGCGTCGCCGTGAGGACGACTGCGACATAGTCGCCGATGCCGAGGTCCACCCCATAGACATTGGCGATGAAGACGGTCGCGGCACCCTGCATGATCGCGGTGCCATCCATATTGATCGTAGCACCGAGCGGCACCGTGAAGGACGCGACGGAGTTGGACACGCCATGGCGCCGCTCGAGCGTCGCGAGGGTGACCGGAATGGTCGCGTTGGAGGACGATGTGCTGAAGGCGAACGCCATCACGCCGCGGAGCTTGGCGAAAAACGGAATCAGGTTCAGCCCGCCCGCGCGAAGGAGCGCGGCATAGACCACGACCACCTGCAACAGCAACGCCACGACCACCGTGAGCGCATAGCCGGCGAGCGGCACGAACAGGGCGAGCCCCTCGCTGGCGAAGGTGCGGGCGAGCAGCGCGAAGACACCGACCGGCGCCGTAAGGATGACCAGCATCACCATCCGCATGACGACGTCGTTCAGATCGCTGAACGCAGCGGCGACGCGGCGCCCGGGCGCGCCCGACAGTGATATCGCGAAGCCGAGCAGCAGAGCGAAGACGATGATCTGCAGCATCTCACCGTCCGCGAGCGCCCGAATCGGATTGGCGGGCACCATGCCGACCAGCACGTCGACGGTGCTTGGGCTCTCGCGGGCCTGATACGCGACACCCTCCAGGAGCGTAAACCCTTCGCCGGGAGACGCCAGCACTGCCAGCGACAGAACAAGCACCAGCGCGGCCGAAGTGGTGCCGAGATACAACGACACCGTTTTCAGCCCGACGCGGCCGAGCGCGCGCATGTCGCCGAGTGTCGTGACGCCCGTTACGAGCGAGCACAGCACGAGCGGCACGACCATCATCTGCAGCAGCGCAATGAAGATTCGGCCCACCGCGGCAAACAGGCCGTCGACGAGGTAGTCGTCGACGAGCGCCGTGCCGCTGCCGAGCTCGCCGAGCAGCAGTCCAACTGTGACGCCCGCCACCATGGCGATTAGTATTTTCTGCGTAAGCGACATGCAGGCGGCGCGGTGGCGGCCGCTAATCTCCCATTTTCGGCGGACGCACAGGAACCCGCCTCCGCGCGCCCTGTCCGAGAACGAGCCGGCTCAGCATGCCGGCTGCCGGTCGGACAGTAACGGCCGCTCCGCGGGCATGCAAGCAAAGCCGTCCCAATCGGACACGACGGGCAGATTGGTTAATATAGGCCTCTCGACTCCGGCCGCGCCGCGGCCTCCGCCCACACTCTACTAAGAGGAAGCACTATGCATCGGACGATTCTGTTCCTGGCTGGCTTAGGCCTCGCACAAGCCGCGATTGCAGAGCCGCGCGACTATGCCTTCGACATGTCCCATTCGCGCGTGTTCTTCGACATCGATCATCGCGGTTATTCGATGATGCTCGGCCGGTTTGCAGAGTTCGCGGGAACCTTCAAGTACGATGCAGAAGATCCGACCAACAGCTCCCTCGACATCACGATCGACCCGGCAAGCATCGACATGTTCCACGAGGGCTTGAACAACCACCTGAAAACAGCCGACTTCTTCGACGTCGAGCAGCATCCCGAGATGCGCTTTACCAGCGAGCGTGTCGAGGTGACCGGCGAGGATCGCTTCACCGTCCATGGGCAGCTCACGATGGTCGGCCAGACTCATCCGGTCTCCTTCGACGTCGTGCTGAACCAGACCGGCACGGCGCGCGACGGCGGTGCGATGGCCGGCTTCACGGCTACGGGCACGCTCGACCGTACCGCGTACGGGATGAACTACGGCGTGCCCGCCGTTGGCGGCGACGTCGCGTTCCGCATCGAGATCGAGGCGAGCGAGGTACCGGCTTCCTGAGCCCGCCCCGGCTCGACCAGTGCACCTTGGGGACGCGAGCTTGGCTCGCGTCTCTCGTTGGGGGAAAGGATGCCCGCCACGGCCCACTACGTTGTCGATGATCGGCTCGCCTGAAACGCGCCCCGAAGCCGCGGACGCGCTATGAGAGACGTGCACATCATCGGCGTTCAGCAGGCGCCGATCACTCGCGACCCGACCGTTCGCGGCCGCTACCTCGCCGCTTCCGCCGTGCGTGAAGTGCTCGAGCAGGCCGGCGTCGAGAAGGATCGGGTCGACGCGCTGTATGTCGGCAATATGACCTCCGGCTTGCTCGGCCGGCAACAGCAGCTCGGCGGCTTGATCGCGGACTACGCCGGGCTCGACGGCATCGAAGCGGTGACCGTCGAGGCGGCCTGCGCATCCGGTGCCGCCGCCGCCCGCATGGCTTATCTGACGATCGCGGGCGGTGTGCACGATGTGGTCATCGTGTGCGGCGTCGAGCGCATGACCCACGTCGATCGCGACACCGCCACACGCGCGCTCGCCACCGCCGCCGACTGGGAGCTCGAAGGCGCACACGGCGAAACGTTCATGTCGCTGAACGCTCAGCTGATGCGCCGCTATATGGACCGCTACGGCGCGACAGCGCGCGACTTCGCGCCGTTCTCGATCAATGCGCACCGCAATGCGCTCGGCAATCCGCACGCGTTGTTTCACAAGGCCGTGGACATCGAAGGCTACCTCGCGTCGCGCATGGTCCGGGATCCGATCCGGGTATTCGATGCATCGCCGATCTGCAACGGCGCCGCCGCCATCGTGCTCGCGTCGGCTGACGCCGCACGGTCGCTGCAAAACGGCCCCCGCGTGGTCATCGCGGGGTCGGCGGCGGCCACCGCCCCGCTTGCGCTCGAGCGCCGCGCCGATGCGCTGCGGCTCGCCGCCGTCGCCGCGTCGACGCACCGGGCGCTCGAGCAGGCGGGCGCCCGTCACCGGGATGTCGGCTTCTTCGAGCTGCACGACGCCTTTACGATCATGGCCGTGCTGACTCTCGAATCCGCGGGCTTCGTCGGCCCAGGCGCCGGCACGCGCGTCGGCACCGACGGCCGCATCGGCATCGACGGCGACTTGCCACTGTCGACCATGGGGGGGCTCAAAGCCCGCGGTCACCCGGTCGGCGCGACCGGCGTGTATCAGCTCGCGGAAGCCTACCTGCAGCTCACCCGCGTAGCCGGTGTCAATCAGGTTCG
>CAZFJU010000014.1:6774-32642 GCA_964518995.1 uncultured Gammaproteobacteria bacterium
GGAAGACAGATGGCACAGGAGCCCAGCGACGCCGACTTCGAAATGGACGGCGCCAATCTGTATCAGGAAGAGACCTTCACCGACCGACGTATCGGCAGCCTGCTCAGGCTGACGCCGATGACGTCTGCGGGCTCGCGCGACGAGTCGCGCCCGGTGCTGTATATCGGTCAGACACAAGTCCTCACGCCGGCCGGCGCGTTGCCGATCAGCTTCGAGATCGAGGCGTCGAGCCTTGACGACGCCGTGCAGAAGTTTGGCGCCGAAGCTCAGGAAGCGCTCGCGAGCACCGTGAAGCGGCTCGAGGACATGCGCCGAGACGCGGCCTCGTCGCTGATCGTTCCGGGCAGCGGGGGGCCGGGATCCGGCGGGATCGGCGGGCCCGGCGGCCCGCGCGGCGGCGGAATTCAATTCCCGTAGCGGCTCGCCGCGAGCGACGTGTGTGGCGGGTCAGCGCGTATATCGGGTCAGAGCCCGTCTGCTTGCCCGCTTTCCGGCGCCGCGCGCCGGCCAAAAGCCGCCAGGAATCGATCGACCACGCGCGTTGCGCGTTCACGGATGGCCTCGCTGCTCGGGCTGTTGCTGAGCAGCAGCGCCTCCATGACCCACCAATGCACCATCATGCCGATCAGGAACTCCGAGGCCTCCTCGGCCGCGCCGGTATCGATGACTTGCCGCCGCTCGAGCTCCGTGAAGTACGTGGACAGCATCGAGCGGCTACGCTGCGGCGCCCGCTCGTAATACATCTGCGCGAGATCCGGAAACCGCTCGCGCTCCGCAATGATCAGCCGCAACAGCGCGTGATGCTGATCAGAGAACAGCACCTCGAGCCGCTGCACCGAGAATTCGATCAGGGACGTGCGCGGATCGGCGGCCGTGTCGAGCATCGGCTCCTGCGCCGACGCCAGGACGTCGTCGATGACGGCTCTGAACAGATCGTCCTTGGTCGGAAAGTAGTTGTAGAGCGTGGCCTTCGAGCCGCCCGAAACCTCGAGAATCGAATCGATGGACGTTGCGCCGTAGCCGTCCTTCAGGAACAGCTCGGTCGCCGCTTCAAGTATCCGCGCAAGCCTTTCGCGCCCGCGCAATGACTGCGGCAGGACGACGTGACCTTGCGAGCTTTCCATGGCTTGCTCCATCCGTTGCATCAAGGCCGGTGGACGACGAACTCCGCCGTCTCGCGTCTCTTCTGACTCGGGATCACCCGCGGAATTCCGTACCAGAATAAGCCCACGAGCATCTCGGCCTCCGGGTCGATGCCGACGATCTCGAAAAATCGGGAATCGCGGGTCACAGCGCCGGTAGTCCATTTGACGCCGAGACCGCACTGCCACAGGTACAGCATCAGGTTCTGAACCGCGCAGCAGCAAGCGGCATAGTCCTCCTGCTGGAGCAGCGTGTCCTCGCTGCGAGCGCAGGTTACGACGAAAAATGCGGGAATGGCGCTCCAGCGCCTGCGCCGCGCTTCGCCAGCCTGCTCGCCCTTCGCAGTGACCTCCATGTCGACAGCCAGGTCGACGATCGCATCCGCCGTCTGCCGGCCGAGCACATAGAAGCGCCACGGCTGAGTCAGCCGGTGATTCGGCGCCCAGCGGGCGAGATCTATGGCTTCGAGAAGCCGCTCCGTCCCTGGCGGATCCGGCTCGAACAGATCGATCGAACGGCGTGAGCGAATCGCTTCAGCCAAGCGGGCGCGATCGTCGCTGGATGAGTAAGCGCTGTCGGGCATCGAGAAACCTCCTGTAAACTTTCGACCCCGCGGAGCAGCAATTCTATCAGCCCGGCGAAAACGCCGAGCGAGCAGAGAATGAAACCGGACTTCGACATCATCGTCATCGGCGCGGGCGTTGTCGGGCTCGCGATCGCCCGCGCCGCCGCGCTGACGGGGCGCGAGGTGCTGCTGCTCGAGAAGAACGCCGTTATTGGCGAGGAAACCTCGTCCCGCAATTCCGAGGTCATTCACGCCGGCATCTATTATCCGCGCGATAGCCTGAAAGCACAGCTTTGCGTTCGCGGCCGCGATGCGCTGTACCGTTATTGCGCCGACAAGCACATCCCGCACCGGCGCCTCGGCAAAATCCTTGTCGCCGTCTCCGATGCCCAACGCGCGCAGCTCGATCTGTTGCGGATCAGCGCCGAAGCGAATGGCGTCAAGGACCTGCGCTGGATGGACGAGGCCCAGCTGCATGCGGCCGAGCCCGCCGTATGCGGCGTCGCCGCCCTGCTGTCCCCCTCAACCGGCATCGTCGACAGCCATGCGCTGATGCTCGCGCTGCAAGGCGATTTCGAGCAGGCCGGCGGCGTGGTCTCGCTGCGCTCGAGGTTGATGTCCGGCGTCGCGGACCGTGGCGTCCTGCAGTTGGCCGTCGAGAGCGACGAGACGACGATCGATCTGCGCACACGTGCAGTCGTCAACGCCGCAGGTTTGCATGCCGAGCGGGTAGCGCGCTCCCTGCACGCGCTGCCGACCGTGCCCGTGCCGACGTTACGCTATGCGAAAGGCAACTACTTCCTCTATAGCGGCCGGAGCCCCTTCCGGCACCTGCTTTACCCGCTGCCCGAGCCGGGCGGCCTCGGCGTGCATGCGACGATCGATCTAGGCGGTCAGACGCGCTTCGGCCCCGACGTGGAGTGGAGCGACGACATCGATTACGCGCTCGACGCCGCGCGGGCCGAGCGCTTCTACAAGGCGATCCGTCGCTACTGGCCAGGCCTCGAGGACGGCGCCCTGAGCCCGGGATATGTCGGGGTGCGGCCGAAGCTGTCCGGTCCGCAGGAACCGCCGGCGGATTTTATGATCGCGCCGGGAATCGCGCCGGGCGGCGGGCAAATCATCCACCTGCTCGGCATCGAGTCGCCGGGGCTCACCGCCTGCCTCGCGATTGGCGAATACGTTCGCGACCGGCTGATCCTATGACGCCGCCTTTTTGTACGTGTTTCGTGCGGCGCGTTACGGTGCGGTGAAATGACGTTCGAAGAAGTCGTATGCGCTGCTACGCAGGAGCGGAAAGTAGAACACGGACGTGCGGTGGCCGGTCGGGAGAAACAGCGTTTCGGGGCCGCCGAGCTCGCGGCGCAGCCGCTCCTGCGCTTCGTACGGGATGATCATATCTGTGCGGGTCATCACGAGGAGCACATCTTCAGCATCGACGTACGGCGCGAACGCAATGGGATCCGATGAAATGAGCTCCGCGAGCCGCTCCTGAAGCCCCTCGCGGCTCATCCCGGTTTCGCGCAGTGACCGCTGAACCTGTCGTGCCACGGCCCGGTAGCTTGTATTGACCACCAAATACGGCAAGTCGCCGCCCGCCATCGCCGCGACCACCGCGTCGACACGGTCATCGAGCGCGGCCAGCACCACGGCCGCCATGCCGCCGAAGCTGAGGCCGAAAAGCCCGACGCCGTCGATATCCGGTTGCCGCTCCACCCAGTCGAGCACCCGCCGATAGTCGATGATATTGGCGCGGATGGTGCGCTCCGGGTCATCGAGGAGGTCGTTCATCGGGTCGCGGACATGATCGATCACGAGCGCCGACCAGCCGCGCGCCGCAAAGTAGCGCGCGAAATAGCGCGAGACGAGCATGTTGCCGTTGGCGATCGGCAGCACGATGATCGCGGGCCGCGCGTCCTCACTGTCGGCGTCGTAATACTCGAACGTAAGCTCGTCGATCTCAGGCTGGCCTTCGACCGCTTCGCGTTTCGGCAAAGCGACCTCGCGGACCGTGAAATCTCGTCGTGAGCGCACGGCATCCGTCACCGCCTCGACCGGCTCGAGCTCGAGCTCGTACGCTTCCGCGAGCTCTTCGGGTAGCTCCTCGGGGCCGTCGTACGTCTCCGTCAGCGGCGCCCGCGTCACACAGCCGGCAAGCAGCACGCTCATCAAGATGGGGACAAGCAGGCGACGAGCTTGGCTCGCCGAGGTCACGGCAACGGCACCCGCATCGTCCGCACACGCTCGTCGTTCGGATCCGTCCACGCCACGACGGCGCCATTCGCCGTCAGCTCGAGCTGCGGCATGTCGAGGGGCTGGGCAACCGCCGCAGTCGCGACGACCTGCGGATCGCTCATCGAGCCATCCTCGCCGATGCGCCGCAGCACGAGCTCGATCTCGCCCGGCTGATGCCGCCGCCACCAGCTGACGATCGCGTCGCCGCTCGCCGCGAGCTCCACGTCGACATAACCGAAGGAGCCGTCGCGATCGACGTCGATCGCGTCACCGAATGTCGCACCGCCGTCCGTCGACCAGGCGAGTCGAACCTGCGGCTGCGCGTCGGGCGCCGTGAACCACGCCGCAACGACGGTCTGATCGCGCGCCGCGACTGCCGGACCGTTCACCGGGCACCCCTCGATTTGCCAGCCGTCCGGCCCGAGCACGGTCGGTTCGCTCCACGCGCCGTCTTCGAACCGTCGTGCGGAGATGTCGCGAATTTCCTCGGGCGTCCGGTCACGATAGACGATCACGGGATCGGCGCCCGCAAGCGCCGCACCGGTCGGACAGCAGTCGCACGCGAGCTCGTCGATCTCGCCGCGGGTTTCGACGCTGCCGTCGTAAGCAATCTTCGCGAACTGCAGACTCATCCCTACCGGAGGGCCTTCCGGGTCGAACTCGCCGGACTCGAACAGCTCTGCGAGCCGCCGCCCGTCGAGCCATATGGCGCCGATCCCGTCATCCCATGGATAAAGCGAGACGAAGCCGTGCTCCGTCAACGCGCCATCGTCGTTGAGCAGCCCGTGCGGAACGAAGCTCGCGCCGCCGTCCGCGGAAATCGCGTAGGCGATATCGTAAGACGCGTAGCTTTCCGGCGCCGCTTGCAGCCAATGCGCGATCCAGACATCGGAAGTGATCGGCACGATCGACGGCAAATCCGCCCAATTGACGACGAAATCTGCGCCACTCGCCGCGGTGCGCGCCCCGCTCCACCCGTTGCCGGCCAGGACCGAGAAACGCAGCGCAGCGCCCTCGGCTGACGGCTCGAGCCAGCTCAGCACGACCTCGCCATTCGGTCCCGACGACAGCCGCGCCTGGCCGCTGCCGTCGCCGGCCGGCACGACGAGCTCGACCGGTGCGGAGGTCGCCGGCTGCTCCGCCTGATCCGCGCCGCAGCCCGCCGCGACGACGAGCACGGCGGCGACTGCGCCTATTTTGCGTATGCATGGGAAGACTTGCGTTATCACGTCGGGGACTCACTCATCGTGACGGGTGACTCGGTATACGAATGCGGGCGGTATATTGCGCGCCGCAACCCCGAGCAAGGTGGCGCGAAGCCCATACCGAGCGAGGAGACTGCGACCGATGGAGCACCGGCCGCCGTATGTATATTGATGAATACAACCTCTGCTGCCGAGTAACGTCAAAGCCTGGTGCACAATCTGTGCCTTACGCGCGGCAGCGAACAGCAACAGCGGCAGGCCGCTGATCACGAAATCGACGGAGCCGCGCAAGCCGCGCAGGTGATCCTCGAGCCGTGCCGCATCCCCAGCGACGACCTCGCACGACGGAAAACGGCCGCGCAGCATGGCCGCGAAATCGTCATTCTGCTCGATGACGTGCAGATCCGACGTATGCACCCCCCGATCGAGAATGGCCTGCGTCAGCGTGCCAGTGCCTGCGCCGAGCTCGACGACGCGGGCTCCAGGCGCAAGGCCTGCGGTCATCAGCCGCGCAAGCTCTCGTCCGCTCGGAGCGACGGCGCCCACGGTAAGCGGGTTCTGCAGCCAGTTCCTGAAAAAGCGGGTGGGGTCGGTCGATCCTCGGGGCTGACCTATGTAGTCGTCCATTTCGGCCCTTTATGTGCGCTGGCTCGGCCCGGCCTGCCCAGAGCCGGTCGCACCAGCCTTGGCCGACGAGTCGCTGCGTCCTCCGCAGCCTCGATGGGTCCGATTCTCGCTGTGCACTATCCGCAATCCGGCCCGCATTGACAAGGTGGAGTTTTCGCGACGGCGCAAAGCAGTGCTAGGCTAGGCGCCTTCGTCCAGGCTCCGCCGACGAAGACGAAGCGAGGAATTCACGGCACACATGCAGCTCAGGGATACGGACACCGGCTACGGATGGGTCTCCATTGTGCTGCACTGGTTTACCGCAATCGCGGTGCTGGTGCTGCTGTTCGTCGGCGACACCATCTCCACGCTTGAAGGGGCGGAACGCGACGAAGCGCTGCTCCTCCACACTTCCATTGCGATCACCAGCTACGTGTTCTTATGGGCGCGAATCATCCTGCGCTTCGTCCACGGCCACCCCGGCCCGCTGCCAAAACAGCACGGGTTCTTCTTCTGGGTCGGCAAGTACACCCATTACGCTCTGCTGATCGCGCTTGCGCTGATGCTGATTACCGGCCCGCTCATGGTCTGGTTCGGGGGCGCGGCGATCGGCGTGTGGGACTGGTTCGTCATTCCGAGCCCGTTCGAGCAGAACTTCGCCGTGCAGACCGCGCTGCTGAGAGTGCACGCCGGCTCCGCAGTCGTGATCCTACTGCTGACCCTGCTGCACATCGCGGGCGTCTACAAGCATGCGGCATTCAATCAGGACGGGACGTTCGGCAAAATGCTGATCCCGGTGAAGGACGACGAGCCTCCGGCGTCGCCCCGCGCGCGCCGCCCCGAGCCGCGCCCGAGCACCGCTCCGGCCGCGGCTGTCCGCGACGAAAGCTGATGCCGCGGCGGCCCCGGCGCCGCGGGCAGGACCGCTCTCCGCGCGGGCGGCAGCGCCGCAGGGGGAGACCGCCGACGTGCTAACCACGACGCTGCTGTGGCTCCTCGCCGTGCTGCTGATCATCGGCGGCTTCGCCGGGATGGTCGTGCCGGCACTGCCCGGCCCGGTTTTGCTGTTCGCGGGCTTGGTTGTCGCCGCGTGGGCAGAAGGCTTCCAGCACGTCGGCGCCGAGACGCTGATTGTGCTCGGCGTGCTCGCGGTGCTTGCCTACGTCGCCGACTTCATTGCCGGGTCGCTCGGCGCGAGCCGTTACGGAGCCTCGAGGCGCGCGGTCGTCGGCGCGGCGATCGGCGCGATCGTCGGCATTTTCTTCGGTCTGCTCGGCATTTTGCTCGGCCCGTTCGTCGGCGCCATGATCGGCGAGCTGCTCGCGCGGAAATCCCTGCGAGAGGCCGGCCTGGCCGGGTACGGCGCCACGCTCGGCATGATCATCGGAACGGCCGCGAAGCTCGCCCTCGGCTTCACGATGCTCGGCCTATTCATTCTGATGCGCTTCATCTGATGCCTTCCGGCGGCGCGTCCAGCGGTGCGCGGCCGTGCCGCGTGCGCAGCCAGTTCAGCGCCGCCAGCACATGCGGCCGCCGCACAAGCCAACGCTCGAACCGGAACTTGCCGGGATAGTCGAGCACCATCAAGCCTGCGAGCAGCGTCAAGAGACCCTGCCCTGGCAGGAACAGCATCGCGAAGCCAGCGACCAGCAGCAATCCGCCGAGCGCATTCTTGGCGGTGAGAATCAGTGCGCGGAGAACGGGATGCCGTGACTGCTCCGCGAGGTACACGCGCTGCTTGGGCAGAAAATAATCGGCAGGCAGCCGCAAAATCATCACCGGCGCCAGAAGCACACCGATCAGCACGCTGACAACGGACACGCCGACGAGCCAGGGCACGAACGGCATGACGAAATCCACGAGGTCTATCTGCGGCACTCCAGTCGATCAAGGCGCGGCACGATTGCAGTTTGCCCCATCTGGGTCAAGAACGACGCGAGGCGCCGGCGCGACGCACGCGCGCAGCCGGATCCTGCTTGAAGTACGCGGCAAGTTGCCGATACAGCGCCGGATAGGCGATCTGCAAGTCAACCGGGACATCAAAGAACAGCTCGACGCTCACCGCGAAAAACTCCCCAGGATTCTCTGCCGCATAGGGGTCGATCCACGGCTCCTCTCCGCGCTCGACCTGCGCAACGAGATCGTCGTAGGCGGCCTGGAACACCGCGGTCCACTCCGCGACTCGCATGTCGCCATGAAGCGGCGGAACGCCGTTGACCGCGCCGTCCAGCAAATCGAGCTTATGTGCAAACTCGTGGGCGACGACGTTATAGCCGTCGCCCTGCCCGCTCGCGGCCACGTCTGCCCACGCTAGGATCACCGGGCCGAAATCCCACGACTCGCCGCTCAGCACGTCGTCGCCGACATGCACGACGCCGGCCTCATCGACCTGCTCGCGGCCCGGCACAACGAATTCTTCCGGGTACACGATGACCGACGCGAAGCCATCGTAGCAGTCGAGACCGAGCTCAAGAACCGGCAAGCAGGCCAATGCGGCGATGCGAACGCCCATGATCTCATCGAGCTCGAGCCCGCCCGCCGGCTCGAGCCGTTTCTCATGTAGAAAGAGCAGCGACAAATCGTGCAGCCGGGCCCGCTCGTCATCGTCGAGCGGATGCAATGCGGGCATCGAATGGAGAGCACCGTGCCAGACGCCGTCCGCGATGGATGTCGACGCGAGGATCTTTCGCCGTCGCCTGTTCCTGATGAGCCCGAGCACGGCGATATTGTGCCCTACTCCGCGTTCTGACCGGCCTCGGCCTCTTCGGCGGCGGCCACACGCGTCGCGTTGATGAGGCTCGGAATCAGCGTGTTCCCCTCATGGCACGCGTACTCGAAAATGCGGAAATCCGGGTCGAGCTTCCACGGGAACGCCGCCTTCCAAGGGCCCGTGAGCATCTCGGGGTCCTCGACTTCGAGCTCGTATTCGATCGTCTCAGGCGCCACCCGCGTGAGGCGCTCGACGAGCCGCAGCGACGGGCTGGTCGGAATCGTGTTGCCGCCGGGGCCGACGATCAGCATCGGAGCTTCGCCGTTGAAGTTCGTCGTCTCGATCACCAACGTGTCGCCCTCGAAACGCCCTCGCGAGTCCCCCATCCATTGGCGGATGTCCGCAGCGAGGGGAGGCCGCCCATCCAGCGGGATGATGCGCGCCTCGTGAATCAGCTCGAGCCGCAGGACCACATAGCCCGGCGATTGGATAACCTCGATGCCGCTGTTGTACATGAACGGAAACATCGACGCCGGCAGGCCGCGGGTGATGCAGCGATCGAGCGCGTTGAAGTCGCCGATGGTGGTAAACGGAATATCCGACCAGGAGCTCGTCATCGATGCCGCCTTCTGCCGGGCCGCTTCCGTGAGCGCCGGCACTCGACCGTCGGACGGCTCGATGATCAGGGACGTGAGTCGATTGGGCTCGCCCATCTCCGCCCAGTGACCCATGTCCATGCGTTGAGTGGCGATTTCCTCCTCATAGCGCGCGTTCAGCGCGGCAAGCCGCGCCGCGCGCTCCGCGAACTCTTCGTCCGTCAGATATCTGCGCTCGCCGTGCTCCGGCGCGCGCTGCACCGGCGTGCCGTTGATGTAGTCGAGCGGCCACATGCCCTGCAGGTCGGGATCGCCCCACGGCGTTCTCGGCGGCTGCCAGTCGCGATCCGCAGCGGGCGCCGCTTCGTTCGCCGTTTGTGGAGAGGCCTCACGGGCGGGCGCTTCGTCCTGCGCCACGGCAAAGGCCGGCAAGAAAACGGCGATCATGGCCGCGATGACAATCGACGAGTTGCTCACGGTGCATCCCTCGATAAACAGAGCGCTGGGCAAGAGGCCTTCACGCCGAGCGCTGCGAAAGCTGGCCGAAGCGCCTGTCTCGGCGGCTGAACTCTTCGAGCGCAGCGCGAAATTCCTGCTCGGTATAGTCGGGCCAAAAGGTAGCAGAAAACGTCAGCTCAGCGTATGCGCTTTCCCAAAGGAGGAAGTCGCTGAGCCGCTGCTCCCCGCCCGTGCGGATCAGCAAATCGACGTTCGGCACACCGGCTGCCGAATGGTTGACTTCGGCGAGCCGCTGCTCGAGCTCTTCGAAGCTCTGCGGCTTGCCCGGTAGACACGCGGCCTCGAGCAGCGAGCGGCGAGCGGAATAATCGATGGCGAGCCGAAGCAACAGCTTATCGCCGTGGGCGGTGATCTCCTCGAGATCGTCGATCGAGCGGACCAGCTCCGGCGCCAGCCGATCGCGCCGGCCGATGACGTTTACGCGGACGCCGTTCTCCAAGCAGCGCACCCGCTCGCTGACCAGGTAGCGCTTCATCAGCTTCATCAGCGCCGATACCTCACGGCGCGGCCGCAGCCAGTTGTCCGCGGAGAAGGCATACAGCGTCAGGACCGTAACCTGTGACGCCACAGCTTCCTCGACGATCTTTCGAACGGTATCCGCCCCTGCGCGATGACCGGCCGGCCGCGGCATCCCCCTCTGCACGGCCCAGCGGCCGTTTCCATCCATGATGATCGCAACGTGCATCGATGACTCCCGGTAATTCTTCGCTTTGCGATGCAAAGCACGCACTCGATCAGAAAATTTAGCGTCCGCGCGCCGCCTCGATGAGCGCTTCCATGTGGTTCAGGTAGCGTTCGAACACGCGACGCCCTTTTGCCGTAAGGCTGTACTCTGTTTTCGGTATACGGGCCGCGAACGATTTTCGGCACGTGATGTAGCCGGCCTCCTCGAGCTTGCGGCCATGCGCGCTCAGATTGCCGTCGCTCGTCTTCAGGAGCTCTTTGAGCTCGTTGAACGTCATGCTCTCGTTCACACTCAGCGCGCTCATGATGCCGAGCCGCACGCGCTCGTAAATCAGCCGGTCGAAATCCTTAGAGTCTCGGTCTGCGACGTAGGAGCCGACGGCGCGGAGCCGGCTGAGCTTCGTCGCTTCAGGCGCAACCGCAGCCTTTACTGCCCGTTTAGCCACCATGCCTCCGTTGAATGATCAGCCCTAGGGCCAAGTGGAACCCGCCAAACCCGGTCGCGAGCAACGCCGTAGAAAAGGACGGGGGCAACGCCAACGCGAGCGCACCGAGCGCCATGAACCCGAAGCCCGCCAGCATCACCGGCCGAATCGAGAACACACCGCTCGCTGCGAGCCCTGCGCCATACAGCAGCAGCCAAGCGCCCGCCACGAGCTCCCGCGCACCGAAATCCAGCAGAGCGACCGTCAGCACGGCTCCCGCGATGAACGCGGGCAGCAGTGTCAGAAAAAACCGCCGGGCGACGCCGCCCCACAAAGACAACCCTTGCGCCCTCGCCTTCTTGACGAGGAAGTAACTGGATAGGCCGATGGCCGTGCAAGCGGCGGTGATCCAGATCGTCAGCCAGTAAGGCGCGAGCCCCTCGACCGAATCGACTGCCGCCGCGAGCAGCGCCGTGACCCCCATCGCGATACAGCCCTTTCCTGGCACCGACGTGAACGTATGCGCCGCCTGCATGGTGTCGCGTATATAGCGCAAGTGCTCAAGCGCTCCCGCATCAATCGAAGCAGGCGCAGAGGTCGGCGTCGACACGCTCTCGGGAAAGGTGGTTGACATCGATGGCTCCTCAGTCTCGACGCGGGTCGTGCGACTGTCAAGTACTTTGCAACATAAAGAGGCAGTAACGATCACAATGCGTCCACGCCGCCCCCGGAAGGGTAATGGGACCGGCCCGGCGCGCGAGCGCGAGCGCGAGACGGTACATGCCATGCGTACGACGGGACGACGCTAATGCGGCGGCATCGTGCGGCATCGGAGCGACGCGGTCAACGCGGCAAGTCTCATTCGCGCGAACTTACGGAGAAGCCAGTAGTGCGGCCTGAACAGCCCGCTACTCCGGCAGTGGTACCAAACGCAGCGGCCGATCCACGGGCTCCCGCAATGGCGGTCTGAACGGCATCTCGAAGTACGGCATGGGCTCGACGTGCAACTCTCCCGCTTCGCCGGGAGAGACGAAATAGGCATGCCCGCCATCACAGGCGACACGCCACGCGCCGAGCTCGTCGTCACCCGAAGCGGACGACAGAATCTCGACGCACACATGGCCCGCGTCCCGAATCACGGTCGCGAGACTGACATTGCGATAAACCGGGGAGGGATGACGCAGCGCGTCGATATGGGGATTCGCAGGCTGCCCGGGCTCCGCGCCGCTTTGGGCCGCGCTCGCGAGATCCGCTTCGGCAACGAGCGGTATGGGCTCATCTGCTGCAGGCGGGTCGACCGCCTGGGCGGACTGCGCGGTCCTCCGCGCATCGAGCGGAGTGATGAGCGTGCTCGGAGGCTCCAACATCGAGCCCGCTGTCGTCAGCACGCGATGGACCGTGAAGATGGCTACCGCTGAAACGGCCGCAATGCCGAGCACGCCGAGCGCTGAGTTCAGCTGCATCGTGAAACTCCCGTCGGTGCAAGCCGCAACGATCGGGCACAAGCCTACCCCTCCGGCCCGGCACGGGCAATGCGAGCCGCGTTGTTACGATAGAATTGCCGCTTACGCCAACGACCGAGGAGACGTGCACGATGCGCACGACGCTCTTTGCAACGGGAGCTTTGCTGATGGCCATGGGTCTCGCCCATGCTGAAGAGCAGCGCTGGCTGGGCGCTGCAGAAACTCTAACCTCGACCGGCCAGTTCACGATGTTTCCGCTACCAGAAGGCGCCGAAGCGCCGACAACGGTCGCGCTCGCTCATGACGGCACGGCCTGGTTCACGCTCGGCAGTGACGCCATCGGTCGAATGGACCCGGACGGCGCGAACATCGAACTCTACCCGTTGCCGAGCGAGAACAGCTCGCCGCGCATCATTGCTCTCGGCGCCGACGGCAACATGTGGTTTTCTGAGCATCTCGGCAACCGCATGGGCCGCATCACCCCCGAAGGCGAGATTACTGAATTTCCGATCCAGACGCCGGCGAGCCAGCCGCGCGCCATCGCGCTCGGCGCCGACGGCAACATCTGGTTCGGTATGTTCGCGGCCGGCAAGATCGGCCGTGTCACGCCTGAGGGCGAGATCACCGAGTTCGACATCCCGACCCCGGATAGCGGCCCGCGCGCCCTTGCAGCGGGGCCCGACGGCAACATCTGGTTCTCCGAGTTCAAGGCCAGCAAGATCGGCCGCATCACGCCTGAAGGCGACATCACGGAGTTCGATCTGCCGCGACCGAGCTCGGGGCCCGGTGACATCACGGCCGGCGCCGACGGCAACATGTGGTTCGTTGAGCTTGCGGGCGAAATCGACGGTGTGCGGACGAACGGCAATCGAATCGGGCGCATCACGATGAACGGCGAGGTCACGGAATTCGCAATTCCAAGCGAGTCCGGCTCTCCGACCAATATCACCGTTGGACCCGATCGCAATATTTGGTACACGAAGGGCAACCGTCTCGGCCGGGTCACGGCCAGCGGCGAGATTACAGAGATCATCGTGCCCGGGCCGGCGGTCCGCGCGATCGGCTTGAGCGCCGGCAGTGACCGGCAACCGCCGGCGCGCTTGGCGAACCGGCTCTGGTTCACGGATGGCGCCGGCCATCGGCTCGGCTTCGTGGCGTTCGAATGAGCTTACCGCTAGCGCATCGATAATAAAAAGGGAGGGCCGACACCGCCGGCACCTCCCTTTGTCGATGACGCGCCGGGCGCGAACGCCCGGCGCTCAGCAGCGCCTAGATCTTACCCGCGGCGCCAGCCGCCCTCGTACTGCTCGCGGACGACCTTCGCATACGGCACCGGGCTCACGACCGCACGAACGCCGATCTGCTTATGACGCTCGACGGTGGTCTTCTCGGTACCGCCGTTCTCTTCGCCCCAGACGAGCGTGACTTCTTCGCCAATTTCCACGTCCGGATCGACCGTGCCGAGCGACAACATCGAGCGCTCGTTGTAGCTGTAGCCGGCGAACATCGAGAATCCGACCACCTTGCCGCCCTTCTCGATTCGATCGTACGAAGCCGAAGCGTAGTTCGCGAGCGGCAGATCGATGTACTTGTAGTGCTCTTCGCCCGGCTCGAGCATCGAACGCATGATCTTGCCGACATCGTCCGCATTCCACGCGAACGTGACCTTCTTGCGGTGCGGCCCGTCGGCGATCTTCTCGAGCGCCTCCCGGCCGATGAAGTCGTGATCGAACTTCACGAACGGCCCGTAGCCAATCTCATACGGCGTGACGTAATAGTCTTCGATGTTGCTCGAGACGAAGCTGCCCGCGAGTCCGCCCGATCCCTCATAGCTGTTTGCCGGCAGCCACTCGCGATAAGGCTTGAGCTTATCGCCCGTATAGACTGCAGGCAGCGGCGACGGGATCCAGCCGGATTCCAACGTATTGGTGGCATATGCACGGGAGCCGACCTCGTAAAGACCGAACTCCTTACCGGCTTCGACGATGGCGGCGCGGATCTCATCGTATTGCTCGTACGGGCCCCAGATCTCGAGACCCGGCGCACCGGCCATGCCATGACGCAGCGCACGCACCGTGCGGCCCGCGATCTGGATCGTGCCCATGTTGAAGAACTTGATCTTCTCCACGGGGCCGCCGTTCAGCTTCTCGATCACCTGCCAGGCGTTCGGCCCCTGGATCTGGAAGCGGTAGCTCTTGCGAACGACAGGCTTGCCCATCGGCCGCATCGGTGAACGATCGTCCTTCACCAGGTTGACGTTATAACCGCCGGTGGCGGCATGGAACTCGAGCCAGTTCGCAGCGGGCGCGCGGCCGACGTACACGAGCTTATCCTGCTCGAGGTGAAAGAGAATGCCGTCGCCGATGACGTGCCCATAGTGCGTGACCGGCACGTATTGCTTCGCCTTATTGACGCCGAAGTTCGCGAAACTGTTGACCGCGGTCTCGGACAACAGCTTCAGCGCGTCCGGACCCTCGACGTATAGATCCACCATGTGATGGGATTGATCAAAAAGCACGCAGGTGTCACGCCATGCCCGCTGCTCGTCGCGCCAGTTCGAAAACTCGGCGGGAACAACCGGATATACGTATGCGCCGATCTGCGAATTCCTAAGGAGGTCAACCGGATTTCCGGCTGACTTCAACAAATCTTCCAAGCTTCGCTGGCTCATAGCTAGTGGTAACCTCTTACTAGGCAAATGCCCTGGGAGCCCCGGGGGGAGTGGGGCCGCGGAAAAGCGGATGCGTGATTTTGAGCGTCCCGGCCGAATTTTTCAATTCGGTGCAGGGTTTAGTAGTGTCAGAAGCACTAGCTCATCATTAATTGCCAGCGCCAATGCAGTGTGAGTGCGCGTCTTTCTGCCAAGGTCGGCTACGTCGCTATGGAATGCAAAGGATTGAATATCCGACGCACTGACTCTCCAAATATTGCGTCCGTGGCACAAGCCTTGCACTCGCGAGGCATGCGCACTCTTCTCACTTGCGTCGTGGTGTTGATCGGGGCTCTGAACGCCGGATGCGGCCGCGACGGCAGCGAGCCGCTATCCGTCCCGCCGACGCCCGAGGTCAGAATCGTGGTGGCGGAGCCGCGCCCCTTCACAGACGTCGAACAGGTGCCGGGCCGTGTGCAGGCTTATCGAACGGCCGAGGTCCGGGCCCGAGTCGACGGCATCGTGCAGCGCCGGCTGTACGACGAAGGCACCAATGTCGACGAAGCGCAGCCGCTCTTCTTGATAGACCCCCGCGAGATGCGCGCGACCGCCAATGTGGCCGCGGCCGCGCTGGCACGGGCCGAAGCCGAGGTCGAGAATGCACAGCAGGAGGCCCAACGCTACGAGGGCCTGCTCGGCGATCGCGCGATCAGCGAGCAGGAGTATCAAGCGGCGGTCGCGCGCCTTCGCACGGCAGAAGCGAGCATCGCGCAGGCGCGTGCGGAGCTCGAACGCGCCGAACTCGACTTGAGCTTCACCACGGTTACCGCGCCGATCGCCGGCCGCGCGGGTCGCGCTCAGGTCACCGAAGGCGCGCTCGTCAGCGCGTCGCAGGCGACCTTGTTGACGCGCATCGAGCAACTCGACCCGGTGTACGTCAACTTCGCCGCCTCGAGCGGGAAATTGCTGGCCGTGCGCCGCCAGATCGCGGAGGGCACGCTCGAGGTGCCAGAGCTGCAGCGTTTGCAGGTCACGCTTCTGCTCGAGGACGGCAGCGTGTATCCGCACGGCGGTTTCGTCGATTTTCTCGATCTCTCGATCGACGAGCAGACCGGCACCGCCGCGCTGCGCGCCGAGGTGCCCAATCCGGACTGGGTGTTATTGCCGGGGCAGTTCGTGCGCGTGCGCGTCGAGATTGGCGTCCGCCCCAATGTCACGATGATTCCGCAGCGAGCAGTGATGATGGCGGAGCAGTCCGCGAGTGTGATGGTCGTCGGGCCTGAGAGCACGGCCGAGCCGCGGCCCATCGAGCTCGGCGAAATGCGCGACGGCGAGTGGGTCGTGCTCTCCGGCCTCGAGGCGGGCGCGCGTGTGATCGTCGACGGGCTGCAGCACGTGCAGCCGGGCCAGCCGGTCGAGATTGAGCCGGTAGACAGCGACGCCACTACGATCGCGCCCTCTGCTGCGCCGGCCGGAGCCGACGACTCGCCGCCGTCGCAATGACGCCGCGCTTCTTTATCGAT
This sequence comes from uncultured Gammaproteobacteria bacterium, assembly GCA_964518995.1. Taxonomy (GTDB): domain Bacteria; phylum Pseudomonadota; class Gammaproteobacteria; order Steroidobacterales; family Rariloculaceae; genus ZC4RG20. The sequence goes on from CAZFJU010000014.1 coordinate 23,099, forward strand.
CGCCCGGTCTTCGCGTGGGTCATCGCGTTAACGATTCTGCTCGCCGGCATCCTCTCGCTGCGCGCGCTGCCGATCGAGCAATACCCCTCCATCGCACCGCCGTCGTTGACGATCAATGTGACCTACCCCGGCGCCGATGCGTCCGTGCTGGAGACGAATGTCACGCAGGTCATCGAGCAGGAGCTGAACGGCGTAGACGGCTTCCTGTATATGTCGTCCACGAGCCGCTCGAGCGGCACCGCTTCGATCGAGGTCACCTTCGAGGCCGGCACGGATATCGATATTGCGCAGATGGACGTGCAGAATCGCTTGCGCGCCGTCGAGGCGCGGCTGCCTGAAGAAGTCCGCCGGCAAGGCGTTCAAGTCTTTCAAGCATCATCGAACTTCTTGATGATCCTCGGGCTGACGTCGAGAACGGGTGCGACGAGCACCCTCGAGCTCGGCAACTTCGCGTCGAACCGAGTCGTCGACGAGCTGCGCCGGGTCGCCGGGGTCGGCGACGTCTTCCTGTTCGCATCGCCCTACGCGATGCGAATCTGGCTCGACACGGAGCGGCTTGCCAGTTACCGGCTGTCCGCTGCGGACGTGCTCGGCGCCGTCCAGGAGCAGAACAGCCAAGCCGCCGGCGGCGCGCTAGGCAACATGCCGCTCGCCAACAACACCGAGCTCAACGCAACGATTCAAACTCGCGGCCGCTTCTCGGAGCCCGAGGAGTTCGCGTCGATCATTCTTCGGGCAAACGCCGATGGCTCGGCGATCCGGCTGCGCGATGTCGCAGACGTCGAGCTCGGCGCCGAGAGCTATCTCTTCAGCATGGAGATCGACGGCCGCCCGGCGGCCGGCATGGCTGTGCAGCTTTCAACCGGCGCCAACGCGCTCGCTACGGCCGAAGGCATCACGGCGCGGATGAACGAGCTCGCCGAAGGTTTCCCGGACGACATCGCCTGGACGATCGCGTTCGACACGACGCCGTTCATCCGCATCTCGATCGAGCAGGTGCTGCTGACGCTCGCCGAAGCGATGACGCTGATCGTGCTCGTGATGTTTATCTTCCTGCAAAGCTGGCGCGCCACGCTGATCCCGGCCATTGTCGTGCCGATCGCCATCGCCGGCGGCGCCGTCGGCCTCTTGCTATTCGGCTTTTCGATCAACGTGCTCACGCTGTTTGCGATGGTTCTCGCGATCGGCATCCTGGTCGACGACGCGATCGTCGTCGTTGAGAACGTCGAGCGCATCATCAGCGAGGAAGGTCTGGCGCCCTATGAGGCGACCGTGAAGGCGATGGGGCAGATTACGCCCGCCATCATCGGCATCACGCTCGTGCTCATCTCGGTGTTCGTGCCGATGGCGTTCTTCCCGGGCTCGACCGGCGGTATCTATCGGCAGTTTTCGCTTACGCTCGTAACGTCCATCGGCTTCTCGGCGCTGCTCGCGTTGACCCTGACGCCTGCGCTCTGCGCCACTTTGTTGAAGCCGGCGGTCGAGCCGCTCGAAGCCGACGTCCGCCGCCGACCACGACCCATGAAGCGATTTTTCACGGCCTTCAACGGGGGGTTTCGCCGCACGACGGACCGTTACCAGGGCAGTGTGGGTTGGATACTGCTGCGGCCGCTACGCGTTCTTGCGATATTCGCGGTGCTCGTCGTGCTCACGGTCGGCCTGTTCCTGCGCATGCCGAGCAGCTTCGTGCCGCCCGAGGACCAGGGCGTGCTTTTGACGGTCGTGCAGGCCCCACCGGGCGCCACGATGGAGCGCACCCAGCGCGCGATCGATCAGGTCATCGAGTACTACGACGCAAACCCGAACATCGAAAGCATCGCGCTCGTCCGCGGCTTCAGCTTCTTCGGCCAAGGCCAAGCGAACGCGATGGCCTTCATCACGCTTACACCGTGGGGTGAGCGCGGCGAGGAGAATGTCGCCGAAGCGCTCGTCGCACAGGCGACGGGCGCGCTGTCCACAATCAAGGAGGCGCTCGTCTTTGTCCTCAACCCGCCGCCGATCCCGGAGCTCGGCATCTCGAGCGGGTTCACGCTGATGCTCCAGGACGTCCGCGGCCAAGGGCACGATGCACTGATCGCCGCTCGCAATCAGCTGCTCGGTCTCGCCGCTCAAAGCCCACTGCTGACCCAGGTGCGGCCGGAGGGGCAGGCCGACGCCCCCCAGCTCCGCGTCGATATCGACCGCATCACCGCACGCGCGCTCGGGCTCTCGATCGGCGACGTCAACGCGACCCTCGCGATCGCAATGGGCGGCGCCTACGTGAACGACTTCAGCCGCGACGGACGCATTCTTCGGGTGCTCTTGGAAGCGACCGCATCGCAGCGCATGACGCCCGACGACGTTCTCGACCTCGAAGTGCGCAGCGCCGGCGGGCAAATGGTCCCGTTCGGCGCGTTCACGACCGTGGAATGGACCTCTGGGCCGACGGAGCTCCAGCGCTACAATGGCTATCCGGCCATGACGATCGCCGGCGCACCGGTGCCGGGCCGCTCGACGGGCGAGGCGATGGACGAGATGGAGCGCCTGTTCGCGATGTTGCCGGAGGGCTTCGGGCTCGAATGGACCGGCATCTCGTACGAGGAGCGCCAGGCGGCCGGCCAGATCGGCGCCCTCCTCTTTCTTTCCGTGGTCGTCGTGTTTCTGGTGCTGGCCGCCCTTTACGAGAGCTGGTCAATCCCCGTCGCCGTGCTGCTCATCGTGCCGCTTGGTGCGCTGGGGGCGGTGCTGTTCTCGATGGCGCGCGGACTGCCGGCCGACGTCTATTTCAATATCGGCTTGATCACCATCATCGGTCTGTCCGCGCGCAACGCGATTCTGATCGTGCAGTTCGCGATCGAGCAGGAGGCGGCCGGCCAATCCGTGCGCGACGCGACGCTTGCTGCCGTACGGCTGCGCCTTCGGCCCATCCTCATGACGTCGTTCACGTTTATCTTCGCGATGGTGCCGCTGGTCATCTCATCGGGCGCGGGCGCCGCAAGCCGCATCGCCGTCGGCACCGGCGTGATGGGCGGCATGTTTTTCGCGGCCGCGCTCGGCATCTTCTTCACCCCGCTCTTCTACTACGTCATTCGCAGCTGGATCGTACGCCGGGCGCGCCCTCTGCGTAGTCCCGGCGAAATCGAGGAACTCACCACATGAGGCGACCCGGCGGCTGGATGGCTCTCGCTGTCGCGAGCACGCTGTCGGCGTGCCAGCTCGCGCCGCCGCATACGCGGCCCGAGCTGCCGACCGACGACATCTACCCCGGCGAGTACGTCGACGATCCGCTCATGGGCACTCGTGCGGCCGCGCTGCCGCGAGACGCTTTTATCGTGGATACTCGGCTGAGCGCGATGATCGACGCCGCATTGAGCCGCAACCGCAACCTCGCCGTCGCGATCGCGCAGATCGAGCAGGCCGGCGGCGCCTTCCGCGTGCAGCGAGCCGACCGCGTGCCGACGCTCGCAGTGACCGGTGATGCGACGCGATCACAGATCGTCGCGGGCGGCGCATTCGGCGGCATCCCGTCGAGTGACGGCGGCGAGCTCGAGAGCCGCTCCATTTCGATCGGTCTCTCGGCGTTCGAGCTCGATTTTTGGGGACGTGTGCGGAACGCGACCGACGCCGCGCTCGCCGAGTTTCTCGCTACCAGCGCAGCCGCGCGGGCGGTCCAGCTGTCGTTGATTCGCGAGGTGTCCGATGCTTACCTCGGCTGGCTCGAAGCTTCGGAGCGAATCAGTCTTGCCGAGGCGACCGTCGCGAGCCGTCGCGAAGAGCTGGACATCGCCGAACGGCGCCTCGAAGCGGGCGCGGTCTCCGCGCTCGAGGTCGCGCAAGTTACGACGCTGCTGACGCAGGCCGAAACCCAGCTCGCGGCGCTGCGCTTGCAGCAGGCACAGAGCCAGAACGCGCTGACGCTGCTGATCGGCGGGCCGCTCGACGCCACCATGCCGCCGCCGTCGCCGCTCGGCGCGCAAGCGAGCGCCGAGCCGCTCGCCGCGGGGTTGCCGTCCGAGCTGCTCGCCGCACGGCCCGATATCATCGCCGCAGAGGAACGGCTGCGCGGCGCGCGTGCGAATATCGGCGTCGCTCGTGCAGCGTTCTTCCCTTCCATCGCGTTGACCGCCGCGTCGGGCTATTCATCGACGGAGCTCGAGGGGCTGTTCAGCCAGGACGGCAGCACGTGGAGCTTCGGCCCGTCGCTGCGTCTGCCGATTTTCGACCTCGGCCGAAGAAGAGCAACCGTGACGGTCGCGGAGGCGCGCGAGCACGAGGCAATCGCCGCCTACGAGCGGTCCGTCCAGATTGCATTCCGCGAAGTCGCCGACGCGCTTGCCGGGCGGCGCTACCTCGCCGAGCAAGTTGACGCGCAGCAGCGCTCGACTGAAGCGCAGCGGCAACTCGCGGAGATCGCACGGACCCGTTACGATGCCGGCGTCGTCAGCTATCTCGAGGTGCTCGACGCCGAGCGCAACCTGTTCGATGCCGAGCAAGCGCTGCTGCAGGTCCGGCGCGCGGAAACAGCGAATATGATCGCCCTCTACGTCGCGCTTGGCGGCGGCATCGGGCCTGATTGACTCGGGAGTAGCTCGTGCTCGACACCCTCCTGCTCGCGCGTGTGCAGTTCGCGTTCACGATCACGTTCCATATCATCTTTCCTGCGTTCACGATCGGGCTCGCGAGCTGGCTCGCAATGCTCGAGTTCCTATGGCTGCGCACGGGTAAGCCGGCCTACCTCAGCCTGTATCGCTTCTGGGTGAAGATCTTCGCCGTGTCGTTCGGGCTCGGCGTCGTCTCCGGCATCGTGATGAGCTTTCAGTTCGGCACCAACTGGAGCGTATTCACGGAGGCCACGGCGAACATCATCGGTCCGTTGCTCGGCTACGAGGTGCTGACCGCTTTCTTTCTAGAAGCCACCTTCCTCGGCATCATGCTGTTCGGTCACGGCCGCGTGCCTCGGTGGGTTCACTTCTTTGCGACCCTGATGGTCGCGCTCGGTACGCTGCTGTCGGCATTCTGGATTCTGGCCGCTAACAGCTGGATGCACACACCGGCGGGATTCACCTACGTCGATGGCGTGTTCTACGCCGAGAACTGGCTCGAGGTGATTTTCAATCCGTCGTTCCCCTATCGGCTCGCGCACATGGTGCTCGGCGCATTCCTGACGACGTGCTTTATCGTCGCCGGTGTCGCAGCGACCCATCTGCTCGAAGGGCGCTTCCCGCGCCGGGCCGGGCTGACGCTGCGGCTCGCAGTGATCTTTGCGAGCGTCGTCATGCCGCTGCAAATCGTGGTCGGCGACTTGCACGGGCTCAACACTCAGGAGCATCAGCCGGTCAAAGTCGCCGCGATGGAAGGCAACTGGGAGACGCGCGCGAATGCGCCTCTGCTGCTCTTTGCGATTCCGGACACCGACGCGGAGCGCAATGTATTCGAGATCGGCATACCGGGTCTTGCGAGCTTGATACTGCAGCACGACTTCGCCGGCGAGATTGCCGGTCTCAAGGATTTCCCCCGCGACGAGCGCCCGCCGGTCGGCTGGGTGTTCTACTCGTTCCGCGTGATGCTGCTGATGGGCGTGCTGATGCTCGCACTCGCGTGGATCGGGCTCGTGCAGTGGCGGCGCGGCCGGCTGGAGCAGACCCGCTGGCTGCTGCGTGCCTTCCGCTGGTCGGCGCCGGCCGGGCTCATCGCCGTCATCGCCGGCTGGTTCACGACCGAGATCGGACGACAGCCCTACGTCGTCTATGGGCTGATGCGCACCGCCGATGGCGTGTCGCCGGTGCCGGGCGGCAGCGTCGCGACCACGCTGGCGCTGTTCGTGCTCGTCTACGGCTTCGCGTTCGGCGCCGGAATTTACTATGTGGTGAAACTGATCCGGCACGGCCCGACCACGGTCGAACCGGCGCCGCGCGGTGTGCCAACGGTCAGGCGTCCGCTGTCGGTGCCGGCCGACCTCATCGAGGAACCCTGAGTGGACCCGTCGATACTTTCGCTGATCTGGCTGTGCCTGATCGCGCTAGCCATCTTCATGTATGTGCTGCTCGACGGTTTCGTGCTTGGCATCGGCATACTGTTTCCGCTCGCGCCGCACGACGGCGACCGGGACACGATGATGATGTCGGTGGCGCCGATCTGGGACGGCAACGAGACGTGGCTCGTGCTCGGCGTCGGCGGGCTGCTCGCGATGTTTCCGGTCGCCTACGCGATCGTACTGCCGGCGCTCTATTTGCCGTTTATCTTCATGCTGTTCGGCCTGATCTTTCGCGGCATCTCATTCGAGTTTCGCTTCAAGGCAGACAAGAGCCGCCCCATCTGGAACCGCTCTTTCGTGACCGGCTCGGTCGTCGCCGCGTTCTTCCAGGGCGTCGTGCTCGGCGCGTTCGTGCAAGGCTTTGACCTCGTCGATGGTGAATACGTCGGCGGCGTCTTCGGGTGGGCGACGCCGTTCGGGCTGCTCGTCGGTTTCGCGTTGGTTGCTGGCTACGCGCTGCTCGGCGCCGCTTGGCTGATCATCAAAGCGCCTGGCGAGCTGGAAACTTGGGCCCGGCGCATGACCGTGCGCCTACTATTCGCCGTGCTCGCCGCAATGGCCGCGATCAGCGTGTGGGTCGCGTTCTCGAACGAGACTATCCAGGAACGCTGGTTTTCGTTGCCGAACTTCTATCTGTTGTCGCAGGTGCCGTTGCTCACCGCCGTGGCCGGCTTACTGCTGTGGTATACGGCGACCCACGGTCATCGCGTCACGCCGTTCATGCTCGCGATGGTGCTGTTCACGCTCGGCTACCTCGGGCTCGCCATCAGCCTCTGGCCGAATATCGTCCCGCACCAGATTCCGTATTGGGAGGCCTCCGCCGCTCCGGGCAGCCAGATGTTCCTGTTGGTCGGCACGATCATTACCCTGCCCGCCGTGTTGTTCTACTCGGGGTATGCGTACTACGTTTTCAAAGGCAAGGTCACGCGAGACATGACGTACTGAGGTCAGTTGAGCACGAAAATCGAAGCATTGAGCGACATGGCGAAAGCGACCCACACGGCATACGGAACGAATAGCCACGCCGCTGCACGGTCCTCCCTGCGCACCACCGCGATGAACGCGATAATAGTGACGAACAGAGCGACGATGACGGCGAGCGCCAGATCGATCCGGTGAGCAGCGAAAAAGACCGGCGACCATAGGAAGTTCAGCACGAGCTGCGCCCACCAAAGCTTCATCGCGAAGCCCGTCCGGTCCAGCCGCCAGACGCGCCATCCCGCCACGGCGATCAACACGTAGAGCACGGTCCAGACAGGGCTGAACACCCAGCTCGGCGGGTTGAAGGTCGGCTTGTCCAGCTGCGCGTACCATTCGTCCGGCGCCGTCAGCCAGCCGATGACGAGCCCTCCTCCCACCACGAGGGCGACAAACAGCACAAGGGGCCACCATTGCCCGTTTGGCCCCGTCGTGACCCTCGCGCCGTCAGTGCTCTTCGATGTCATCGCCCTCCCCTCTAAACGATGTTCGAAACACTGTCTCAAAGATAGCGCCTTGACGGAAGCGGTGCGTACGACCGCACAGCCAGTCCGCACTCTGGCGCTCGTGGCCGCCCGCCTTCCGGGTAAGTTGGCGATACACGCAGTGAGCTGCCCTTGTCTCGCGCCTGACGAAGCTCACTTGCTGAATGCGTTAGGCGATCTGCAGGCGAACCGGCGTGAGAACGCGCTAGACTCCGCAGCATTGCCTTGACGCCGCAGCACTCGGCGCGTGAAATGATCTGCGCACGCACCCCCAGCGCTCCGGCGCTGGACGCGTTACGTGAAGGTGGACATGGCCAGCATTGCAGATCTATCGATCGTCGATTCGCATACGGCGGATGCGGCGCCCGTCTCGTCGGGGCTCCTGCGAACGCTTTGCAGCCCGGAACTGTGCGGCTCGCGCACGCTGACGGTCTATCGGCGCACGATCTTCGCAGATCAATATTTCGACGTCGACGCCGGCGACGACTACCACCTCGTCTACGTCATGCGGCCTCTCGCCGCAGGCGTCATTCGCTATCGGGGCGAAGCGCACGTTGCCGCGGAAGGCGCGGGCGCGCTCCTCGCACCCGGCGAGTCTGCACGCTTCGAAGCTTCGGGCTCCGAGATGGACGTGCTCCACCTGGTCGTGCCGAAGCCGCCGGCAGCCGTGGAGCAGGGCTTACCCGGCGGTCCCGGCTATGTCTTCGACCAAAGTGCACTGCGTACGCTTCAGGACGCGAGCGGCGGCCGCGTGCGGCGCTTCTGCGCGGAATCCAGCGTTCGGCTGCGCGACGGCAGCCGCCTTACGCCGACCAACGCGATCCAGGCCGGCGAGATGCACTATAACGAAGGGGGTTCGTCGCCGTATCACGTGCACGTCGGAACGCCCGCGAATCCGGACGGCGCGGCGCACTGCTACATGACATTCAAGGGGCGAGGCCGAGTGGATGTCGAGGGTGACTGCATCGAGATCGAGCCGGGCACGCTCGTATACTTTCCTCCGGGCGTGCCCCATCGGCTGAGCGCGGTCGGAGGGCCGCTCGACTATTTCGAGATCCAGGCGTGGCGCAGCTTCAAGACGAGCATCTTGAGCGAGGAGCCGCTCGGGCTACGCTGGTACTACGAGCGTGCACATGACGAGCCGCTCGAGGAGTGGACCCAGACTTAGGCGAGCGAGGCGGCTGAAGCGACCGGCATAGGACTGACGACGACCGATGACCACGACCGATGACGATGGCGATGATGGCCTCGCGGACGCAATTCGCGATCTTTCGAGCCGCGTGCCGAGCTACGCGAAGCTGTCGACGTCGCTGGTCCGCGATGGCGCGCGACACGCGCAAAGCCGCTCGCCGCTCACTCATGTGCTCGGCGCAGGCAGCTTCGGCCGGCTGGCTCGCTGGGTGCCGCACCTGCGTAAGCTCGATCAGTCCCTGATGAGCATCGGCGCCATCCGCTACACGCTCGACGAGATGCAATCGGAGCGTGCTCAGGAGCATCTCGAGCGCGCCGGCCTGACCCGGGAGCAGATCGAGCACGACTACAAGATGCTGACGTCCATCGGTCGACGGCTATCGGACGACGCGGCACGGAATGCGCGGTCGCTGCTGCACGGCGGCGCACATCACGCCGGCCGCCTGACAGGCAAAGGACTGCGAGCCTTCAGGCGCTGGAAGAAGCAGTGGGACGACGGATAAACGCTCGTTGGGCCGTGCGGCTCGACCTACTGCCTTGGCGAAGCACCCCCCTGCGTCCGGCTCGGCGCCGGCCCCGAATAAATCGCTCGCGGACGGATCAGCGTATGCTCGCGCATCTGCTCGCGGGCGTGCGCCGCCCAGCCGATGCTGCGCCCGATCGCAAACAGCCCTATACCGGCAAACCGCGGGAGCCGGTATGTGTGCGCGAGCGCGGCGAGCGCGTAGTCGACGTTCGGGTGCACGCCGATCGCCTTTTGCACGGCGGCCGGCACATCGCGTGCCAGAAGCGTGTTGCCCGTGCGCGCTTCGAGTGATTCGAGCAACAGCTTCGCACGCGGATCTCCATCGCGGTAGAGCGGGTGACTAAACCCCGG
>CAZFJU010000015.1:0-4841 GCA_964518995.1 uncultured Gammaproteobacteria bacterium
CGAATCGGCCGCACCGGGCGGCACCGTGTCTGGAGCCGACGGCTCGGCCGGCTCAGACGGTGGCGGTGGCGCGAGCGGCTCCGGCGGCTCGGCGGGCGGCGTCTCCGGCGGCAGCGTGGACGTCGGCGGCTCGGACGTCGGCGCGGGCGGCTGCGACGGCTCGGCGGATTGCGTCTCCGGCGGGGGCGGCTGCGACGGCTCGGCGGATTGCGTCTCCGGCGGGGGCGGCGACTCGGGCGGCTGCGCGGCTTCGCCGGCCGCTTCCGAGCGCATCACGGCGGTGGGCTCCGATACCGGCTCGGATGGAGTCGGCGCGGGCGACACAGCGGGCGCGGGCGCCGGCAGACGGAGCGCGCCGAGCCAGATCACCGACTCCGGCGCCGGCTCGGGCTCGGCAAGCCGCGGCGCCCGCTCGGGCCAGTCGACCCGAGCCACAATGACAAGCACCAGCGCATGCAGCGCGAACGAGCAGGCACAGGCAAGGAGCCTGCCGCGAGTGCTTATTCGGCGCGCGGCTCGGCCCCCTGGCTGCAGCCGAGTTCCGTTACACTGAGCCGCCGGTATCGGCCGACCGGATGGGGAGAAGCGCATGGTAATGCAACGAGTCGTACGTGAATTACTGATCGGCGCAGCGCTGCTGTGCCCGATGGTCGCGGGCGCGCAGCCCAGCGGAAGCGAGCTCTCGGCGATGCTCGCTTGTGCCGACATCGAGCGCGAGATCTTGCGCCTCGAGTGCTACGACAATGCGGTCGCGGCGATTCGCGCTACGGCGCCTGCCGCGAGCCCGCGCGCGGCGGAGCAGCCTCCGGCAGCAGCGCGCTCAGCGCCGCAGATCGGCGGCGAATCGGCCGCACCGGTCGCCAGCAATTCGGCCGCGCCGGTCATGGCCGAGCGTACCCTGCCCGGGCCTGCACAGTCGAGCGCCGCCGCCCGGGACGCGAGCCGCGAACCGGAAACCCGCGCTCGCGAGCGCCAGGTGACCGTGGTGGAGGTCCGAACCGGCGTCCCGGGACGAGCCGTGTTCCTCACCAATGACGGCGAAGAATTCGTGCAGACGAGCGGGCCGTCGCGCATGTACCTTCCGCAAGTGCCGTTCCAAGCGAGCCTCCGGCCCGGCGCGGTCGGCGGGTTATTCCTCACGCCCGACGACTCTCGCAACCGTATTCGCGTGTCGGCCCGCGATTGATGCGGGCCTAAGCTTGTAACCGCCGAATCGGCGATCGAGGCTCGGCTCGTGGGCTGTAAGCCGAATCAGCTGTTGGGGCTCGGCGGCTTCACGGCCCAGAGCACGAGCGCATAGGCGTAGCGGTCGTCCCAGCGCGTCCCTTTCTCGCGTCCCGGCAGACGCCGATAGCGGCGCTTCCCGGGCCGCGGACCGGCAGCCGCCGCGGCCTGATCAGCGCCCGGGTTGGCCTCCTGGTCGGTATTCGTTGCGGGGCTTTCAGCGGCGCTCGGCGGCGGCTGTCCACTGTGCTCCGCTGTCGCCAGGATCGCCTCTGGGCCGCCTGGCTCGGACGATTCCGCAGCCTTCTTCTTGCGGCGCGGAAACCATTTCAGCGGGTTCAGGAATTTTTTCGAGCGCCACAGCGAGTCGCCGAAGAAGCCATATTCGCTGATGCCGAGGCTCGCGCATTGCGCTTCGAGCTCCCGCCGTGAGAACGGGTATTCCTCACCGATCGTCCAGCGCCCCGTGTGCTCCGTGATCCATTTGTAGAGCCGATACGGCGGGTTGTACGCATTCGGCACGGAGATGAACGCGAGCCCGCCTTCCTTCAGCACATCGAAATGAGCTTTGACGATCGCTTCGCGCGCGGGACCGACAAAATGCTCGGCAAGCCCGAAAGACATCGAGACGTGATACTGCCCGATGTGCTGCGGCTCCAGCTGCAGCGCGTCTTGCAGCACGAGGTCGACCGGCAGGTCGAGGTTCGCAAAAACGCGCCGCGAGCGCTGCAGCGCGATCTCCGAATAGTCCAGAACCGACACGCGCGCGCCGCGCGCGGCCATCAATGCCGCATTAGTGCCGCGCCCGGCGCCGAGCTCGATCACGGCGAGTGCGTCGAAGGCTGCAAAACGCTCGAGAATCTTCGCCTCCATCCGCTGCCAGCGAATCAGCCGCTCTTCCTTTGCGACGGCGTAGAGATCTTTCTCGACCGAGGATGAACGCGTCCAAACGTTATCCCAAAGCTGTGCGGTGTTCCGTTCCGTCATGGGCTCACTCTCATCGCCAACCTCAGGGCTCCCGCCGCAAATGGTAATTGAACGCCTCGCCTCGGGCGCGGGCGTTCGCCCAGACGATCAGCATCTCCTCGAGCACGTGCGCATAGCGCAGGGGACCGAAGTCGACGACCTCGAAACCCATGCTTTCGGCGAGCTCGGCGATGACGGATTTTGCCTCCTCTTCATCGCCTGCGATCGGAATCGTGACCGGGCCGCCGGAGCTTTCCGGGTCGATCATGGTGCGGTAGTTGAGCGTGTTGAACGCCTTGACGACGCGCGCGGCCGGCGCGGCCGCTTGTATCAGCTCGGCATTCGAGCGTTCGCCGGGCACATCGTGGACAAGCCAGCCGTCGTCCGAGCGGCCCACCCGATTGGTCGGATCGAGAATGATCTTGCCGGACAAATCACCGAGTTGCCCCGCGAGCTCCTCCGCAATACTGCCCGGCACCGCCAGCACGACGATGGCGGCCGCTGCCGCCGCCTCCTCCTGCGTCGTGGCCGACGCGCCCTCGCCCGTTTGCTCGACGAGCTCGATGACCTCATCGCGAGCCGGATCACGAGAGCCATAGACGATCGTATGGCCTTGCGCGGCGAACGCGGGGCCGAGCGCGCTGGCCACCTGGCCGGTGCCAACGATGGCGATCGTCTCGGCCGCGGCAGTGGAATAGACCGCCGCCGAGCAGATAGCAAACAGACCGGCGAGCAGACGGGTACGAATTCGCATGACGAGCATCCTCTGGTTCTGCGATCGAGCGACGGGCCTCGATCTGTTGTCGGACTCGAAGCGAGTGCAGGGCTCATCATACGATAGCGAAGCCGGGCGCAACCGCCTCGAATCAGGACGGGGCGGCCTGCAGCCGGGTCTTCTATAATCCGGGGCTCACCGAGCCGCTTGTTGCATGGGGGAGAATAATGAAACGGAATAGCTCGAGCCTCGATCGCAGAGCCTTCATCCACGGGGGCGCTGCAGTCGGCGCCGCGTTGACTTTCGGCGGCTTGCCGGCGCTATCGTTCGGGCAGGATCGCCGGCTCGCGACCATCGGCGGTATCGCCAAGACTCACGCTGGCCGCGTCCGCGGATTGTTGCGGGACGGCGTGCAGCAATTCTGGTCCGTGCCGTATGGTGCGCCGACATCGGGCGCGAACCGCTTCATGCCGCCACAGCCGCCCGCGCCGTGGTCGGGCGTCCGGGATCATTTCGAGATCGCGTTCGCCGCCCCGATAGAGCCCGGGGCCGTCGAGCCGGCGCCGGTCGTGACCGCGCTGAATCGCCTCACGCCGTCGAGCGAAGACTGTCTCACCGTCAACGTATTTACCCCCGGGCTCGACGCGAAGGCGCGGCCGGTGATGGTGTGGATGCACGGCGGAGGCTTCTCAGCCGGCTCCGGCAACTATCTGCTCTATGACGGCACGAACCTCGCGAAGAAAGAAGACGTCGTCGTCGTCTCGGTGAACCACCGCTTGAATATTTTCGGCTTCCTGCACCTCGCGGATCTTGGCGGCGAGAAATGGGCGCACGCCACCAACGCCGGCATTCAGGATCTCGTCGCCGCGCTCGCCTGGGTCCGCGACAACATCGAAGGCTTCGGCGGCGATCCGCAACGCGTCACGATCTTCGGGCAATCCGGCGGCGGCGGTAAGACCACGACCGTGATGGCGATGCCGTCGGCGCAAGGCTTGTTCCATCGCTCGATCGCGCAAAGCGGCTATGCGTTCCGCGGCCAGCCGGCCGACGATGCGACGGAGGGCGCAGAGCAGCTGCTGCGTCGGCTCGGGCTGCGCAACGACCAGCTCGACCGGCTGCAGCAGATCGACTATCGCGAGATTCAGGCGGCGTTCTATACGGCTCCGAGAATCCCCCGGCTCGGCAATGGGCCGGTCATCGACGGCCGCATTCTGCCTCGTCATCAGTGGGACCCGACGGCGCCTTCGTTCTCTGCGGACGTCCCGTTCATGACGGGGTCGACCGAAACGGAGGACGGCTGGCTCGGCCCTGCCGAGTATGATCTCGCCGACGAGGACATGCTTGATCGGTTCACGAATCGGATTGCGAACGGTGACGCGGCCGAGGGTCAGCGGCTGATCGAGCTCTACCGGCGCACCTATCCGGACCGCCGCAATCAGATGCTCTGGCTCACCGCCGACGCGGATAACACCCGACGCTGGAGCTCGCAGGAGCTGTGTCGACTGAGACACGCGCAGAACAGCGCGCCGGCATACCTATATTTCTTCGACTGGCATTCACCGGTGCACGACGATCGGATGGGCTCGTATCACACACTCGATATCCCGTTCGTGTTCTACAACCTGGACATCGGGGCGTCGATGACCGGCTCGGCCCAATCGCGCTATGAGCTCGGCCATGTGATGAGCGCAGCGTGGGCGGCGTTCGCACGAACGGGCAATCCTAACCATGCCGACATGCCGAGTTGGCCCCCGTTCGACCCGGAGCGCTACCCGACGATGATGTTCGGCGACACCGTGCGCATGCGCAACGACCCGAACCGCGAAACCCGCCTCGAAATCGAGGCGCTGAAGAAGCGCGCGTCCTAACCCGGCCGAAATGGGGTCAGAGCCCAATTAGCCAGCTAAATGAAGCTAAATGGGGTCAGAGCCGAATT
>CAZFJU010000015.1:4941-32488 GCA_964518995.1 uncultured Gammaproteobacteria bacterium
GGGTCAGAGCCCAATTAGCCAGCTAAATGAAGCTAAATGGGGTCAGAGCCGAATTAGAGTTCAATGCTCCTGAAACGGGGTCGGCGCCCATCAGAGGTAAATGGGCTCTGACCCCATTTAGGCCGCCCCATCCACATGATCGAAGCCCCGGTTCATCACCGCGGCGGCTTCTAGCTGCGCTCGCGCGGCGGGACACCAGGCCGCCGCCCTCTCCGCTGCTTGCGGACCGGCCGAGCGAGCGAGGTCTCGAGTTCGTTGATAAAGTCTTCGCCGCCAGCAGGGTGCCCTGTTCGTATTCCGTCCCGAAACTCTTCGAGCAGGCCGGCGTCGAGACCTTCTTCGACCAGAGCGCGATAACGGGCCGCGCGGATGCGCGCATTCGGCCCAAGTGCCCGGAACGCTGAATGCGGTGTGATGAGTGGTGAATCTTGAGCGCCCACATTCGCCGAGAAGCTGCTCCACCTGTATTCACCCGGGTGTCGTACGATCCCCGCACGGACCGGATTGAGCTCGATGTAGCGATAGCACGCGAGCAGGTAGTGTTCCGAGTCGATAGGCGACGAGCGGAAGCGGCCTTCCCACAGTGTGCCTGTCCTGCCGACCCGAAGATTGACTGCGGCAACGTAGCGACTGCCCACATGTTGCATCGTTCGAGATACGCCGTCCGCGGAACTCGATGTCAGAAGCACATGGACGTGATTCGTCATCAGCACATAGGCGTGCACCTGCGTTTGATAACGGACGCATGCGGCCTTCAGCAGTGTCAAATACCGCAGGTAGTCGTGCACTGCAAAGAAGGTGCGTGCTCGATTGTGCCCCCGCTGGACGACATGGAGCGTGGTATCGGGGACACATATTCGCGGTCGCCTCGGCATGCGCCCTGCATTCTGATGCACCGGCGTGCTCACGCGAAGACGAAAATCCGGTGCAGCGGGGCGGATTCGTCATGCAGGACCGGAATGGAACGCGCCGACAAAAGGCTCCACACAAACGGCTCCTCAAAAAGGGCTCTGACCCCAATTAACTAAAAGGGCTCTGACCCAATTAAACGCTGTACCATCAGCGTCGGATGTCATCTGGGGAGACAACAGGAATGACCATGCTTAAGAATCGGCTCGGCTTTGCCATTCGCGCCGCGCTCTGCGTTGCCGCGCCCGCGGCCGCCGCACCTGCGCTTGCACAGATGGAATGCGCGGATCTGGCCGGCCTCGACTTGCCGGATACAGAGATCACCGCGGCGGAACGAGTCGGATCGGGGACGTTCGCGCCGCCCAGCGCAGGCGGGCCGGGCGGCCAAGCTTTCTCGGTGCCGGCAATGTGCCGCGTTGCCGGCGTCGTCTCGCCAGCGATCAAGTTCGAGGTGTGGTTGCCCGAAGGCGAGGCATGGAACGGCCGTTTCCAGGCGGTCGGCGGCGGCGGTCTCGCCGGTGTGATCAGCTACGCAGCAATGGCCGAAGCGGTGCGAGACGGCTACGCCTCTGCGTCGACGGACACCGGCCATGAGTCGACCGATAGCACCTGGCTCGGCGACCGGCAGCGGGTCATCGACTACGGCTATCGCGCCATCCATGAGATGACGACCAAGGCCAAGGCAGTGATCGACGCTCACTACGGCAGCGCGCCCGAATACTCGTATTTCAATGGCTGCTCGACGGGCGGTCGACAGGGTCTGATGGAAGCCCAGCGGTTCCCCGACGACTATGACGGCATCGTCTCCGGTGCGCCGGTGAACCGGTTCACGCACTTGCATATCGGTCAACTCTGGACCGCCCACGCGACCCTAAAGCAGCCGGGAGCGGCGCTGACGGGCGACGATTTCGCGCTGGTCGCGGCCAAAGTCCTCGAGATGTGCGACGCGAACGATGGCGTGACGGACGGCATCCTCACCGATCCGCGCACCTGCGACTTTGACCCGGGCATCCTGCAGTGCGAGGCCGAGCAAAGCGAGGGCTGCCTCGCCGCCCCGAAGATCGAAGCGCTACGGATGGTCTATCAGGGCGCCGTGAATCCGCGCACCGGTGTGCAGATCTATCCCGGCCTCGAACCCGGCGGCGAAGGAGCGCAGCCGAACAATCCCGGCTGGAGCATGCTGATGAACGGCCGCACCCCGTTCTTTATCGACGAGGCCGTGATCGGCGGGATGACGTTTGAGAACCCGGACTACGACTGGCGCACGTTCGACTTCGACCGGGACGTCGAAATCGTTGATGCGAAGCTGTTCGGCGTATTGAACGCAGTCGACCCGGATTTGCGCGACTTCAAGTCGAACGGCGGCAAGCTGATCGTCTATCACGGCTGGAATGATCCGGGCGTCATGCCGCAGCAGACGATCGACTACTACGACAGCGTCGTCGACTTTGCGGCGAAGGCCACTGGCGAGGACGGCGCCGCGTTCACGGATGACTACCTGCGCCTCTTCATGATGCCCGGCGTCGGCCACTGCCGCGGCGGAGTCGGTCCCGATCAGGCCGACTTCATGAGCGCGCTCGTCGCGTGGGTCGAGGAAGGCAAGGCGCCCGAGCGTATTGTCGCGAGCCGGGTGGAGAACGGCGAGACGACGATGAGCCGGCCGCTGTGCCCGCACCCGCAAGTGGGGCAGTACGCCGGCAGCGGCGACCCGAACGATGCGCGCAACTTTGCTTGCGCGCTGCCGGAGGAGTAGCCGCGCGTCTGATTCGGGTTAGGCGTTCCGGTTACGCGGCGTGCAGCGCCGCGTCCGGATCGCCGCCGAGCAACTTGAGGTAGCGATCGTACAACGCAAGGCGCGGCGCCGTGCGCGCGGTCTGCAACAGCGCGCGCACGGCTGGCACCGCATCGACATTCTCGGCGTAGGTCAAAATCTGCCCCGGCATCTCGACGCCGTACGTTCGGAAGCGGCCGAGCATTGGAAAGTACATGGCATCCGGGATGCCGAAGCGTCCGAATAGAAACGGCCCGCCCGAATGCTCGAGCGCGTCCCGCACCAGCTCGAAGACGCGCGCGATCTCCGCGCGAGCCTCTGCGCTCGGCGTAAAGCCCGAGACACGGCCGAACAGGTGCGATGACAACTCGTTGCGAATCGCTCTGAACCCGCTGACCAGCTCGCAGCAGAGCGCGCGGGCCTGCGCGCGGCGCAGGGCGTCCTCGGGCCAGAGACCGACCTCGGGAAATGTATCGGCAACGTATTCGCAAATCGCAAGCGACTCGTGGACCGGTGTTTCACCGACGCGCAGCACCGGGAATAGCCCGTGAACGCTGCCGAGCTTGCGGCGATCGGCCAACGCAGGCGTCTCTTCCGGCTCGTCGGCGTTGCGCGTCATATGCGCGAGCTCGACCGTCTCGGTCGTGAAGCGGGCGCCGGCATGCGTCAGCACCATCCACGGCCTCATCGACCACGGTGAATAGCGCAAGCTGAGCACCGTGAGGGTGAGCGGAAGAGCCGGCATCCGTGTCTCCATTAATGCAGCGCGCTCGCGAGCTTGCGACGAAATTCCGCGACCAGCGATGCATCGCCCGCCGCGAAGTTGAAGAGCGCCAGAAGTTGACGGCGCGCCTCGCCGTCGCGCCAGTCCCGCTCGCGACGAATGATCTCGAGCAGCTGTTCCATTGCCTCGCGATAATGCCCCTGCCCGGCGTGCAGCGAGGCAAGCGCGAGCCGCGCCTCATGATCCGCTGCATCCGCATCGATCCGAGCGCGCATCGCCGCCTCGTCGATGCCCTGCTCGCCGCTTCGCGCATAGCTAATGCGCAGCTTCAGCGCTTCGAGGCGATCAGCCAGCGCTGGATCGTATTTCACGCCCGCGACGGCCTGCTCGGCGTCGTCGAGCTGCCCCCGCTCGAGCAAGGTCTCAGCGTGCTCGAGCGCCTGCTCGGCTGGGGACGGCAACAGCTGCTCGAAAAACGCGCGCACCTGGCCTTCGGGTAACGCGCCGACGAACTGCGTCACTGGCTGACCGTCACGAAAGGCAATCACTGTCGGAATCGAGCGAATATTGAGTGCCGACGAGATCTCGGGGCTCTCGTCGGAGTTCACCTTGACCAGCTTGACCTGGCCGCGAAAGCTCTCGGCCACCTTCTCGATGATGGGCCCGAGCGTACGGCATGGCCCGCACCATGGCGCCCAAAAATCGACGACGACCGGCGTCGTCCTCGATGCCTCGAGAACCTCATGCTCGAACGTTGCGGTGCTTACATCCATCGATACTTCCTTGCGGGACGCCGGCGTGCCGATGGGCTCGTCGCGCCGTAGTGCATGGCGCAGCCCGCGGCGCGGTGCTCAAGTATAGCGAACGTGCCTGCCGTCGTTGTCGCGACGCGCGCAGACCACACGCTCAGTCGTACTCCGTGTACTTGCGCGGATCACCGCGCACCCGATCCGCCGGATACTTCCGCGCATTCAACTCGAGTTTCGCCTCGGCGGCGTCGAGCAAATCGATACCGAGCCGATCTGAGAGGCGTAACAGGTAGATGAAGACGTCTGCGAGCTCATGACTTACCTGCTCGAGCTTGACGGCGTCGAGCGCGGCACTCTGCTCCTCGCTGAACCACTGAAACAGCTCCAGCAGCTCGCCCGCCTCGGCTGCGAGCGCCATGGAGAGGTTCTTCGGCGAGTGGAAACGATTCCAGTCGCGCTCGGCCGCGAACCGGCGGATATCGTCCCGCAGCGCATCGAGCCGGGCGTCGTCGCGAGAAGTCATGCGTCGATGATGAGCTTCTTCAATTGCTCGAATCTCGCCGGCTTCTGCACGAAGTAGTCGAAGCCCGCCGTGCGCCAGTCAATCTCGTTCTCGCGCCTTCCGGAGAGGCAGATGAAGCGGCAGGCGGCCAGATTCGGCCGCTCCCGCAGCACGCCGACGAGCTGATCGCCCGACATGTCCGGCAGGCCAAGGTCGATAATGGCGACGTCGACCGGAGTCCGCTCGACAACCGACAGCGCTTCCTCCGCCGAGACCGCGATCTCCGCTTCCCAACCGATCGTTTGCAGCAACATGCGCATCAGCGAGCAGCTGTCCCTGTTGTCATCGACGAGCAGCACGCGGCGTGTTGATTTCGACGGCCCCGGCTCTCCCGACGCGCCGTCGCCCGGCGGCCCGGAAGCCGAGCCTCCGCCGCCGCCTTGGCCGTGCTCGTTCTCGGGCGCCGCGGCGCGGCTGTGCTCAGCGCCCGCTCCGAGCGGACTCATGCCGGAGCTCTCACCGCCGGGCAGCGCTGCGCCAACCGTGCGGCCGTCTGCCGCCGGGACAGTGCGGTCGTCTGAGGCGTTACCCTGGAGATTTCCGCCGTCCCGGCCGCTGCGGCCGTGCACCGCGCGGCGGGCGGCGACGTCCGCGACGGAGATCTCGGTCGTGAAATAGGCGATGGTGTTGACGAGCGTCGCGCGCGAAAGCGGCTTACTGAGGTAATCATCACAGCCCGATTCGAGGCAGCGGCGCTCGTCCTGCTTCATGGCGTTCGCGGTCAAGGCAATGATGGGGCGATCGAAGCCGCGCTCTCGCAGCGCGGCCGCGGCAGCATATCCGTCCAGCACCGGCATTTGCATGTCCAGCAAAATTATATCGTAACCGACGCCCGCCGCTTCCGCCGTCGCGACTTCCTGGAGCGCCTCGCGACCATCGGCCGCGAGCGCCACCCGCGCTCCGGCCTCCTCGAGCATATGTTGCGCCAGAAAGCGCATGTCGCGCCGATCGTCGACGACGAGCACGTTGCATGACAACGGACGCAGCTCGGCCGCTGCGACCGAAGCGTGGGCCACATCTCCGCGCGGCTGAAACAGTTCCACTCCGCTCAGATCGCCCGTCCCGATCGTCACCGTGAACGTGCTCCCTTTACCGAGCTCGGTGACTACTGCCACGTCTCCGCCGAGCATCCGTCCGAGCGCGCGGCAAATCGACAAACCGAGCCCGCTGCCGCCGAAGCGGCGGGTAACGGATGAATCCGCTTGTGTGAAGGGTTGAAAGAGCCGTTCAAGCGTCTCACGAGGTATACCCGGCCCCGTGTCGATGACATCGAGCTGTAGCAACTGCCGCTCGGCGTGTAGCTGCACCACGATACGGACGCCGCCCTGCTCGGTGAACTTGATCGCGTTCTCGACGAGATTGATCAATATCTGCTTCACTCGAGTCGGATCGGTTTCGATCGACATCGGCAGCGGACCAATGAACTCGACATCGAGGCTGAGTCCTTTCTCGGTCGCATGCAGCTTCAGCAGCGAGCGAACATCCAGAACAATGTGATCCGGCCGCACCCGCCGCCGGCCGAGCTCGAACTTACCCGCCTCGATGCGCGAAAGATCGAGGATGTCATCAATGATCTCGAGCAGATAAAGGCCGTTGCTGCGTATCGTGTCGAGACTCTGCAGATTATCCGGGTTCTCGAGCTGTGTGCCGAGAATCTCCGCGTAACCGAGGATGGCGGACATCGGCGTCCGAATCTCGTGGCTCATGTTGGCCAGGAAATCGCTTTTCGCACGGTCCGCGGCCTCGGCAACCTGGCGCGCCCGACGCAGCTCCATCTCCGTCTGCTTTTGATTCGTGATGTCGTGCGCGATGCCGTGCCATAGAATGCTGCCGTCCGGCTGCGCGACCGGGCTGGCATACGATTCGATCCAGATCAGCCCTTTGCTCGGATGCCGGTAACGAAACTGTGTGTGCCACATCGACATATTCTGCGCGGATTCGATCGTGGCAGCCCGCAGGCGCGCGTTGTCCTCCGCGGGGATGCGTTCGAACACTATCCTCGCATCGGCCGCGACCTCTTCGGGCTCGACGCCCCATGTGTCGCGCACGTTCGGAGCAATGTAAGGGAACGACGGCGGTTCCGCGCGGCTCGGCCCGAGCCGCGCTGTGAAGATCGTCCCCGGTGTCGCCTCCGCGATCCGCGTCAATTGCTCAGCAAGATGCAGGCGTTCGAGGTTGGCCTGTTCCGCAGCCTTGCGCCCGGTGGTGTCCTCGAGCGTGCCGATCATGCGCACCGCCACGCCGCCCTCGAAGAACGTCTGGCGAATATCGCGCACCCAGCGAAAGCGCCCCGACACATCGGGTGAGGTGCGGTATTCCGTGTCGAAATGGCCGCCACGCCGCGGGTCGAGGCTGAGCTGTGTGATCTGGTCGATGCGCGCCCGATCCTCCGGATGAACGTGCTGGAGGTAAACGTCGTACGAGACGTCGGTCTCCGCGGGGATACCGAACAGCTCCTTCCAGCGCGCGCTTGCGTGCATGCGGTTGCCCTGCGGGTCGTAATCGCACGTGCCGAGGTCATGTGCGGCCGTCGCAAGCCGCAGCCGCTCCTCGGCTTCGCGCAACGCGGCTTCCCTGCGGCGCAGATTGAAGGCATCGGACAGCATGTGCGCGATGCTCTCCATGAAGTCGATGTCATCGATCGTGAAGCGCGCTTCGTGTGTCGTATGCACGCCCAGAACGCCGATCGGCCCGCTCTCCGCGCGAATGATCGTGCTCAAGCCGCTGACGATGCCGTGCTCCAGCAGTATCGGGGATGCCTTGAAACGCGGATCCTCGTCGAGCTTGCGAACGACGACAGGCTTATTCGCGATCAGCGTATACGCCGCCTGGGATGTGCTGTCCATATCCATGACGAGCGTGCCGACCAGCCCGTCACGCCATCCGGTGCCGGCGCGCAGCAGCATGCTCTTGCCATCCGGCAGGAGTTCGAGCAGCTTCACGAACTCCGCGTCGAACGTTTGCCGCACCGTCTGCACGGCGACCTCCATCAGGGTGTCGAGGCTCTTCTCCTTCAGCGCCCGCTGCCCGAAGCGCGCGAGGGCCTTCTGTTGGCGCTCCCGCCGGCTCAGCTTGCGGGCGAGACGCTGCAGCTCGGTCACGTCCGCATAGGTAATGACGATGCCCTCTATGCGCTCATCGGCCGTGCGATAGGGCAGCATACGCCGCTGGTAGTATCTATCGCCGTTCTTGCTGTGCACCATGCGCTCGACCGGCTGCAAGTCGAGCAGAACCGCCTCGGCATCGTTTATTAGGTCGCGGTCCTCGATCGTCGACGCGATGTCCGTCAGAGGCCTGCCGACGTCGGACGGAATCAAATTGAAAAGCTGCCGGCTCGTCGGCGTGAAGCGCCGAATGCGCCAGGACGTGTCGAGAAACAGCGTTGGCACATGGCTGCTCGCGAGCAGATTCTCGAGGTCGTTGGTCGCGGATTGAAGCTCCGCGACCTTCCCTTCGAGCTGATAGTTGAGCGTGACCAGCTCCTCATTCAGCGACTGAAGCTCTTCCTTTGAGGTCTCGAGCTCTTCGTTGCCGGATTGCAGCTCCTCGTTGATCGAGATCGCTTCCTCGTGCGAGAGCTTGAGCGCGTCATTCGCAGCTTCGAGGTCTTCGATGGTCGTGTTGAGATGGTCGCGCGTGCTCGCGAGCTCCGTCTGCAGCTCGCGGATCAATGCACTTTCTGAATCGACGACGACCCGGCTCGCCGCGGCGGCGCCATCGATCAGCGGCTCGAAGATCACGAGCAACCAGCCTTCGTCGCATTCGTGCTCCTCGAGCGGACGGACACTGATCCGACAGCGTGCATAGCGACCGTCGCGTAATACCTGCCCGTCACTGCTGACGAGCTCGCCACTCGCGCGCGCCTCACGGAGTGCAGCGCGCAACCGCGAGCGCAACCCTTCCCGCGTGAGCGATAACACGTCGGGATTATCCGCCGCCAGCTCGCCGAGTGAGAGTTGCAGGTAGAGATCGGCCGCGCCCTGCAGATAGAGCAGCCGGTTCTTCGCGTCGACGACGGCGATGCCGCAGTGGAGCTCACGAAGCACTTGCCGCTGCACGCGGTCTGCGATGCCGCGAGCACGCGGCGGCGATGCGGCCGGCACCGTGGAGGGCAAGCGCGGCGCCGGAACGCGCACGACCGGCTCGACGAGCCGATCGATGGGCGGCGGAACAGCCGCGCCGATCCGCCGGAAGATCCGCCACCGCTTCGAGATCGGCTCGAACCGCGTCTTGGCCGGCCCGATCGTCTCCGAGCTGCCGAGGAACAGACAGCCGTTCCCACGCAACGCATACTGGAAAACCGCCATCACGCGCTGCTGCGCTTCGGGCTCGAGATAAATGAGCAAGTTGCGGCAGCAGATCAGGTCGACCCGCGAGAACGGCGGCTGCGCGAGCACGTTCTGCTCCGCGAACACGACCGACTCGCGCAGCTCTTTCGTCACGCGATAGTGGTCGTTTTGCTTGACGAAGAAACGCTCGAGGCGGTCCGCCCGCACGTCTTTTTCGATCAGTGCCGGATAGACACCCGCGCGCGCGACTTCGAGGGCATCCTCCGCAACATCCGTCGCAAACACCTGTAAGCGCCTCGCGACACCGGCTTTCTCGATGCACTCGTGCAGCAACATCGCAAGGGTGTATGCCTCTTCTCCGGTCGCGCAACCCGGCACCCAAACGCGAATCGGCGTATCCGCCTCTTGATCGGTGACGATATTCCGCAGCACCTGGTGCTGAAGAAACTGCCACGCCTCCGGGTCGCGGAAGAAGCGCGTGACGCAAATCAGCAGATCGCGCCTCAGCGCTTGCACCTCGGAACCGTTTTGCCGCAGCAGATCGACGTACTCGGGGATACGCTCGATTTGGTTGAGCCCCATGCGTCGCTGCACGCGCCGCCAAAGCGTGTTCTTGCGGTAACGGCGAAAGTCGTGCGTCGTCTCGAGCAAGAGCAACTCGGTAACCGGCAGAAGCTCTTCCTCACTCAGCAGGACGGGATCGTCGGAGGGCCGCGACGCATCGCGATGCTGCGAGTGCCAATGTCGGGCATAGCTCACCAGCTTGTCCGGCATTTTGATGACCGGCAGGATCATGTCGATATGGGAGGTCGCAAACGGACCGCGAGGCAGGCTTTCCAGCAAGGCGCCGGCCTGCTCGTCGACCAACGTCAAGCCGCCACGCTCCTTGATGTCCCGCAGACCGGACGTGCTATACAGCGCCCCGCCGGAGAGAACGATGCCGATGGCTCGCTCTCGCGCTTCCGCCGCGAGCCTGTGCAGGAAGCGGTCGATGGCCCCTACCAGCTCCTTTCTGCGCCGCGGCTTCAGCGGCCGCAGCGTGTCGTTCTTGACGGTCAGCCGGCTCCCCGGCGCGGCGACGTGGATCGTGTTCGGCTCGATCGGCGTCTCGATGCCGACCTCGACCACCGGCAAGGATGCTCGCTCCGCGAGCGAATCGGCGAGACTCGACGCGCCGTCGCTTTGCTCGGCGCAGACGACGACGAAGGCCATCCCGGGACGCGAGGGCATCGCCGCAAGCAGCCGGTAAGCCTGCTCGTCGCAGCCCGCGGAGACGCCTATGGCCACGATAAGCGGCGGCGTCTCCGGCCGCTGGGACGTTGACTTGGCTCGTGGGGCCGTCGCCGTAGCAGACGGCGAGGCCGGTATCAGACGTCGATCCGGCAATGCTCCTCTCGTGGTTCAGCGGCACAGGAGCCAGAGATGTTAGCAACAATCGCCCTCGCCGAGACGATCGCTCTAGAACTGCTCAGGTCGCCTGGTATTTATTTCAGCGTCGCCTAACGCATACACAATGCCTGAAGCCCGGCGCGTGGCCGGACACTAGCGGAACGAACTCTCTGGTTCAGTGCATCGCGCGCTTGAGCTTTTGCACGGATTCGCCGTAGTAATCGACCATTGCGCGGTTCAGCGCGCGGGGCACGTCCGTCGTCAGCCCGTCCGGGTCGATAACGAGATACTTCATCCGCCGATCGGTCGGATGGGGCTCATATTTAACGATACCGACGTTCCCGCCCTCGGCCGTCAACGACCACACGACGCGGGATGCAGTGGAGAAGGGCATATTGAGCTTCTTCACGAGCGAAACCAGAGTGTGCGGCTTGCCATCACTTTCAGCGACCAGAATCTCGAGGGCGACGAGATACTGTGCCAACGTGATGTGCGGAAAGTTCTCGTAAATGCACTCGAGCGCGGCGAGCATCGCTCGGCGTACCCCCTCTGCATCGAAGTCTCGATTCATTTCCGCATCGAGCCTCTTCTTCCGGGTCTTCGCCTTCTTCTTGAGTTGCGTTGCCATATTAGACCTATAGTAAACGGACCCTAAACTCCGTTAGCGAGCGTACTTGCAGTGCACCGCTAACACCATCCGACTTCCAGACATAGGATCGAAAAGTTGGCAAGCAGGAGAATTTCCATGACAGGGAAAGCCATAGCTTACTTTCGAGCCACCGCAACCGGAACATTTGCGCAAGCAAGGCTAGTTTGTAGAAGCGAAACAACGCATGGAATAGGCGGCACTACCGAATGCAACCCTAACCTCCGCGGCGCCTGAGCTAGGAGTCGGTTTCGCCCCGCTGCATCCCTGCTCCCCGCTACACCCTTGCAAATAACGAGCCGTTCCTGGCGACAGAAGGCCACAAGCGTTGCAATGCAAATTTTGCGAACGCAGAGGCCGCCCGCAACGGCAGCGTTCCCAGGTCGCGAAGCAGTGCAGCACTGGTACGGCAGCACTGGCACGGGCACGGCGCACCGCGTCGCCATATAAAAAGGGCCGGCGCTTCCTGGAACGGCGGAAGGCGCCGGCCGCTTGGCGGGCAAACAGGAGCGATCGGCCGAATCAGATGATCGGGTCAGCCGACGTTGTAGTCGACTGGTTCACTCGATCACTGCCTGCATCACCACGGTCTCGAAGTCATCACGAAGAGACAGCACGGACGTTTGCGCAAGAAGGATGCCGACGAGATTCTCGCGCGGCGATATCCAGAAGTGGGTGCCATACAACCCGCTCCAGCCGAAGCTGCCATTGGATAACCAGGTCGCCCGCTGCGCCGGATCGGTGACCACGCGAACGCCGAGGCCGAACGCCTCTCCCGGCTGGCGACCGGGCCAGGTGTCCGGCACGAACACGGAGCGCATCAGCTCCACGCTGCGCGGGCTCAGTATCCGCACGCCCTCGAACTCCCCGTCGTTGGCAAGCATCATCGCGAAGCGCGCATAGTCCTCCGCCGTCGTCATGAGCCCGCCGGCCGCAGAAAAATACCGATCGCCCGACATCGAATCGGGATTCGGCCGTGCGCTAAGCTCGCCATCGCGCGCGACATAGCTCGACGCGAGCCGCTCGCGCTGCGCTGGCGTCGGCCAGAACGTCGTGTCCGCCATGCCGAGCGGATCGAATACTCGTTCGCGCAAAAACGCGTCGAACGTCTGCCCGGACACGACTTCGACGATGCGGCTCACGACGTCGAACCCTGCAAGCGCGCTGTACGCCCAGCGCGCGCCTGGCTGAAACTCGAGCGGCGCCTGGCCGATCTGCTCCGTCCACGCCACGCCGAGCTCGTAACGGCGCTCGGATGCGCCCTGCGCTCCGCTATTGCTGAGCGCGCCGCTCATGACGCCGGACGTATGGGTCAGCAGATTGAGAACGGTGACGTCCCGTTCCGCCGGCACCGGGTAGGAGCCCGAAACCTCCGCTTGTCCCGGCCCGCCGAAACCGCGGCGCGGCGCAGGCATCGCCACCTTCATGTCGCGATATGACGGAATGAAGCGCGAGACCGGATCCGTCAGCCTGACTGTACCTTCTTCGATCAGCATCAGGATCGCGACCGCGCCGACCGGTTTGGACATCGACGCGATACGAAACAGCGTGTCCTCTGCCATGTCTCGCGATGACTCGAGATCCATCAGCCCATGACCTTCGAGATGAGCGATGCGGCCGTTGCGGGCCACCAGCGTCACGGCGCCAGCAATGTCGCCCGCTTCGACGTGACGGTCGACGAGCTCGCCGATTCGCTCGAGCCGCTCCGACGATAGCCCGACCTCTTCGGGCGCCACGGTATCGGCCGCGGCTCCGGCTGCAAGAAGCATCCAGACCGTGCCGAGCACTACTCCACGAACCGCTGCCATGGTCTTTCTCATCGGCTCCCCCTTTCCCTTTCAACGCAAAGGGGCGCAGCTCGCGCCGCGCCCCTTGAGCTAGAGCTCGAGACGACCGTCGGCGGCGCTCTCTTGCCGCCGACGAGCCGCTAGCCACTCTTATCAGGCCGTCGAGCTGCCGAGCCGATGCCCCGCCGGCGGCGCCGGCTCGACCTCGGGCTCGACCGCCGCCCCGGCCGGCCGATCGGGCCCAAGCCGCAGCATCATCAGCATCACCGCTCCGAGGACCGAGCCGAGGCCCATGATGATGGAGACAGTCGGCAAGGTGAAGTTGGCATCGAACAGGAAGCCCGCGAAGATCGGCGCGAGCACCGCGCCGCCGCGGCCGACGCCGATCGCAAACCCGGTGCCGGATGCGCGCACATGGGTCGGGAACGCATGCGCAAAGATGGCGTACAACCCGACGATGCCGGCGTTCATGCAGAAGCCGGCGACGAAGCAGATCATCGAGAGGCTCGTGAGCTCCTGCTCCGTGACGCCGAAACCGATGACCGCGGCCGTGGACAGCATCAGCACGGCAATCGTCAGCCCCTTCAGCGGGAAGCGCAGAGTGAGCAGCCCGAACAGCGCTCCGCCCGTCGCACCGCCGGCATTGACCCACACCAGCACCCGGGCCGCCTCGGAAGACGCAAAGCCCATGCTCGTAACGAGCTCCGGCACCCACTTGATGATGTAGTAGAAGGTCGTGATGTGGAAAAAGTATGCGACGGTGACGAGCAACGTGATCGAAATAAGCCCCGGCGCGAACAGGTCCGACACCGTGCGCTTGCGGTCCTCATCGGAAATCGTCGGCAGCGCCGAAATGGCCGCATGCCCCATCCTCTTCAGAGTCGCGTTGATCTGCTCAATGGCTCCGACGGGCTGCTTCCGCGCCAGCCAGTGCACCGACTCGGGCACGAAGAACCATACGAGCGGAATGAACGCGGCCGTGACAATGGCCCCAAAGTAGAAGATCGGCCGCCAGCCCCCGTAAATCGCAAGCAACTCGGCCGCTATCACGCCGCCGACCACTGCGCCGATCGGATAACCGATCGCCATCAGCGAGACGGACAGGTGCTTTCGTTTCGCATTGGAGAACTCGGCGGCCACGGCGTTGATCGCAGCCAGCATGCCGCCGATCCCGAGACCGGTGATGACGCGCCAGAACGACAGCGAATAGACGCCATTTGCGGTCGTCGCCATGAACATGCCGATGGTCATGACTATGAGGCAGCCCAGCATCGTTTTGCGCCGGCCGAATCTGTCGGCAACGCCGCCGATCAAAATAGAGCCGACGGCCATGCCGATAAGCTCCATCGATAGAACGATGCCGAGCGTGCTGCGCGTAATGCCCCATTCCCGCAGGATTTCCGGGGACGCAAAGCTGATCGACATCACGTCGAAGCCGTCCAGAGCGTTCAAGCCGATCGTGATCGCAACCGCGATGATCTGCATCCGGCTCATGGGCGAATTCATTATGGTTTGGCGCGGATCGTTAGTCACAGGCGCTAGACCCCCCTGGTGATGATCCGCCGGAGCGTACCACACTTTTTGCGGGGCTCACCCATGGCGCGAAGCACGGCAAACGAAAGCGCCGCTCTCCTGCCACGTTGCCCGCCTTACGCCCCCGCGGGGCGCCCTCGCCGGGACGGCCGGCCGCGGCGTCAAATGGGACGCTGAGCGCAACGTTGAGCGCTGCCGCCGGGCACAGTGTGCGCCGCTGAGCGCCGCTACGGCGCCCAGGCGTATGCAAGCTTGATGAAAAAAGCCCGGTCAGTACGCGTCAGATCGACGTAACGATCGTCGTCCACGTAGTGGTCAGAGTACCCGGCGAAGAACACGGTCTGTGGATTGACCTTATACGAGTAAAGCAGCTGCGTGCCCATCGTCAGGCTGTGCGACGGCGTATCCGCCGCGACGAACAGCGCGACATTGCGCTTCACATGCTGGCGCTGGACGGTAAAGCGCAGAAAGCTGCGCAAATTGAACTGCCATGTCAGCCGGGCGTCGCTGAGCTGCGCGTCGAAAATGCGCTCGTCGCTGTCGCGGCTGTCGAGCTGCAGCACGGTATGACGCAGCCGCACCAGCACGTGTCGCCCCACATTCAGGTCCAACGACGGCTGCACGCGCAGCTGATCGGCGAGCCGTGAGTTCGAGAAGTCGATTTGCCGGCCGCGCGACACGTTCAGTGAAAAATGGAGCGCCCCTTGCGGCCGGAACTGCCCAAAGACGAACACGTCGCCCGTATCGTAATGGACGCCGTCCCAGAGCTGCTCCCCATCGTTGCGACCCACTTCGAAATACGACTGGAACGGGCCGTTAAAGGTGAACCAGCTGGATCGCCGACGCTCGAGAAGCTGCCCGCCAATGTCCTCGGCGCGCTCGACGCTCAGACCAACACGCAACTGGTTCCACCACCCGTCGCCGTCGCCATGCCATACCCGGCCGAAGCCGAGCTCGGTCTCGGCGAACCCGACCTGATTGACGAAGCCGGCATCCGCGCGAAACCCCTCGTCCCGCCGCGTGTAGCCGGCCTCGGCCCACCATTGCCGCGAGTCGAAGTCGTAGTCGACGCTCAAAGCGTTGCCGCCGAACAGGCCGGCGGGCTGACCGAAGCGCGCCACGATGTCCTCTGGGTACTCGGTTTCCGAGTCGAGGTATTGGAAGCGCAGGTTGTGCCGATCACTCAGGCGCATGCGGCCGTCGATGCCGGCCACGCGATTACTGTACCCCTCTCCGGAGCGGCTCGTCACAAGCGCCCCGAGCGTCGACGCATTTCCGCCGAATGCATGTGCGTAGCGCCCGACGAGCAC
The DNA here is from genome assembly GCA_964518995.1 of uncultured Gammaproteobacteria bacterium. Lineage (GTDB taxonomy): Bacteria > Pseudomonadota > Gammaproteobacteria > Steroidobacterales > Rariloculaceae > ZC4RG20. The sequence goes on from CAZFJU010000015.1 coordinate 20,611, forward strand.
ACGATTCGCTTGCTCGAGCACATGATTCGACGACCGCAGCGCCGCGGGGAACAGCAGCGTCGTCACGGCGTCCTCGGCGAGCAGAACGCCATACGTGCTGGTCGGGCTTCGCCCCGTCAGCTTCAGGCCGACATCGGGATCCGCCACCGTGCGAGTGAAGACGGCGTTGATGTGCGTCGCGAAATAGTCCGCACCATCAAGAAAGAACGGCCGCGTCTCGGGAAAGAACAGCGAGAACTGATTGTTCACGTCGAGCTGCGCGACATCCGCTTCGACCTGGGAGAAATCGGGGTTGAGCGCCACGTTCGCCGTGAGATCCGGCGTGATCCCCCAGCTCACCGTGACTCCAAGCTCCTCGTTAGCAGGTCCTGCCTGTAGGCGGCCGCTATCGGGGTTGCGTGTGTCCGTGCGTGAGGCGGTCAGCGACGGCACGATCTCGAGATCGATGCCGGCCTCGGCGTTCGCAAAGCCGCTGATCTTCGGCAGCTGGCACAAATAGCAGTTGCGGCCGCGTTCGCGCGGACTGATCGAGAGCAGCGTGCGATTTTCGCGCGGATAAATACGGATCAGGTCGAGCCCCCAGGTCTGTTCCGCCGAGCCGCGACGAAAGCGCAGCTGGTCGAACGGAATCGCCATCTCGACGGTGTAACCGTCATCATTGATCGCGCCCGCGGATTCCCAGATCGCGTCCCATGAGTCGTCGTCGTTGCGCCGCACGTCGTCTTGGATCAGGTCCATCTGCACGCCCAGTGCGTTGACGAAAAACTCGAACGCGCGCCGCTCGTCATTGAACGTATCGATCACGATTCCGACGTGGTCGTCGTTGAACGCGGCGTCGCGATCCCGGAGATACGCACGGATCTGCGTCGGATCCGGGTCCTTTGCGTCGAACGCGACGAGCAGAGCGGTGCCGGTCTCAACGATGTACGCGTGCGTGGTCACCGCTGCCGGCTCGTTCTCGCGCGGGCTCGTCTCGATCGGCAGATCGAAGGTCAGCGCTGACGCCCAGATCGGATCGTCGAGCACACCGTCGATAACGTATTGCTGCTCGATGTGCGGCACCTCCGGCACCGGCCGGTCGCCCGCCTGCAGCGATTGCGCAGTGGCCAACGGCAGCCCGCCGAACGCAGCCGCGAGCACACCGGGCGCGGCGACGCGGCGCAGGGCGCCCGGAAGGTCGATCACGATTGCCGCAGCGGGAAGCCTGGACACGGAACCTCGCCGGCCACCCAGCCAGGTAGGAGAGCGAACCGAGTATAGCGCCGCAGGGCAAGCCGGCGCGACAAGCAGATATTCTCGAAGAGGGGAGCGCTACCGGCGGCGGCCGCTCGCCCTGCTTCCATGGCTTCGTTCACCGGCTCGAGCCGGCCGTTACGAGTGTCGTAGATCGAACTGCGGCACAGAACGGGACGAGCCACTGCTTGTCGTCAGAGCGGGACCGAGCGACCTTGCTCCTCGTCAGAGCGGCTCAAACTTGAGCGCAAACTCGGCGGCCTCGCGCACGAACCGCGGAGGACCGCCCTCGAGGCCATAAACGACCATGGGCGTGTCTTCGCGGCCGTTCGTGCAGTCGATTACCTCGAGGTACACCTGATACGTTCTGCCGTTCTTCTTATTTCGGTAGAGCTTCGGCGGGCTATCTCTGTCGTTCGATGGGTTCATGAGGGACATTGTAGGCGAGGGCAGGCGGCCGGAAGCCAAGTCTGCACCAGATCGTCGCCTGGCCTGTCGGCGCCCGCAGGCGCTTCTTTTTCGTTCGACGCGTTCCGTAGGCAGACTAAATGCTCGGCGGTCACCGCGTCAGTCGCACGTGGACGCCGATTTCGATTTCTGCTGCGCTCAAGCTCCCCGGAAATCATCCCTACCCTCTTCCAGCATTGTCCTTCTAGGAATAATGTATGCCACCCGTACCGATACCGGCTCCGGTTATACGCGCCACTCCAAGGAGGATAGATGAGATCACGACTCGAGCACCGTCCAAGACTGACGGCTCTGGCGGCCACTGTTTCGGCCGTCTTCACCAGCGGCGGCTATCACAGTTCCGCAGGCGCACAGGAAGTCGAGGAGGTCGTCGTCACCGGATCGCGAATCGCGCGGCGTGATTTCACGGCCCCCAGCCCGATCGTCACCGTGGGCGCCGAAGAGTTCGAAGAAACGAGTTCGATCTCGGTAGAGCAGGTGCTCAATCGACTGCCGCAGTTCACGCCCGCGGGCTCGCAATTCTCGAGCGGTGAGGATACACCGGGCGCGTTCAGCACGCCCGGGCTCTCGACGCTCAATCTACGCGGGTTAGGAACGAACCGAAATCTCGTGCTCATCAACGGTCGACGCGGCCAGCCCTCGAGCGCAACACTGGCCGTAGACGTCAATACGGTGCCGGCGTCGGCGATTGCCAACGTGGAGGTCATCACAGGCGGCGCTTCGGCCGTCTACGGCGCTGACGCGATCAGCGGCGTCGTCAACTTCATTGTCAAGGACGATTTCGAAGGCATCGATCTCGACATGCAGACGAGCGGCACACAGCACGGCGGAGGCGAAGAGACGCGCCTCAGCTTGCTGATGGGCAGCAACTTCAGCGACAGCGGCAACGTCATGATGGGGATCGACTGGGTGCGCCGTAATCCGGTCTGGGAGCGTGATCGTGATTTTTTCGTTAGGGGCTGGAACGACCCCGGCACGCAAGGCTCGGCCATTTTTTTGTACGATGCCGGTTACGAGCCGCTGTCCAATCCGCCGAGCCAGACCGCGGTGGACGCGGTGTTCGGGAGCTACGGCTACGCACCGGGCACAGCGAACCCACGTCAAGTCTTCCACTTCAACGCCGACGGCACACTCTTCCAAACCACCGGCGCGATCAACTATCGCGGCCCCTCAGGCCCCGGTCATATCAACAAGATTCAGAGCGACGGTAACCTCGACGGGGACGACAAAGATACGCAGGCGTCCGCCGGTCTCAACCGCTACTCGTTCTTCACGCGAGCAGTACATCGGGTGACGGACAATCTGTCCGCGTTTGCACAGGGAAACTTCTCGAGCATCGAGGTCGAAGCCGTCGCGTCGTATGCGCCCGCGCAAGGCCTGCTGTGGGGCGCTCCAATACCCTACGACAACACCAACTTTCCGATACCGCAGCACCTCGAGACGCTGCTCGACTCGCGGCCGGATCCAACCGCTCCCTGGTCACTCTACGACGTCACGGAATACATCGGCTCACGGAAGACCGTAGGCGATACCACTGTTTATCAGATCGCAGCAGGCCTCGAAGGCTCGTTTCCGAATCGAGACTGGACGTGGGAAGCCTATGTGTCGCAGGGCGACACCCACATTGTCTCAAGCCTCCCCGGGCACCTCGCGCTGGAGAATTATCGAGCCGTGGTCGGCGCTCCAAACTACGGTCAAAATTTGCACATCGACGTGGGCAATGGCTTCGAGCTCGAGTGCACTTCTGGGCTGCCGGTCTTCACGAGCTTTACGCCCTCTGCCGATTGTATCGATTCCATTGTCACGGTGCTCCGCTCGACGACCGACGTCGAGCAGAAAATCGCCGAGTTCAACATGCAGGGCGGCATCATGGATATTCCCGGAGGCAATCTGCGCTTCGCACTCGGTGCGAGCTATCGGGAGAACACACTCGAGTATCATCCGGACAGCCTCCAGGACAACCGCTCGATCTTCAACCGGCCGGTGGGCGTGATCCAAGCCGACGACTCCGTCGGCGCCACCGACGTCTTGGAGCTCTACGGCGAGCTACTCATTCCGGTCACCGAACGCTTCACGCTCGAACTCGGCACACGCAGTTCCGACTACAACACGGCTGGCCGGGTCGGTACCCACAAAGCATTGTTCGACTACCAGGCGACGGACCGACTCCGCTTCCGAGGCGGTCGCCAGGTGGCCAACCGGGCGCCGAATACGGCCGAGCTCTTCCTCGGCAGGACGCTAGCGCTGGTCGGCTTTCCGGGCGGAGATCCGTGCGCGACCAACACCGGCGTGCAGAACCGCTCCTGGGGCAATACGCCGGAGAACCCGCGCCAAGCCGAGGTTCAAGCGCTGTGCTCGGCCATCATCAATCACCCGGATTCGATCTTCGATCAGGACCCCTCCTCGTGGCAGAACATTCCGAATTTCGGCCTCGAGGTCGAGATACAGCAAGGTAATCCAAACCTCGATCCCGAGGAGGCAGAGACGTACACCCTGGGCGCGGTCTGGAGCGGCGACCGCCTTACCGCCTCGATCGACTACTACGACGTCGACATCCAGGGAGCGATCTCCAGGATTAGCGTCTACACGGTTTATCAGAAGTGCTTCAACGTGGACGGAAGCAATCCCACCTACACCATCGACGATCCAGGCGGATGGTGCCGTATGATCCAGCGCGACGAGAACGGCAGACGCTTGCGCGTGTCGGCGCCATACTTCAATCTCGGCGGCCTGCGCACGTCCGGAGTCGATCTGCAGCTCAACTGGAGCGGCGACGTCGGCACTCACTCCATGTATGTAAACTCCGTGCTGAACTATCTGATCAGCTATGAAGAGCAAGCTTCATCCGAGGATGAGTACATCGACTACACCGGGAGTCTGGCGCAGGGCGGCCAATTCGATTGGCGGCTGCTGACAACGGTCGGCTATAACCTTGGCGATGTCAGTTTCGGTTTGCGTTGGCGGCACCTGCCCTCGGCGCTCGACGCAAGCGCGATCACGAGTCCCGCGACCGATATAGAAGGCGTCGGCGCATACGACATGTTCGACTTGTTCGGTCGCTGGCAAGTCAACGACCAGGTCGGCATGCGGTTCGGCATCGATAATCTGTTCGACACGGACCCGGAGATCGTCGGCCGGCGGCCCGGAAACAACGCGCTCGGCAGCACGAATCGAGGCCACTACGATGTCTTGGGCAGGCGGGCGTTCGTTGCGGTGAAGCTCGCTTTCTGAGTTAGCGGATTAAGCGCGTGGAGCGCTTCGCTCGTCGGGGCCTCGAAGGCGGGCGCGCAAGCGCCCGCCTATCACGGGGCGGTGCTCACGGCCCCCGCCGCGATGCGAGATAGGCGACGAGGTCCGCGACCTCCTGCTCGCTGAGCTTGTCGCGATACGAAGGCATCAAGGTGTCCACGAAGCCCTGCTCGCGCAAATCGGCCTTTCGAAACGAGCGCAGCCGCTCATCGAGATCGAGAAGCTGCACAGTGAAGGAGTCGTGATTGAGCAACCGCCCGCTGACTTCTTCACCCGCGTCTGTGACCACTCGATAGAACCGATTATGCGGCCGCACCTCCATGGCCGGGTCGAGTATCGACTCCAGTAGATCACTCGTGCGGCGAGATCTGCCGATCCAACTCAAGTCCGGGCCAATTCGTCCGCCGCTGCCGTCGATGCGGTGACAGTCTATGCACTCGCCCTTGCCTTGAAATAGCGCCTCGCCCCGGACCGCGTCGCCGGCGAGCCGCGGTTCCTCGCGCGGCCGCGCGTTGTCACGCAGGAACAACACCAGTTCCTCGATCTCCTCCTCGTCCAGATCCGCCGGCCCCATCGTGGTGTTCGCGATGCCGTTCATGATCAGGCTTGCAAGCTGGTTGTCCGTCAGCGGACGGCCGAAATCCCCGCGGCCCAAATCGATGCCGTCGATCAGGTTGCCCTGCTCGCCATGACACTCTGCGCACGCCGTCGCATAGATGCTCGCGCCGTCCTCCTCTTCGAACCCGTGCTGCGCGGAAACCGGGGCTGCCGCAGCGCATCCGAGGAGCGCGGCCGCCGTGGTGGTCAGAAAACGAGCTGCAGCACGAATCATCGGACAACCTCGTGAACGACGTCTGTCGGCAGCACGGCACCGCGATGACGCCGCGAGCCGCACCCTCTCGGCCTCAATCGTATCCGAGATTCGAAAAGTCGAGCGTTTGACCGGATTCGGCGACGATCTTCAGGAAGATGCCGCCTGGCTTGCCGTCGATACGTGGAGCGTAGCTGATCGTCACGACGCTGCCGTCTTGGACCATCGACGGCAAGAGACCGTAGTGGCGCAGCGTCGTCAGCGAGTGACCCTCGAACGTCACTGCGTCAGGACCCTCTTCCCGCTCGATCACGAGCGTGAGCTGCGAGTGCGGGTTCCTGAAGTCCGCTTTTTGGACGATGCCCGAAGCCTCGACTCTACGCGACATGTCGAACGGCGTATTCGAGTGATGGGCGTACGTGCTGCCGGCCAGCGCCATCCACAGCGAGGCGGAGAAGAGTTTTGCGGCGTGCATTGCTTATACCTTTAGTTCGTCTCATTCGCGATGACCGGATCGCCTTCGCGGTAACGCTCGAGCAGGTAAGCCTCGCGTACGGCCCATTGATCTTCCATGCAGGCGAACTCGTGCAGATGCCGATCGTTGCCGAGCGGTTTCCACTCCCGGCGCCGCGACACAGGTTCCGAGTAGAAGACGGGGTCCGTCAGCGTCCAGTGATTGACGAGGACCGATGTGCCATCATCCTGCACGAGAAGCTGGTAGCGTTCCTCGATTTCGGCTTGGTCGCTGTGCGGGAAATTTCCGGATAGCTGCTCCTTGAGCCGCGACGTGTGCACGATCAGCGTATCGCCCTCCCAGCGCCCGGTCGAAAAGCCTATCAGCGACGGCCACTCGTTCTCCGCCAGGTACGGATGCGGCTCGATGAAAATCCGCCGCACTTCGGAGTACGCCTCGAAGATCACCGTGACCTGCTCCGGGCGCTGGATGATTTCCATCGGGTAGCCGCCCGAGAAGAGCATCGCCTGAGGCATGCCGAACGGCACGCACATGCTGCCGGGGTTCTCCAAGGAAAGCCGCGCCATCGCCTGGTATTCCTCGATACGCGGCCGGGCTTCGTCGGTGTACGGCAGATTCTGAGCTTGCGCCTGCAGCGACCGAACCGGGTTCTCGCCCTCATCGAGGTTCCATGTCCACACTCCGGTGAAGTCTGGGCGCTCGGGAACGGCGGGATCTTGCGCCAGCGCGGCGCCGCTACAGCCCCAAACCCAAACCAGCAGAGTACTGGCGATCAAATCAGAACGAACCACTCGCATCCACTTCATCGGAGACCACGCTTTATCGGAACACGACAAGTCAAGCTTAGGGGGCGTCACACGCGCGCACACGAAGAGAATCGCGCGAGATGGAGCCGAAAAGCGGCGGATCACTCCGCCGGCTCGATCCTGAGCACCGCTCCGTCGTCCTCGCCAGTCAGCACGTACAGCAGCTCGTCCGGCCCCATGCGAATATCGCGAATCCTCTGGCGCAGATCGACGAGCAGCGACTCGCGTCGAAGCTCCTCCATCTCGAGGTTGAACACGATCCGCTCGACGTGGCCGGTGCCGGGAATCTCGCCGGTGCGCAAGCTCCCGACGAACACGTCGCCTTTCCACAGCGGCAAAGCGTCGCCCGTATAGAACGTCATGCCGGACACGGCGATCGACGGCATCCAATACACGATCGGATCCTCGATCCCCGAGTCCTGAAAGCGCTCGGAGTGCCACGGGCCGGGATAGGCGCGGCCCAAGCTGACGCGCGGCCAGCCATAGTCGGCGCCGGGCTTCAGCACGTTGATCTCGTCGCCGCCGTTCGGACCATTCTCGTTTTGCCAGATTTCACCGCTGACGGGATGCACGGCCAGGCCGATCGTGCTCCGATGGCCGACGGTGAATACCTCTGGCGAGCGGGTGTCGTCGCCTACGAATGGATTATCGGGCGGTACTTCGCCTTCAGGCGTGAGGCGCAGGACCGTGCCTCCAGCGGAGGCGTACAACATCCCGTCGTGACCGAAGGCGAGGCGCGACGCGCCCCCGCCGGTGAGGAAGATGTCCTCGGTGCCCACCAGCTGGCTGCCGTCCCAACGACCGCGCGCGATGGCGAGTCGCGTGCCGTTCTCGGGCATGGGTTTCGTGTAAGCAAGGTAGACGTAGCCGTTGGTGTCGAATTTCGGGTGGAGCGCAACATCGAACAGCCCGGCCGAGATGCCGCGTGCGACGACCTCGGGAACGCCCTGCACGGCCTCGGCCGCGAGTTGGCCGTCGCGAATCAGGCGCAGACGCCCAGGCCTTTCGGTCACCAGCAAGTCACCGTCAGGCAGAAACGCGATGCTCCAAGGCTGCTCGAGATCCCGCGCGAGGACCGTCACCCGGATCATCTGCCCTTCCGCGGTATCGTAGACGACCGGCTCCTTCGGCAACGGCGGCACAATGAGCCCGTCGGGCGCGATCGGAATACCGTTCCGCATCGGCACGTCGCGCTGCGCGGCGACCGGCATCGTCAGCGATGCCGCCAGGAGCCCAGCCAAACCCAGTATTGTTGTTCTCATCGATCCTCCCCAGGCAGTTGCAATGGACATCATAAACCGAAGCGAAAGAGTTCCGGACGAAGTGGCGCTCGACTGAAACGGTGCCCGGGCAAGATTTTGGGGAGAACGGCCGTGTAGTGGTTGGAACGCGGCGCTGCGGCGCAGCGCGCGATTCACTCGGCCGGCGATTCCCGGCATCATCCGCGCGATGCGGCCGAAGGACGGCGGCGCGAAGGATGAACACGGATGCTCGCGGCCAATCTGCGCTCCGAGGCCCGGTGGCTCGCCGGCGGTTTTCTGCTGACATTGTCATCGGGGTTCGGCCAGACCTATTTCATATCGCTGTTCGCCGGGTACCTGAAAGCGGATCTGGCGATCACCGATGGCCAGTTCGGCCTGCTTTACACCGTCGGCACGCTCGGCAGCGCCGTCATGCTGACGGTGGCGGGCAAGCTGGCCGATCGGCTACCGGCGCGGTGGCTCGGCACCGGTGCGCTCGTGGCGCTCGCGCTGACCTCGATCGGGATGTCCGTCGTCGAATCGCTGTGGGCGCTCGGGCTGCTGCTGTTCGGCCTGCGGTTTTTCGGCCAGGGCATGCTCACGCACGTCGCGATGACCGCGATGGGCCGCTGGTTCAATCGAAAGCGCGGCCGTGCCGTCGCGATGGCGGCGCTCGGATTCCCCGCCGCGGAGGCGCTGCTGCCGCCCGCGGCCGTTGCGCTCGCGGCGACGATCGGCTGGCGGCAGACCTGGGCTGCGGGCGCCGCGGCGCTCGTCTTCATTTCGATTCCGGCGCTGCTATGGCTCGTGCGCCGCGAGCGCCAGCCCGCCGTGGACGACGCGGCGCACGGAGGACCGGCGGCGCCGACGCCTACTCGGCACGATTGGACCCGCGCGCAGGTGCTGCGCAGCCCGCTATTCTATGCCCTGATGCCGGGGTTCCTGGCGCCGCCGCTGGTCGTCACGGGTCTCTTCTTTAATCAGGTCACGATCGCCGACAGCAAAGGCTGGCCGCTCGCGTGGTTCGCCGCGGCGTTCCCTTTGCTCGCGCTCGTGCACCTCGTCGCCACGCTTTTCGCGGGCTACTTGATCGACCGATTCAGCGCAAGACGACTGTTGCCAGTGCTGCTGTTTCCGCTGGCCGCCGCCGCGGCGCTGGTCGCGTTCGCCGGCAGCCCGTGGGTGCTGCCGGTCTTCATGGCGCTGATCGGGCTGACGCAGGGCGGGTCGTCGACGATCCAGGGAGCCCTGTGGCCTGAGCTTTACGGCACTACGCACCTCGGTTCCATTCGCGCGATCGTCGTCGCGGGCATCGTGTTCTCCTCGGCCATTGCGCCGGGCGCGATTGGCGTGCTCCTCGACGCGGGAGTCGCGCTCGAAGCGCAGTTGCTCGTATTGAGCCTTTACTGTGTCGCGGCGGCGGCGCTGATGACGGCGCTGCAGCCTGCGCTGAAGCGGCAGGCGCTCGGGCGCTGACGCTCCCCGTGCTGCCTTGCAGCACCAAAGATGGTATTGTCCATGATGTCTTTCCATCCTTCCGTAGGGCCTTGCCATGCTATTAAAAAATCCGCGGCTCAGCACGGCTGGCGAGTACGATTTAAGCCACTTCTACTATGGTGCCGGCCAAGACGTCCTGGATCTTCTGAAGCCCTACGATGAGTGGTGGACTGACCACGCGTTATCGGCCGGTTACCACCTCTATCAAGAAGCGGCGCTGGGCCCAGCCGATACCCAAATCACCGTGCGCGGCAATCGTGATGGTATGCCGCACCGGCTTATCAATCTGTCCTCCTATAATTACCTTGGCATGGCGACTTCGCCGGTCGTAAAGCGTGCCGTCATTACGGCTGTGGAAAAATATGGCCTCGGCGCCTCGGGCGGCCCCATTCTGAGCGGCATCTTTGATGTGCATCGGGAGCTGGAGGCTGAGATCGCCCGGTTCAAGGGCAAAGAGGCGGCGATACTTTATCCCTCCGGCTACAGCGCGAACGTGGGCATCATCTCGGCTCTGCTTCGCCCCGGCGATCATGTCTTCTTGGATCAATACTCGCACGCGTCGATCGTTGACGGCGCAGTGTTATCCAAGGCGAACACGCGACTGTTCCGCCACAATAACGCCGCAGACCTCGATCGGAAGCTGAACGGCGTCACGGGCAAGAAACTCATCGTGGTTGAAGGCCTTTACTCCATGGACGGCGACTTCTGCAAGCTGCCGGCCATCGTCGAGGTGGCCAAACGCCACCAGGCGCGCATCATGATCGATGAGGCGCATTCCAGCTGTTTGTTTGGGCCTACCGGTCGAGGCGTCGCCGAGCATTTTGGGCTCGAGCATGAAGTCGACTTCCACATGGGCACCTTTTCGAAGGCCTTAGGCGGCATTGGGGGTTATGCGTGCGGCAGCAAGGCGTTCACCCACTACATGGCGGGCTATAGCCGCGCGCGGTTTTTTTCCTGCACATTGCCGCCGGCGGTCACGGCAGGAATCTTGGCTGCACTCAGAGAAGTGCAAGCCAAGCCTCAGCTGCGGCAAAAGCTCCAAGACAACGCGAGCTATGTGAGGTCGGCGCTACGCGCTGCCGGTTGCGATATCGCCAGCTCCGAATCACAGATCATCCCCATCATGATCTACGACGATACAAAAGCGTTTCAGGTCGCCCAAGGGATCAGAGCTCGTGGCGTCTATCTGCAACCCGCCACGTATCCAGGCGTGCCGAAGCGTAAAGCACGGCTAAGAGTATCCGTCTCGGCGTGTCACTCCCAAGCGGAGCTCGACGAAGCACTGATTATCATCCTGGACGAGCTGCGCACGCACGGGGTAATTGAATGACTCCTGTCGAGTACCGCTTTCCATGGATGATCAGCGGGTCCTTTGAAATTCCCACCGAGGACGCGCGGCGCCTCACTCCTAAAGGTGTCGAACCGGTCGAAGCGTGGCACGGCACCAGTGTTTTGACCGTCACGCTGTTTGAGTTCGACCGCAGCCCGATCGGGCCTTATCAGGAGGTCGTGCTGTCGGTGTTCGCCGTGCCACGGCTCTTGCATGGTGATGTTTTTCCACATGCCGCTGTAGCGCCGCTGCGTCTCGGCTCGACTCATGCCGAGGCACGGCAGCACGCCATTGATCTTTGGAGCCTTCCGCACTTCCACGAGGACATCAAGATCGATTTTGCTCAGGACGGCGCGCAAATGACGGGGCGGGTATATTGCCCGCGGGGCGACGAAATTCTTTCTTTGACCGTCAGTCATAGCGGCGCCTGGCGCACGATGGAGCACCGCTATCAATCGTTCCAAGCGGTGGGCCCCAACCTGTATATGGGGCAAATTGATTGGATCGGCGAGCTTAGCGACCACGAGGAAGGAACGGGTTCCGTGCAGCTCAACGAGCACCTCTTTTTTGATGATCTGCTTGATCCTCGCACCATCGATTCGCCGCCGCTCCGGGAGATGTGGATGCGCAACGGCGTCGAGATTTATCTCCCCGCGTTGACTTGCATTCACTAATGTCCTGAGGCGCGCTTTCGAGCCTCAATGTCGCGCCGAGGCCAGCGGAGCTTGCAATGCGAGCGTTACTCGAGCGCCGCGAACGGTCCCGCGG